>CAZLYT010000408.1:0-2566 GCA_964563515.1 uncultured Candidatus Competibacteraceae bacterium | reverse complement strand
ACGTGAAGGATCGTCGGGAGGCGGTGCTGAGTTTGCTGCGGCGTGAGGAGCCGGCGGCGGTGATCGCGCGGCGGATCGGGGTGAGCGAGCCGACACTCTACCGCTGGCGGGATGAGTTCCTGGCCGCTGGGGAAGCGGCGCTGGCCAATGGCAGTGGGAAGAAGGGCGCCGACGTGCGCGACCGGCGGATCGCCGAGCTGGAAGCGCAGATCGAGAAGCGTGACCAGGTGATCGGGGAGTACACGATCGCCAACCGCATTTTAAAAAAACTTTCGGGTCAGTCCGTTTGAGTGCCCAGAGCCGCGAGATGATTGCTGCCGAACTGCGAATCGAGACTACTCCGCCGCGAGCGCGGCAGACGCAGGTGCTGCGGCTCGTGGGCGTGGCGGCGAGCAGTTGGCATCGCCCGCCGCGGGAGGGGGAGCGAAAGCGGCCCGGTCCGGCGCGGCGTCCGATTGCCGACGACGTCATCGAGGCCGTGGTGAGGATGGCGACGGAGAACCCCTGGTATGGGTACAAGCGAATCGCCGTGATGTGCCGCCGCGCGGGTAGCATCGTGAAGGACCGCGAGACCTACGTGGTGATGCAAGACCACGGTTTATTGCAGAAGCGAAAGACTCGGCGGGCCGAGGTCTATCAGGCCGCCAAGCTGTTCGAGCTGCTGCCACAGGGACCCAACGATCTATGGCAGATGGACGTGAGTGTGCCGCAGCAAGCGGCATGAGAGATGGGAGATATATGGCCTCCCGCAATCGGCTTACAGGAGCAGGTTGCAAACCGCCGTAAGCGGCTGTGGTCAAGAGCCATGGTCGTGAGCGTTACGGAAAAGGCGTCCTTGAGGCGTCAGGTATGGATCAAGAAGACGAACGCAAGTGAACCACCGCTCAATTGTCGAAAGTTGCAGATGGCGTCGAAACCGGGGAGTTGATGTTGCCCCGGGACAAGTCTGGCGGAAACCTGCCTACTGGCCAGGCGGCGCCCGGCATAGAGGTGGCGTGAGCTTGATCCGGGCTCTCATGTTGAACTGCGGGAACCTGTGGCAGCGATGTTAAGAGAAAAGCACAAGCAGAAACCCTGCGAGGCTGATCGTATCGATGCGCTGCACAGGGACGGACAAGCTCGTAGTAGCGACGAAGCCGCTGTAACGGCGGTGGAGCGAAGGGGCTTGGTCATTCGGGCTACCGACAACAGGCCAACTGCCAAGCAGGAGGAGCCTTTGAAAGTAGCGAAACCCTTTTGCGGTTTGAGTGATGGGAGCCGGATGAGCTGAGAGGTTCACGTCCGGTTCTTGGAGGGGCTGGGGGTGAAACTCCCCCGGCCTACTCAACCGTATGTTCCGCTCGTGGGCGGTGACTTCCTGTACCTGGCGATGCTGATGGACCGTTATTCGCGTCGCGTCGTGGGCTGGAACCTGCAGGATCACCTGCAAGAATCGCTCGTTCTAGCCGCCTTGCGAGCCGCGATCGTTCTCCGTCAGCCGGAGCCAGGCCTGATTCACCACACCGATCGAGGCGGCGGGCACCGCCGCGAAGCGGTGGTCGATGCTGGCACCGAGTACCGCCAGACGCTGGCTCGCGCTCGCATGCTGCAGAGCATGAGCCGCGCCAATGATTGCTACGACAACGCGTTTATGGAATCCTGTTTTGGGACGATCAAAACCGAGCTGGAGATGAAACCGTACCCGAATGCAGGCGCGGCGCGAAAGGAGATCCCCGCTTTCATCCGATACTACAACACCAGACGCCGGCATTCGGCCTTGAATTACCTGACGCCCGAGGAGTATGAAAGGGCCGCCTCGTGAGACGAACGCTGGAATCGGGAGGTATCCCAGGTCGCCTGAGGTGCTCGGCGCTCGTTAGAAGCGAAACCTCGAGCTCGAATTCTCGCCTGCGAAGTCCCACAGAGCGTTCCACACCCAAACAGACACTTTTGCGCGACATGGCAGGTATCGACTTCAAAGCGCTCCGTGACACGATCACGATGGAGGAAGTCCTGAGCCAAATAGGCTTCGAGCCCGTCAGTCGAACGGGAGACCAGTTGCATGGACCATGCCTCGTCCACGGTTCGTCGTCTCCCCAGAGCAAAACATTTTCGGTGAACGTGCGGATGGGCCGATATTATTGCCACAAATGTCAGAGCAAAGGAAATCAATTAGAGCTCTGGGCAGCGGTCCACAAGCTCGCGATTTATGACGCCGCCGTAGATCTATGTCGCGCATTGGGCCGCGACGTCCCATGGATCAAACGCTGGTGATGCGAACAGGAACAGAAGAGAAGAGGCACCGGTACTCTGAACTACAAGGGTACATAATTACACCAGTAACCTAAGCACTTCGACTGTCCGCCAAACTGGCGCCATCTCACATTGCTGCGTGCGCAAGTTGGCTGGCGACGTTTATGTTGGCGCCCGTCGGCTGTGTTTTTTCTTCGCGTTCGCTTCGGCGGTTAGAAACGTCAGTCGGACTCGCGTACGGCCTCGGGCACAGTCTGCCACCGCCGGCCGAAATACATGCGGCAGCCATAACGCAGAGCGGACAGGGCGTTACCCAACCTGCTGAACGAGCTGC
>CAZLYT010000407.1:0-8563 GCA_964563515.1 uncultured Candidatus Competibacteraceae bacterium | reverse complement strand
CGGAGAGTAAGCCGGGTCCTTGCCGTCGGTTAGGCTGACGTTTGTGTTCTCTGTTTGCCGCCTGGTTTCCCGGCGGTGCCACATGATCTCGGCCATACGACGGTTCGTTCCCGGCTCCTCGCAGAACCGGACTTGGAGTGTTACACCATCCGGCTCCCAGCTTGAGTCTTCCACCAAGGGACGGGGTAGAGGTCGTGAATGATCCGCGCCGGCGGGAGCATGGGCTTGATGACCGCGTAGAAGCGCTTCCAGGTCAACGAGCGACGTTGGCTGCGCCGGTTGAGCCATTTGAACAACAGGCCCGTAGCGGCGTAGAGGTAACCCGACACGCCCCGGCTATTGCCGCTCACACCGTAATACTGGATGTGTCCGCGCAGATGCCGGATCAGGTAAGCCACCATCGCCCGTCCGCCTTGCGCCCGCAGCCCGCGCAAGCGCTCGCTCAAGAGCTCGAGCTTCTTGCGTACCCGCTTGCCGTCGCTCTTGCGCCCGACAACGAAGCGCCCCCGCCGGCTCTTCCCGACATAATGGGTAACGCCGAGGAAGCTGAAGGTCCGCGGTTCGGGCGTCTCCGCCCGCGTCCGACCCAGCTGGTCGCTGCCGAAACGCAGCAGTGCCGTTTTGCTCGGCTCGACCTCCAGGTCGAACTGCGCCAGACGTGCGGTCATCTCGGTGAGAAAGGCCCGTGCATCGCCTTCGTGCTCGAAACAGGCCACGTAGTCGTCGGCATAGCGCATCAGGTACGCCCGCCCCGTGCAGGTCCCCGCAAATCGTTTCTCGAACCAAAGGTCGAGTACGTAGTGCAGGTAGATATTGCTGAGCACGGGCGAGACCAGACCCCCTTGCGGGGCGCCCTCGTCGCTGGCCGTGAACGCGCCGTCTTCCATGATGCCGGCCTTCAGGAACCGCCGCACGATCCGCAACAGATTGGGATCACCGATGCGGTGCTCCAGGAATTCCATTAGGTGGGAGTGTGACAGATGGTCAAAGAAGCCTTTGATGTCCGCCTCCACCACCCACTGCGTGCGCCCGTTGGTGATGACCTCGGCCACCCGGCGCAGCGCATCGTGCGCGCTGCGATACGGCCGAAACCCGAACGAGCAGTCCCGAAACTCCGGCTCCCAAATGGCCTGAAGGATGCGGCCGAGGCGATCTTGGACCAGGCGGTCCTCGAAGCTCGGCACCCCCAACGGCCGATAACGGCCGTCCCCTTTCGGGATATAGGTGCGCCGCACCGGCACAGGCCGATACCCCAGACGGCGAATCCGTGCCGACAGATCCTCCAGTCGTGCGTCCAGACCCACTGCATAGTCGTCCTTCCTGACCCCGTCGACTCCGGGCGCCTTGCGTCCGTCCTGGCGCTCGAAGCTTTCGCGCAACCCTTCCGGGTCAAACAGCATGCCCGTCAGGGACGTGAACCGCGTTTGCGGTTCCGTACGCGCCTTCAGTGTGAAACGCTCAAGCTTGCTGGTCACGGTCAGAGTCCTCTCGGTGTAGGGCCGTGTTTCACTCTTGCGTTGTCTCAAACCGCCACCCCTTCGCTCCGCCCGCGTTACCGGGTATCAACGCTACTATAGGTGGCTCCGACTTCCGCGCATCGCCGCCCGCGTCCTCGCTTTTGACACTTGTTCGCGGGTGCCCGCCTCCGGCGGACCGATACTCGGATCTCCCTGGTTACCACGTGCTCTCGATGTCAGGCTCGATACGGCCTCGGACCCCGGGGAGTACCCGTGCCACTCGCCACAACGCGACACGCACTGTTGCCTGCCGGAGGGACAAACCCGTCGGCACTCCCGACGAAAATTTCGGGGCTCAACACCTTCAAGGTCGGCTCCACCCGTTACCTTTGCACCTCGCCTGCTTTCGTGCCTACGCATCGACGCGCCTGTTACCAGCCGCGCCGCAAGGCTCGATACTGGGCTCGTGGCTAGCGATTGCCCAGGCGGGAGTCCCACCCGCTAGAACACGCGGCCTTGCCAGGCCGCACTGTCCCCTATTTCCTATTTCTCCCTATTTCTCCTCACGGCCAGCAACGGGACGGCAGTGAAAACCTGCTCTTTTCCCGAAAGGCATGAAACCGCACTCGTTCCTGGGTAGGCGGGAACCCAGTGGAAATTTTTGTCTTACTGGATACCCGCCTTCGCGGGTATGACGTAGGAGAGCCTATTTCGAGGAGCGTAATGAAGGGCGTACCATGAATACCTTCGATTGGCCGCCCATCTTTGGGGTTTCCAAGGCCGCGCTGGGTGGGGGTCTCGCAATTGTCTCCTCCGGGTCGATTGCTGCCTCCGCTGTGATCCGGTGTGGTGAGTCTCGGACATTGTTGTGGCCGTCTACGATGCCGGGTGGTGGCTAGACGCGAGCAGACTATCGGCCAGCGGGGCGCTCCGCGCAGGCAGCGGGTCGTCGGGGGAGGGGGTGGGCAAACGCGCCGTGCGTTTGCCCAACCGTCGGCTACGAGAGGCAACCAACACAGTTTTACAGATTCGCGGCTTAGCCTTGCTGCTGATTGTCGTTGGCCGCCTCTGGCTGTTTCTGGCGATCCGACCTACTCTTCCTTCCTGTAATCGTCGTGACAGGCTTTGCAGCGGTCACCGACCTCTTCGAAGGCGGGGCCGATGGCCTCTTTGTCGTTGGCCTCTACGGCCGCGGTGAAGGCGGCGATGGCGTCTTGGGCTTGTTGGATGGTGGCTTCGAAATCGTCCGGGTTTTCCCAGATGGCTGGCAGTGCCCGCGTGTCACCCATATCAGAACCTTCCGGAAACACGTCGGGGAACGTTTCGGCCACCGCGCTCAGAGAGCGGGCGTGCAGCGCCAGATGATCGGGGTGGTCGACCCTCTCACGCAGTATCAAAGCGATCGCGCCCACGTGGCCGCCGGTTGCCTTCATGGTGTTCTGGCGATATTTGATCTGGTCTTCTGGATCTTCCTGGGCCGTCGCGACGAGGCTGACGGCCAGCAGTCCGAGGGCCACGGTTATCGGTCGGCTGATGTGCTCGAACATTCTCTGGTCTCCTTGAAGCCGCCGCGCTGTACGCACGCCTTGAGGGCTTGGTGAACCTGGTCGTCAAGGTTGACAATCGATCCGTATGGAATCTAGACGCCGCATGCTGGGCCCGCAAGCGCATCTCCCGGAGAACGGCAAAGACTTGAGCGCCTCGAGCGCCGCCATTCTCTACCTGTATGGCACGGTGGGCTGTCATTTGTGTCACGAAGCCAAAGCACTGGTCGAGGGTCTACCGGAGGTGGAGCGATGGTGTCTGATCGAGCGTGATATCGCCGGTCATGACGAGCTCTATGACCGCTATGGCACCCGCATCCCGGTGTTGCAACGCGCAGACGACTCCCGCGAGCTGGATTGGCCCTTCGACACAGAGCAGGTGCGCCGCCTTCTCGTGCCGCGTGTTTAGCCCGGCTGATCGAGATTTCGCCCCGCCTTTGGCAGCGGCTCCTGGCTAGCAGTAAACGCGGATCCGGTCATAGAAGGAGCGTCTCCAGGCGCGATCTTCGAGTCTTGCAAAGAGGCACCACACCTGGAGCCGCTACGTCTAGAACGCTGTCAGCTGCGCCACCGCGTGCTGCCACTCGCAGATCGGAATTTCCTACCAAGAAGTCGGGCGAAGGCGGCAAGTCGGCGCCGAAGAATCGTGCTGTGTTTGATAGGGGTATGGAATCATCCGGCCGGGCGCGGTCGCGCCAGCCAGCGCCTGAGGGCTGCGTTCACCAGTGCCGGTCGTTCGAGAGGCGGTAGGTGGGCGCAGCCCGCCATGATTTCAATCTGGGCGCTCGCGATGCGCTGGACCAGACGGTGATGGTCGGCAGGCGGCGTGAGGGAATCGGCAGCGCCACAGGCCACCAGACAGGGCAGGCGGTAGCGAGACAGGTCCCGCACTGTTGGGTCTGTCCATCGAGGTCAGCTGCTGCCGGACAAACGCCTCCGGACCCAGCCCCCAGGCCATATGCTCGACCTCCTCGCGCACCTGAGCCGCGGCCGGGCTGCCTGGCACAAACCATCGATCTGCCCGCGCCATAGCCGGTCATTGCAAAGCTCCTGGCACCAGCACCAGCGGTTCCGGAACGGCCGGGATCACGGTTTGGTCGAGCGCGCTTCGCGCACTAAAGCCTGTTTGGACCTGACCAGGTCCAACAGAGCGGTGTTGACCGGCGTAGGGTAACCAAGGCGTTTAGCCGTTTGCTGCAAGTAGCCGTTGATGTACTCGATCTCGCTGAGACGGCCAGAGCGCAGATCTTGCAGCATGGACGAACGGTTAGCTGCGGTGCGCTGCAACACCTCGGTAACGAGCTCCAGCAGCGGCCGCGGCGGTGGGTGGCCCGCAAGCGTAATCACCTCCTGGACCTCGTTACTGACTTGGGCCAACAGGGCCCGGCTCGGGGCATGTACCAGCAGTTCCCCGTTGAGACAGTCGACCAGGGCAGTCAGCGGATTCACCACACAATTGATGGCGAGCTTCAACCAAAGCCGCTCGAGCACCGCCGGATCCCACTGCACCCGGGCCTGTTCGCCTCCAAGCGCCGTGACCAGTGCGTCTGCAGAGAGCGGTGGGGTCAGTCCCGGGTAGGGACCAACCCAGGTATTGCCGAGCCCGGCATGCACCGCCTGGAATGGGCCTCGCAGCCAGGCTCCCTCGGTGGTCGTTCCTGCCGCCACCTTGCTAGCGCGCAGGCAATGCATCGCCTCGTCGAGGCTGCCGAGCCCGTTCTGGAGCGTCACCAGCGTGGTTTGTGTTCCCAGGCGAACGGCCACCGAGCCCAGCGCCTCGGCCACCTGATGCGCCTTCACCGTGAGCAGGAGCTGGCCCACTGTCTCTATCCCATCGCTGGGCCCCTCGGCTTGCACGCGCACCGCGATGTCCCCCGCAGTGCTCTCGAGTCGCACCACGCCGTCACCGGCGTGGAAGCGCTCCGCCGCCTCGGTGCTCCGCAGCAGCAGCGTGACCGGTGTGCCCGCAGCAGCCAGCCGCGCTGCCCAGAGACAACCCATGGCGCCGGCACCGAGCACATGCCAAGTCTCGGCACCAGCAGTGTCTCTGTCGACCTCTCCGAGAGGACTCACGGCGACCCTGCGGCGGGTACGCGGGAAAGTTGTCTCACCGCATGCACGCGGACTGTGGCAGGATAGCTCAACTCCCCGCCCCACGCGGGCGCGTTCAAAAAAAATGGCCCGCCGACCAACGCGCCGGGTGCGGCACTTTTCGTCGCAGGGCTGTTGCCAATTGCATGGTGATGCCTGCTACGGCCCCAATGCCACTGAACTCCGACAGCGAAGAGCAAACACTCGCCCCGTCGGCGCCTCCCCGACAGGGTACCAGCCAGCGACCGGGGCGAACGCCGCCCGCTGATCCCTCGGGCCACCGCACCGGACGCGGAATTTTTATCGGCCTGCGTTGGAAGGCGGTGGTGATCGCCACCTTCATGCTGGTGACCTTTGCCACCCTGTCGGTTTGGTTGAGCCAGCGCGCCCTGCATCGACAGTTGCTCAGTAACGTGGCACGCGAGCAACGTCTGGCCGCAGAGCAAGTGTCGTCCACCGTGGCCGCCGAGCGGCAGCGGCTGGCGGACCTTGTTTCCCTGGTTTTGACTCTGCTGCAAGAACGAGCCGGGTCCGGAGCCACGGTGGCCACCGTAGGCCGGGCCCTGGACAACGTGTGGACCGAGCTGAGGGAACGGCACGGTGCGCAGGGAATGGCCATAATCGACGAAGATCTGCGGGTTACCCGCGGCTGGGGCAGCGTTTTCGGCCTGGGTGGCGACGTCGACCCTTTCCAGGTCGGCACCAGCGGCACCCTGATTCTTTCCTGCGAAGCGGCCTGTCGGACCCAGCTACTGGTTCCAATTGACTCGGGCGCCCTCAGCCCCGCGCCGCAGTGGCTGCTGCTGCAAGGCAATACCCTCAACCTGAGTCCGACTGGATTCAGTGGCCTGCGCCTGGCCATGGTGCATCGACCGCAGCCGGGTACGTTGCCGCTGTTGCATCGACTCAGCGCTGCCGACGCGGGCGACCCCGTGCTCGCTGCCATCGCCCAGAGTTGGGCCGGGAATGGCGGCCCCCAGCGGGGTGATTTCATTACTGTGGGAACGCGGCGCTATAGCGCCGGGGTGATGCCTGTACCGGACGCGAGTTGGGTGGGGCAGACAGACGTGTTGGCGGTCAGCGACATTACCGAGCGTTTGAGCTCCCAGGAGACGGCGCTGGGGGAGCAATTGGTTCTGACGCTGGCAGCCCTGACGACCATCGGCGTGGTGCTGGTGTCGCTGCTATGGCGACCCATCGAGCGCTTACGACGCATCGTCGCCGTGCTGCCTTTGCTGGGGCAGCGTCGCTATCTACAAGCTCGCTCGACGCTAGGGAAGTCGCCCCACCACCCCCAGTTTTACGATGAGTTGGACGAGCTCGACGCCACGGCCGTGGATCTGTCGCTGCGACTGGAGACACTGCAGCAGGAGGTGGAGCAGCGCTCCACGGCGCTTCGACTGGAGCGGGATTTCATCGCTCGCCTGCTGGACACCGCACGGGTGTTCATCGCCACCCTGGATCGCCAAGGTCGCATTCTGCGGGTCAACAGCTTCGGATTGCGACTTAGTGGTTACGGGCTGCGCGACCTGGTGGGACATCGCCTGGCCGACTACTTGGGGCACAAGGATCGGGAAGACTTCATGACCGGTGTCGCGCCGCTGCTTTCCGGTGAGGCCCGCGCCTTCAGCCACGAGTGCCACTTGGTTTGCCAACGCGGCGAGACCCGGGTTCTGGCCTTCTTCCACTCTCGGCTGCCCGACCGGGGAGAAGGCAGCAACCGTCCCGTGGTGATTTCTGCGGGCGTCGACATCACTGCCCGCAAGCACGCCGAAGAAGGACTTCGGGTGGAGAAGGAGCGTGCCCAGATCACGCTGGGATCCATCGCCGACGCGGTGATCTCCACCGACGCCGAGGGCCACGTCTCCTACCTCAATCCGGCGGCCGAGAAGCTTCTCGGTTGCACCCGCATCGGAGCTCTGGGTCGGCCGGTGGAGCAGGTACTGCGCCTGACCGGCGACCGCGACGAGGCTACGCTGGTGCACCCGGTGCGGCGCTCGCTTAGCGAGCCGGAGGCGCCTCGGCGCAGCGAGGAGTGGGTGCTTCAGGGCCACGATGTCAATCGCTACGTGGTGGCCATCAGTGCCGCGGCGATCCATGGACCGGCGGGTGAAACCGGTGGGGCTGTAGCGGTATTTCGGGACATTTCCCGGGAGCGCCACCTTGCCAGTCAACTGAAGTACCAGGCTACCCACGATGCCTTGACGGGGCTGGTGAATCGCACCGAGTTCGAGCATCGCGTTGCCTCGGCGCTGGATGATGCCCGGGTCGAGGACACCGAGCACGCCTTGCTGTTCCTGGATCTGGATCAGTTCAAGATCGTCAACGACACCTGTGGTCACCACGCCGGCGATCGCCTGCTGTGTCAGCTCGCCCATTTGTTGCGCACGCCGGTACGTGCCGGTGACACCGTGGCCCGATTGGGTGGCGATGAATTCGGCGTCTTGCTCACCCACTGCCATCTGGAGCGTGGTATCAGCATCAGCGAGATGATTCGCCAGACGGTGGAGGAGCACCGCTTCGTCTGGGACGGCCGCAGCTTCAGCGTAGGCGTCAGCATTGGCCTGGTCGCCATCACCCGGGAGGGCCAGGGCGTGGAGCAGCTGTTCCAGGCCGCCGACAGCGCCTGTTATCTGTCCAAGGAGGGGGGGCGCAACCGAGTCAGCGTGCACCGTCCGGAGCACGAGACCCATGCCCGGCGCAGCGGCGAGATGCAGTGGGTGACGCGTATCACCCGCGCGCTGGAAGCCAAGCGTTTCACGCTGTTTGCTCAGCGCATTCGGCCGGTCAACGATCCGCAGTCTCCGGACCACCTGGAGATTCTGGTGCGGATGACCGGCGAGGACGGTGAGATGGTGATGCCGGGTGCTTTCATTCCCGCGGCGGAGCGCTACAACCTGATGCCCCTGGTGGATCGCTGGGTCATCGACAATGTCATGAGGCACCTGGCCGAGCGCCGTTGGCGCGGCGAGGGGGAGGCCGTCATCGCGGTGAATCTATCGGGCCAGTCGCTGGGGCAGGGGGCGTTTCCGGAATTCCTCCGGGGGCGCTTCGACCGCTATGGTCTGTATCCGGGTGGTTTCTGTTTCGAGGTGACGGAGACCGCCGCCATCGCCAATCTCACCCGCGCAGCCGAGTTCATGAAGGCTTTTCGCGGCGTGGGTTGCCACTTTGCCCTGGACGACTTCGGCAGTGGCCTGTCCTCGTTCGGCTATCTAAAGACCTTGCCGGTGGACTACCTGAAGATCGATGGGATGTTCGTCAAGGACATCCTGCGGGATCCCATCGACATGGCCATGGTGCGCTCCATCAACCAGATCGGAAAGGTGATGGGACTCAAGACCATCGCCGAGTGCGTCGAGACCGAAGATATCGTTGCCCGACTCGCCGAGGAGAACGTCGACTACGTGCAAGGCTACGCCATTGCCAGGCCTCAGCCGCTGGCGGAGCTGATCTAGGGTCTGGACGCAT
>CAZLYT010000406.1:0-5986 GCA_964563515.1 uncultured Candidatus Competibacteraceae bacterium | reverse complement strand
GCCACCGGCATGGGTTTGTCGTCGTTAACGGCCAAGTGTCCGAGCATCTCGTCGCCATGGCTGCGAAGCGGCAGGCCGAGATAGCTGACCGCCCCCAGAGCTGCCAAATCGTGATTGCTCGGGAACTGGTCCTGGACCTTGGTGGGGTAATGCACCATGTTGCCCGCCAACACCTGCTTGCAGGCCGTGTTGGCGAGATCGTACTCGACCCCGTCCAGGAATCCTCCGTTGGCCCAGAACGCACGGGCGCGGATCCGTGTCGGACTTACCAGCTCAGAGACGAAGGCATAGCGCACCCCTAGCGTGGTAGCCAGGCTTCGCACCAAGGCACGCAGGAAATCGGTGCCAGTTACCGCGCTGGTTGCCTCGATGATCGTGCGCCAGGCTCTCTCCATGCCTCGGCCCTGACCCACAAACGCGCAGGATAGCCAGTAGACACTGCCGGTCATCGAGCCTCAAGACGGTGCCGGAAAGCTCTACCGAGATCCGCTCGCCGTTGCTGGAAACACAGCTTACGTGATCGGTCCAGCCCGATCCGGGGCGACACTCGGATCGTACGAAAGCGAGCAGCCGAGGCATTTCATCGGGGTGAATGGCCGACACCGGGGTGCCCAAGAGTGCGTCGCGGGAGTAGCCCAGGAGTCGGCACGCCTTGTGATTGGCCTCCAGGATTCGATCGCCAGCAGGATCGAGCAAAAGAATCGCTTCGCTGGCGCGCTGAAAGATCTCCGCGTAGCTATCCGCTACAGGGTTCGTGCGCTCGATGCCGACGTTGCCTTGATCAGCCACGATCCCACTCCTTGCTCGAGGACCTGATGCCTGCATCGAGCCTTTTGGTCAGGCTATCGCCGCAGCAAGAGAATACTCCACTCGTTCCGAGGATCCACCCGAGAATGACCGTGGTCAGGGCGCCGCTGAGCTCGATAGGGCCTGTTCTTGGCTGATGGCTCTTCACTGCACGTTGCCGAGCCAGGGGGAACCAGTGGGCACTCGACGGTGGTTCTTTCCGGCTGCCGTAGCCGATGTCCTTGGCGGGCTCGCATGGCTCTCTCACTGGCAAACCGAAAGCGCCGCGGATCCTCCGCCTTGCCGTAATGGTGTGGCTGCCTGACGCGGCCGCCGCCGTTTGGCAAGAGTTCGCTCCCAGCGCGTGACGCAAGTCATCGGGCCACCCGCCCGCTGCCCGTAGCATTCAAGTCACCTTGCAACCCGCGCTCGTCGCATGAGGGCACGCTGCAAGGAATCGCATCGATTGGAGTCACGGAGGAAAGACATGGACACCAAGTCAGTAATCAGATCTTTGGCAGCTTCGGTTGTCGTATTCACTGCAGGCACCACCGCGGCCCTCGCCACGCCAGAGCCGAATGTCTTCGACGGCGGTAATCGCTGGCTGGTCACTGCCTACGACGATTCGTCGGCGGTACACCAGCAGCTCGCGACCCAGGGGATTTGTTTCTATCCCTATGCCGCCACGGGAACCCATATCCGAGGTCGCTGGGTGAGCGACACCTTTCCCGACTGGAACGGCATCTATTCCCAGGAGGGGGACCAAGTCTTCATGCACGGCGACTATGCACACGATGTGGGTCACGACGGCATGAGCTGGGAGATCGTGACCATGAGCCGGCAGAATGGGGGCGCCGGACACTGGTTCGAATGGCGAGAGAATGGCGCTTTTGGAAACACCATCGTCTTTGCCAACGCCACCTTCACCCGCGTTGGAAGATGCAACGCCACCCACATCGAGTCTATCGGTGTGACGCCGCGATACCTCACCGATGGCCGGATAGCCGAGAACCCCTGGGATCCGGATCAGGTCCCCCTGGATGACCTGCAGAAAACAGATACTGAATTGGATCTGAGTATCGCCAAGTAGTGCAAGGCGCGGTGGCGGCAGCCAGCCACGATCCCACTGGCAGCACAATATGCCGGGCCGCCTCGGCGGCCCGGCATACTCCGCTGCTGATCGATGTTCGAGTTCGGCGCTTGGTGTCGGATCGAAAGTGTGGGCTTAGTCGATCGCTGGCTCAGCCCGGCTTCCTATGTCCTCCGCCTGCGACTCATCAGCGATCATAGTAGGCACCCTGGGCGACCCTTCTGGAGCTCTCGATTGAAATGGAGGTGGATCGGACCAGGAGAGGTCCAACCGCAATCCTCGTGGTCCCTCCCGCCGGCGTCTTCCGCGATCATGCAACCAGATTCAACCCCAAGCTGGATGCCGCTTCGACAAGACCCCATTCGATGGTGTCGGACGCTTCGATACCCATTGGCCTTGAGGTCGCGCCGCCACCCGACCCCAATTGACTTGGCACCAACCCCCAGGGTCAGTCACCCGGGAACCGAGCTGCCACGACCGCGTTGTCTAGACTTGTGAGTGAAGGTTTTGCAGCGCTGGGGGACGGCGTCACCACGGACGGCATCCCTGCAGCCATGCCGGGAGGTCCCATGAGCATCGTGGACGAGCTATTGAGCGAGCCAGCCGTGATCGCGGCCGGTGAATACACCTATAAAGGGGAGATCGCCACCTACAAGGGCGACATGAACGCGGAGCTGGCGGACATCATGGCCGTCATGTGTCATGCCACCACCACCAACGTGGCGATGGAGTCCGACATGCTAGCCACGCGCTCGGGGCATCCTCCTCAGGCTGCAGCGGCGCGCGGGTGGTCGTTGCGGGGCCCCAAGTATTCCCTGTGCGTGGTGGCCGACGTGTTCTGTGTGCTGCGCAACGACCCAGGGGCATTCAACGAGATCGCCGCGCTGATGCGACAGCGGCTCGCCGACCGCAGCATGGAGTCGGTGTAGCCGACTCAGGCGGCCGATCGTCCCAAAGCCGACCGTCCCAAGGAGAGAGATCATGAGCACGCTCAACGACGTAATGAAGCTACCGGGGGCGCTGGCGGCGTTTGCATTCCGGGGCAGCGGTGAGCTGGTAGACCACCAGACTACCGATCCCGCGACCTTCAGCCCGGACATGCTCGACCTGCTGGCGCACATGTGCGCCGCCAATACGAGTATCGCGGCCATGCAGGCCCGCGGCTGGGAGAAGGCCTCCGCCATGAACGGTTTCTACCCGGTGCGCGAGTGCACCCTGTTCGGCTTCGACTGGTCGGTTGTGGTCAGCGGCGTGAGCCGGGAAGCCCAGAAAGTCGAGGGCAAGGACCTGCTCCCCCCCTTCACCGGGGTGGTAGTGAACAACACCGACGCCGATTTCGAGGCAACCTTCGCGGCGCTGGAGCGCGTAGGGGGTGGCACATGATCGAGCGTCTGGTGGCATTGGATGGCGTGAGCGCGGTCTGCAGCTTCCGCGACGACGGTGCGCTCATGGAGGGCCACGGCTCATTGAGCAAGCGGGACATGGAGGGGGTGGTGCGCTTCGCCCACGCCTATGAACGCATGCTGCAGGGCAACGTCGATCAGTTCTCGCTGATTTCCGGTGTCGACAATTGGACCCCGCCGCGGGGATGGGTGGTACGAGGAGATGGCATGACCTTGTGCGGGATGGGCAACGTCGTCTGCGCCGTGGAGAACAAACAGGTCTCCATCAACCGGGTGCTCCGGCAACTGGAAGAGGTCTCCAGTCTATAGCCGCCGCGCCGCGCGGGCGTTGCAGGCTGCTCGTGACGGCGGCCAAGGAATCCCCGTCTGCCAACAAGCGTTGTCTATACTGGCGACAAAACCAAAACGGACTCTGCTAGATGCGCTCATTGCGCCGCAAACTGATCAGCAGCCCCCTGCGCGAGTGGGTGGCAAAGGCCCTCCCCGATCTTTCCCCGACCGAAGCCGAGGCCCTGGAAGCCGGGACCACTTGGTGGGAGGCGGACCTTTACGCCGGCAATCCGGACTGGGAACGGTTGAGCCACTTGCCGCCAGCCAAGCTCAGTGAGCGCGAGCAGGCATTCATCGACGGGCCGGTGGAGCAGCTCTGCGCCCGACTCGACAACTGGAGCATCGAGTTCGAGCACCGGGAGCTGACCGAGGAGATCTGGCACATCCTGCGCTCTCGAGGCTTCTTCGGGATGATTATTCCTGAGGAGTATGGCGGCCTCGGCTTCTCCGCCTCCGCCCACTCGGCCGTGGTCAAGAAGATCGCCTCCCGCAACCTCACCGCAGCCATCACGGTGATGGTGCCGAACTCGCTGGGGCCCGGCGAGCTGCTGCTCCAGTACGGAACCGAGGAGCAGAAGCGCCATTACCTGCCGAAGCTGGCCTCGGGCGAGGAGATCCCCTGCTTCGGCCTCACCAGCCTGGCAGCCGGCTCCGACGCCTCGGCCATGACCGACGAAGGCGTCGTGATCCAGCGCAGCGACGGCGAGGATGGCTCTTCGCTCGCCATTCGCCTCGACTTCGACAAGCGCTACATCACCCTGGCACCGGTGGCGACCCTCATCGGGCTGGCCGTGAAGCTGCGGGACCCGGATCACCTCCTCGGCGACACCGAGGATCTGGGTATCACGGTTGTGCTGGTGCCAACAAATACCCCGGGAGTCCGCGTGGGCCGGCGCCACCTGCCATCCCTGCAGGCGTTTCAAAACGGCCCCGTACGCGGTCGGGATGTCCAGGTGCCGCTCACCCAGATCTTGGGCGGCGAGGACCACATCGGCCGCGGTTGGGCCATGCTGATGGGCGCGCTGGCTGCTGGGCGCGGCATCTCGTTGCCGGCGCTCGGTACCGGCGCAATCCAGTACGCCGCCCGCAGTGCCGGCGCCTACGCCCGGGTGCGACGCCAGTTCGGCACTCACATCGGGAGCTTCGAAGGGGTGCGTGAGAAGCTGGCGCCGATCGCAGGCTCTGCCTATGTGCTGGAAAGCGCGCGGCGTCTCACCACCGTGGGGCTCGATGCCGGCGAGAAGCCCGCCATCGTCTCGGCGATCATGAAGTATCACGCCACCGAGCGCATGCGCGAGGTAGTGGATGCGGCCATGGACGTGCAGGGCGGCAAGACTGTCATCGACGGGCCGCGCAACGAACTGCAATCCATCTACCGGGCGCTGCCGGTGGCTATCACCGTCGAAGGCGCCAATATCGTCACCCGCAGCTTGATCATCTTCGGGCAGGGTGCCATCCGCTGCCATCCGTATCTGCTACGCGAAATGAGGGCGGCGCAGACCAAAGGTGACGCCAGCCTGCAGGAGTTCGATGACGCGTTGTTCGGGCACCTGAAGTGGCTGCTCGCGACGGTGTGGCGCAGCTGGTGGCGAGGCCTCACCGACAGCCGCGGCGCCCCTGCACCGGCAAATGCTGGCGATCTGTCACGCCACTATCAGCGGCTCGGCCGCTACTCGGCGGCGCTGGCGGTAGCCTCGGAAATCGCCATCATCACCCTGGGCGGTTCGCTGAAACGGCGGGAGTCGCTGACTGCCCGCCTGGGCGACATCCTCAGCGAGCTCTACCTCCTTTCCGCCGCACTGAAACGCTTCCAGGACGACGGCCGACCCGCCGCGGATCGGGCCTATGTGGATTGGTCCCTTACCGATGGCCTGCACACCATCGAGCGGCGTCTGGACGAAGTGGCGCGCAACTTCCCGAGCCGATTCTGGGGCTGGGTGATGCGCCGGCTGACGCTACCCCTGGGGTGTCGTCGCCAGCCACCGTCGGATGCCCTCATGAACGCCGTGGCCGAGGCCGTGCAGCAGCCCGGCGCCTCCCGCGACCGTCTCACCGCGGGCCTCTACATCGGCAGCGGCAGCCCGCTAGCCGCCTACGACGCGGCACTGGAGGCGGTGGTGGCCGCCAGTGCCGCCGAGGCCGAGCTGGCTCGCGCCAAGATTCGGGACCTGAACGCCGCGGTGGACGCGGGAGTCCTGAGCGCGGCACAGGCGGAGCAGGTGGCAAAAGCTCGCGATCTGGCCCGGGAGGTCGCCGAGGTCGACGACTTCCCCGCCGACTACGTCACCCGCAGCAATCTCGACAGCGGCGGCTCCCACCGCCAGTGGCGCTCGGGCACACCGAAACCGCACATCACCGCGTCCGCCGCCACCCGGGA
>CAZLYT010000405.1:0-4525 GCA_964563515.1 uncultured Candidatus Competibacteraceae bacterium | reverse complement strand
GCTTGTCCTTTCTCGTCTGAAACAGATCCCGGCCCAGTATCGCACGCACTCTCGGAAGCTCACAGTCAGCCAAAGCGGCTTACCGAGAACTCACAAAGCACCCGCGCCATCTGACGTTCCGCTCCCACTCACTTTGCTGCGACCCGCACAAACGGCCGCAAACCATGCCGCGTCGCGGCGGTCGCCAACTGAGGCAAAGGGGAGCTGTGGGCCGTCCTCGACATTGCCGGTCCTGCTCTGGCGCCACCTACCAGCCGCGTTCGGCAGTCGGCTCCGAGGTAAAGGTAGGATAATCCACCTTTTCGTCGGGCTTCAGTCCCTCCTCGGCTCCGTCGGCGCCACCGGTCGTTCGTCGATGTGGCCCGAGAAGTGGCCTGGCCCGGAACGACATTTCAGCGCCTCAATCCCCCCAACCACAGCTCGCTCTCGCACCTGGGCATTGCCATCGCGATCGGTCTGGTGGGGCCGGTGGTCGCCATGGTGTGGCTGAGCGTGCTGACCCAGGGCTCGAACCGGCCCACCCGAGCCTTTCGGAGCCTGCGCCGTGAGCTTTGGCTCACCATGCCCGCCTTGCGCGCCGAGGCGCTGCTCTTCGTCGGGGCGAGCCTGCTGGGGGGGAGCCTCGCCCGATTCGTCACCGGCAGCGAGATTGCAATCCCACAACCCACTGGCGACGCCGCTATCCTCAGCATCATTCTGCTCAATGTGGCCCTGGGGCTGGTGGGAGTGCACCCGGTCATTCCCGTCATCGTCATTGGCCAGGCGGTGACGCCGCAGCAGCTGGGGCTGGCACCCGAGATGATCGCCGCCAGCATGATGGCGAGCTGGGGGCCTGCGACCTTGGTATCGCCGTTATCCGGCACGGCGCTGTTCGTGGGTCGTCTGATGGGTGTACCAGTCTGGACGGTCTCCTGGCGCTGGAACGCGCTCTATAGCGTTGCGGTCGCTGCCATGGTGGGCGTGGCCCTGGTGCTGACCCGCCACTTAGGGGAGCTCTGATCAAGTTATGCGAAACCCGCACGGGACGGGGCTTAGTGCCCTTCGGGCTACGTTGCCCGTCGTACATCGCGTGTACGGAGCAACTCGGCTAGTGATCCATCCATGGAGTACCGATCCGGCCCGGCATCCTTGCCGGGCCTTCGCGGAGCTGCGAATGATCACTAAACATCCGGTCTCCGCTCACTCTCGCGCCTTCGCCGTGAAACGCAAAGGTCCCCTCGCGGCCGCAGGACTGGATCAGAGTTCCCCTGCGGGGTGGTAGAGCGAGGGGTCAAGATCCAGCTTTCTGCTACCACGTGCTCTGATGTTGCACGCGCATGACGACCTATCCATCCCATCTTTCCCGCAAACCTGGGAATCCGGTCAAACATCGTCTTTCGCTTTTTCCCCGCTTCGAGACACGAGCTTTACACCTCAGCGGCGGGCCGTTGCTCGAAAAGGAGCAAGTCCAATGCATTGGATAGAACAGGCATCGAGCCGAGAAGAGTCGGCCTCCTCAAATTCGCAATTGTGGGTGTGAAGCGGCGAGGTCAGCACAACGAATCCGAGTGCTCGCCGCAAAACATCCTGATCGGAGCCCGCTACACTTCAATCAAGCCAGCTTCGCCCGCGTCCCGTCCATGAGTCATCCTTGGTTCAACCCACTGTACCGACGTGTGCTGACCCTCGCATTCTGCGTCGGCTGGTTGATCTTCGAGCTGTTCGTGGGCGTGTCGGTGTGGCTGGTTCTGGTGGGCACTGCTTGCGCGTTCGCCGTATGGGATTTCTTCCTGAGTGGCAACTACCCCATGGACGCCGGCGACCAGAGCAGCAGCTAAGCCGCAAGGCAACGCACGGTTCCTTGAAGCAGGGAGCGTTACCTGATTGTTCCAAGCCTCCGGGCTGATCCACCGCATTGAGTTTCCTTGAGGGCTGGACATTTCTCCGCGCCTGCGCTAGGGTAGCGGCAGGCAACTGCGGATAGGAAAAGATGTCAGCGGCAGAGCAGCGTGTGAGCGTCTGTGGTGAAGCGGTCAGCGCGCAGATGTGGGCGTTGATCCGCCAAACAGTGAGCCAGCCCACAGGGCGCCACGGCGCGGAACCGACGACGGCGTTCGGCTATGCGCGATCTATCCTTATTCGTTAGCGACGCGACGGCGCGCAGCCGGAGGCTGGGCGGAATTTCCCACAAATCACTGCTCATTGTGCGACAGAGAGCGGCCGAAGGCGGACCGGACTCTCCCACGGTGCAGCTCGAGGGCACTAGGTGGACCTCTCCGCCTGAAACGCGTCGGTCTCTCACCTAGACTGGAGACCAATGTGCGAAGCCGTCTTTGGTGACCGCCCCTGGGAAGCGAAATTCCTCTTCGGTTGCCGCGCGCAACTTTCCGTCAGCCACCAGAATCCATGGCCTCTGTCCCCAGACACGACTGAGCCCGCCCATTTCCCCCAACCTGCGAGCGAAACCGATGGAGAAACAAGGCTTGTTGGACACCCTCTTCCCTGCCGAGCAGGAAATTCCCTCCGCCTACCGCCTGGCGGCCCACATGGAGCAGCGGGAGTACCTCATTGGCGGCGACATGATGCAATGGCAGGGTGACCTCCAGCCCGTGCAAAGTCCCGTCTGTGTGTCACGGAACGGCCAGCTCGAGCAGATGGTCATCGGTAGCACGCCGTTGATGGATTCCACCGCCGCCCTCAAAGCCCTGGATGCCGCCGTGGAGGCCTACGATGCCGGTCATGGGGCTTGGCCTGCCATGTCGGTGGCCGCGCGCATCGACCACGTGGAGGCATTTCTCGCCAAGATGCGCGAGCACAGGCAGGAGGTCGTCAATCTTCTGATGTGGGAGATTGGCAAGACCCTGAAGGATTCCGAGAAGGAGTTCGACCGCACCTGCGACTACATGCTGGAAACCATCGCCGCCCTCAAGGACCTGGATCGCCGCTCCAGCCGCTTCGAGATCGAGCAGGGCACGCTCGGCCAGATCCGCCGGGTTCCGTTCGGGGTCACGCTTTGCATGGGGCCTTACAACTACCCCCTCAACGAAACCTTCAGCACCCTGATTCCCGCCTTGATCATGGGCAACACCGTCGTTTTCAAGCCCGCCAAATACGGCGTGCTGCTCATCCGACCGTTGCTCAAAGCCTTCCAGGAGAGCTTCCCGCCTGGCGTCATCAACGTCATCTACGGCCGCGGCCGGGAGACGGTGGGAGTGCTGATGGAGAGCGGCAAGATCGACGTGTTCGCCTTCATCGGCACCAACAAAGGCGCCAGCGACCTCAAGAAGCTGCATCCCAAACCGCACCGGCTGCGCGCGATTCTGGGCCTGGACGCCAAGAATCCAGGCATCATCCTGAAGGATGCAGACCTGGAGAACGCTGTCGCCGAGTGCGTGAGCGGGACCTTGTCCTTCAACGGACAGCGCTGCACGGCCCTGAAGGTTCTGCTGGTGCACACTAGCATCGCCGATCGCTTCATCGAGCGATTCCGCCAGCGCGTGTCGGAGCTCAAGCCCGGGATGCCCTGGGACGAAGGCGTTGGTCTGACGCCGCTGCCGGAACCGGGAAAGGCGGGCTATCTCAGGGGGCTGGTGGAAGATGCTGAGAGCCATGGCGCGCGGGTCGTCAACGAGCATGGTGGGGAGATTCGCGAGACCTTTTTCTACCCGGCCATCTTGTATCCCGTGAACGATGGCATGCGTGTCTACCGCGAAGAGCAGTTTGGCCCAGTCATTCCCATCGTGCCCTATGAGGATCTGCAGCAAGTAATCGACTATGTCATCGGTTCGAACTTCGGGCAGCAGCTGAGCATCTTTGGGGAAGACTCGGAAGAGGTTGCCAAGCTGATCGATGCATTCGCCAATCAAGTAGGCCGAATCAACCTCAATACCCAGTGCCAGCGGGGGCCTGATACCTTTCCATTCACCGGCCGCAAGGATTCGGCGGAAGGAACGCTTTCTGTTGCCGACGCGCTACGCCAGTTTTCCATACGAACACTGGTGGCGGCGAAGAATGACGGCCGTAGCAAGAATCTGATCAGCGACATCATTCGAAACCGGAAATCCAGTTTCCTCACCACGGATTTCATTTTCTGACTCAAGCATGGGCGCAGGCATCGGCCGATTCCAGGCCGGCGGGCCCGCGGCCCTGAGGGGGAGTGATGGACGACATTCCGAGCATTCTTTCCCATGTCTCTGTGGGCACGAACGATCTGGAGCGTGCCGCCGCCTTCTATGATCGGGTCCTCGACACGCTCGGCTGCCGCCGAATCATGGAGCACCCGGGTGCTGTGGCCTATGGCAAGCGCTATCCGGAGTTTTGGGTGCAGACGCCCTACGATCACGCACCGGCCAGTGTCGGCAATGGCAGCCATTTCGGGTTCATGGCGAGCAGCAAGGCCGAGGTGGATGCCTTCCACAAAACGGCCCTGGCCGCAGGGGCCACCGACGACGGTGCCCCCGGCCCTCGGCCCGAGTACGGCACGCCTTACTATGGCTGCTTCGTCCGCGACCTGGACGGGCACAAGATCGAGGCTACGTTCTGGGAT
>CAZLYT010000404.1:0-3264 GCA_964563515.1 uncultured Candidatus Competibacteraceae bacterium | reverse complement strand
ACCCGATTCAGCATTTCCATTAAACGATAATGATTCGCATTTGGAATCGCAAGCAGAGACTGCCCTACTGGCTCAGAGCGCCTGCGCAGGCATGTGGGCCGGACGCTTACCATTCACCGTCTGGTCCGCCCTTCGACCTTCGATTCAATGTCAACAGGGACGGCGCCGCGCGCCTCCTGCTCGGCGTCGGCGGTTCACCGCAGGCCCCACAGCGGCCGTGCGCCATCTCTCACAGCAATCCTGCGAAGTATTCATGTGTTGCATCCAGATACCTCCGCCTCACCGCGGCGGCCCCCAAGGCTTCGACGGTGCTGAGCTTCTCGATGCCAGGTGAAGCGATCCCAGGACCGCACCTGTTGCGCCTTCGGCTGGGAATCGCCCGCTCGTCGTGGATTCCACTGGAGGTTGCCGATCCGGCGCTGCTGCCAGTGCGGGAGGCGCTGGCGCAACGGCTGCTGAGTTTCCTGGCCGAGTCCCGGGAGGCTGCCGACACTCTGCGCCTGATAGCGCCCTACCAGCCCCTGCCGGTGGGCTCCGTGGTACGGGACGACCTGAACGAGATCGTGAGCCATCACCCGGCCCGGTCTGTGGCTGTTCCACGCCTTCGACCCACTGCCCTCTGGCGAATCCGCCAATGTCCAGTGGTTCCTGGTGGACCAGCAGAGCGGCGAGATCGACGCCACCGAACCGGCTGACGGCTGGCCCCGTGTGCTGACACCCTAGGGTCTGCTCTCCTTCGACGCCGGCGTGCCAGCGCTCCTCTACGGCGGGGCGTTCCTGGCCGATACCTTGCCGCGCTTTCCCGGCAACCACTTGCACGAGCCGCCGCCCGAGGAGATCCCCGACACTCCGGAAACGACTCCTGGCTGGTCCGCCAACGACCTGCCCTTCTGGGGCGACTTCGAGCAACCCTGCCCGAAGATCCGCAAGGTGGCCAAGGCCGCCGACTGCTGCACCGAGATCTCGGTGACGCTGCTCTCCCACGGCATCCTAAAGCTACGTGGCGACCTGCGAGACCGGCGCGATTGGGCGCCGGCCATCACTTCCTGAAATACGCGCACTGGGTCAAGGGCCAGGTGGTCGCGCTGGACGTCTTCACCAGCACAGACCTGGTGCGGATGCTGGTGGAGGCCTTGTACGCCGAGCGCAAGCAGTGCGTGCCGCTGTCGGTGATCTTCAATGCCTGCTACTCGGGTCGAGGGGTCTCCAACGCCGCCGCGTTCCTCCGCAACTCGAGCTACAGCCTCGCCGACCCGATTACCGGCAAGCAGACCCAGCGGGTGCAGCTCATTGCCGGCAGCAGTGGCTGCCAGATCACGCGCGCGCTGCACCAGCCCAATGGCGTGACCGAATACCCCTTCATCGACGCACTCAGCTCATGCCTGAAGAAGTTCACCAAGGGGCTGGCCGACGATGCGGCCTGGAAATGCTTGGTGGATACTCTGAAGGACCGGATCAAGCAGTTCTGCGCGGCCACCGGGCGGAGCTGCTTCGCCCAAGACCCGCTACGGGAGCTGGTGATACCCGGCGGCTGATCGCCCATGCAGGGGCGAATGATGCCCGGTCGCCGGTTGCCGGCGGCCGGGGCTTGCACCCATGCGTCGCGGATCGGGGGTGCGGGGAACATGATCTCCGCCCAACCGCGCTTCACGCTGGAGGAGCCGAACACCGCGCCGCTGCATGACGCCCAGGAGATTTCCAACTAAGCTGCCGCCCCGAGGAATGCGGGTTGTGCGATCTCGAGCTGCGCTATGCCCGCCTGCCGCGGAGGCAGCTGCGGGCCGACTTGACCGAGTGCCGCCACGCATTCATTTGACAACTGTCAAGGTGCCCGCCTCCAAATGCGGGTGTGCTGACGGCCGAAGTTGGCGCTCGACTCCTCGACCTCCAGCGCCAGTAGCGTGGCCTCCAGCAGGCTGGCTACTCGGGAACTACGAAGGTCGCCGCCGGCCGTGTCCACCGCGCGTTTGACGGCAAACGGCGCTGCAAGCGGAGGTGCAATGGAACTTCGACATGCTACCCATAGGCCGGTGACGGTGAGCTGATGATGGGTCCTGGATACGAAGTACGTGCAGGCGCCGGGCGAATGCTGGGCTGGTCCCAGCTAGCTTGCGTCCTTGGAATCACGCTGCTGCTCGCAGGCTGCGCCACACCGTTGCGCGGCACCGGCGACATGGGCATCGTGGTGGAGCGCGCGACCGGGAGCGTGCTGGTGTTGGAGACCAGCGGGCCCAGCATACTCGGCCGGGTCGACGGGCTCGGCGACCTGTCACACGCCTCTGCGGTCTACAGTCGAGACGGGCGCTATGCCTTCGTGTTCGGTCGCGACGGCGGTCTCACCAAGGTTGACCTGCTGCAACGGATGGTAGTGGCGCGCACGATACAAGCCGGCAACAGCATTGGCGGGGCCATCTCCCAGGATGGCAGGCTGGTGGCGGTCTCCAACTACGAGCCCGGCGGCGTGCGAGTGTTCGATGCCGAGACCCTCGCGCCGGTGGCCGACATCCCGGCACGGACCCCGGACGGTCATCGTTCCAAGACCGTGGGTCTGGTCGACGCACCCGGCGATCGTTTCGTTTTCAGCCTGTTCGATGCCGGAGAGATCTGGACCGCGGATCTCAGCGACCCCAGCCAACCCGATGTCGAAGCCTTTCCGGACGTGGGCCGCCAGCCATACGACGCGATGATCACCCCAGACGGCCGCTACTACCTGGCGGGCCTGTTCGGCGAGGACGGTGCCGCGCTGCTCGACCTATGGCATCCGGAGCGCGGGATCAGCCGCGTGTTAGCCCATTACGGGCGGGGCGATGAACGGCTGCCGGTGTACAAGATGCCGCACCTGGAAGGCTGGGCCGTGGCAGGAGACCGGATCTTCCTACCCGGGGTGGGTCACCACGCCCTGCTGGTGATGGATCGACGAACCTGGACGATCACCGACCAAATACCGCTGCTGGGACAACCGGTGTTCGCGGTGGCTCGTCCCGACGGGCGCCAGCTGTGGGTGAACTTCGCACTGCCCGACAATGACGCGGTGCAGATCGTGGACACCGAAACGCTGGAGGTAATACGCACCCTGCGTCCCGGTCCCGGCGTGCTGCACCTGGAATTCACGCCTCGGGGCGAGCAGGTGTGGCTTTCGGTTCGCGATGCCGATCGGGTGGACGTCTACGACACCCGCGACATCGAGCGCATCGCCAGTTTCCGGGCGCAGAAGCCCAGTGGGATCTTCCTGAGCGCGCGTAGCTCTCGGATCGGGCTGTGACC
>CAZLYT010000403.1:0-3719 GCA_964563515.1 uncultured Candidatus Competibacteraceae bacterium | reverse complement strand
TTCTACACCTCGGCCGAGGGTGGTGTTGCCGATGGCGAGTAGCCGCCGGTCGGCGCTGTAACGATCTGACGTCAAGTCACCCCCACGCAACCGAGCCTCGACCGCTGCGGCCCCTTATCAGCCCCAGCTTGACGACTCTTTGCTCCTAGGTGGCGCTGGGCTCCGGTGCCGGGGCATTGTCAGTGCGGCGCCAGTAAATTAGAATCTACTAATATTCAAACAATCTGCGGGGGAATTATGCGCCGAACCCACGCGCTCCTCAGACTCGCGGGCCTGCTCTTGTTGTGTTCAGCGGCTGTAGCCGCAGCGGAACTCGACCAAGCCACCGTGGAATACCGCTCCGTGGTCAATGAGTATCAAGCCGATGCGGTGGTCGAGGCGGTGAATCGGAGCACCGTGTCGGCCCAGACCTCCGGTCGCGTCAGCGAGATTCTGGCAGATGTCAACGACACTGTGGAGAAGGGCGATATCATCGTCCGGCTGGTGGATATCGAGCAACGCGCCGCACTGGAGCGGGCCCAGGCCAGCTTGGAGGAGGCTGAGGCGCGGGCCCGGGAGGCCCGGGCCGAGTTCGGGCGGGTCAAGCAGGTTTACGACCAGAAGCTGGTGTCGCGCTCGCAGCTGGATAGCGCGCGCGCCAATCTGAACGCCGCCGAGGCACGGTTCGCCGGCGCCCGTGCCGAGCTACAGCGGGCCGGTGAGCAGCTCGAGTACACCCGGGTGACCGCCCCCTATGCCGGTATCGTGCTGGCGCGGCATGTGGACATCGGCGAGACCGTGCAGCCGGGTGCCCCGCTGATGACCGGTGTCTCCCTGGAAGCCCTCAGGGTGGTGGCGGAGATCCCCCAACAGTTGATCGCAGCCGTGAGGGAGCACCAGTCCGCCCGGATCGTGCTGGACACCGGTACCGAGATCGCCGTCGAGCGCCTCACCTTTTTCCCCTATGCCACTGAGAGCAGCGGCGCCTTCAAGGTTAGGGCCTACCTGCCGGAGAACATCAGCAGTCTGTTTCCCGGCATGTTCGTCAAGGCCGCCTTCGTTACTGGCGACACTCGGAAGCTGCTGGTGCCCCGGGCGTCCGTGGTGCGCCGCAGCGAGCTGACAGCCGTCTACGTGGTAGGCGCCGAGGGCCGCATCAGCCTGCGACAGGTACGAGTCGGAAGCACCAACAACGGCGACGTGGAGGTGCTGGCCGGACTTGATCCCGGTGAGAGCGTAGCCTTGAATCCCATTGCTGCGGGAATCGCCCTGAAGAATCACCAGAGCGAATCCGGAGGCGCGTCGTGACGCAGGCACGCTTGGGCATCTCCGGTGCCATCGCGCGCCAGTTCCTGGTCTCCGAGATCACCCCGCTGCTGGCGCTGGTGGGCGTGCTCATGGGCGCTTTCGCGGTATTGGTGACGCCGCGGGAGGAAGAGCCGCAGATCGACGTCACTTTTGCCAATGTCTTCGTGCCGTTCCCAGGCGCCACCGCCGAGGAGGTGGAGCGCTTGGTGAGCACGCCGGCGGAGCAGGTGCTCTCCGAGATCGAGGGCATCAAGCACGTCTACTCGGTGTCGCGTCCGGGCATGTCAGTGCTCTCGGTGCAGTACGTGGTGGGGGAGCCCCGCACCGACGCCATCGTGCGTCTGTACAACCAGGTACTTTCCAATCAGGACTGGTTACCCTCCAACCTAGGAGTCGGCCAACCCATCATCAAGCCCAAGGGCATCGATGATGTGCCCATCGTTACCCTCACCCTGTGGACCGAGGATCCGGATCGCGGTGCCTACGAGCTGGCGCAGGTGGCCCATGCCATCGAGGTTGAGCTGAAGCGGGTTCCCGGGACCCGAGACATCTACACCCTAGGGGCGCCGGACCGGGTTGTGCACGTGTTGCTGGATCCCCGGCGCCTGGCCGGTTACGGGCTTGCCATCGACGATCTGCGACGCTCGCTGCACTCCGCCAACGCTTCTGTGGACGCCGGTGAGTCGGTACGCGACAACCGCTCCACCCCGGTACAGGCGGGCGCATTCCTGACCTCCCCGGACGAGGTCGGCGAGCTGGTGGTGGGTGTGCACGGCGGTGCGGCAATCCGGCTCGCCGACGTGGCCGAGGTGCGCCTGGGCCCCGACCAACCGGAGACCTACGCTTGGCTCGGCACCGGCCCGGCTGCCGCCGCCAAGGGTTTCCAGGCGCGCGGCGTGTTTCCGGCGGTAACCATCGCCATCGCCAAGAAGCCGGGGGAGAACGCGGTCGAGATCGCCCAGGCGCTGCAGGATCGGGTGCAGGCGCTCCAGGGGATCCTGATTCCGGAGGGGGTCAACGTCGCCCTGACCCGGGACTATGGCGCCACCGCCGACGACAAGGCTCGCACCCTCATCAAAAAGCTGGTCTTCGCGACCGCCTCCGTGGTGGCCCTGGTCTGGCTGGCCTTGGGGTGGCGCGAAGCTTTGGTGGTGGGCGTCGCGGTGGTGGTCACCCTGACCATCACCTTGTTCGGCTCCTGGGCCTGGGGCTTCACCCTGAACAGGGTCTCGTTGTTCGCGCTGATCTTCTCCATCGGCATCCTGGTGGACGATGCCATCGTGGTGGTGGAAAACATCCATCGGCACGTGAGCGCCGGGGGGCGCTCCTTGCTGGAGGCCATCCCGGAGGCCGTGGATGAGGTCGGCGGGCCCACCATTCTCGCCACCTTCACGGTCATCGCCGCACTCCTGCCCATGGCCTTCGTCACCGGCCTGATGGGCCCCTACATGAGCCCCATCCCCATCAACGCCAGCACCGGCATGCTGATCTCGCTGCTGGTGGCGTTCGTGCTGACGCCGTGGCTCACCTACAAGGTGCTGCAGCGCAGACAGGCACGGGTGGAGGCGGGTGAGGACCACGCCGAGGCGGTGCCGGCGCGGCTGGAACGCTTCTTCGGGGCTGCGCTGCGGCCATTCTTGCGAGGCCGAGCTGGTGCTCCCATGCGGCTGCTGCTGGGCGTGGTGGTGCTGGGGCTCATCGCAGCCTCGATTAGCCTCGTCTACTTCAAGATCGTGGTGCTCAAGATGCTGCCCTTCGACAACAAGTCGGAGCTGCAGGTAGTGGTGGATATGCCCGAGGGCACCCCGGTGGAGCAGACCGCGCGGGTACTCGGCGAGCTCGGTGCCTATCTGGCAACGGTGCCAGAGGTGACCGACTACCAGGCCTACGCCGGCACCGCCTCACCCATCAACTTCAACGGCTTGGTGCGCCAGTACTATCTCCGGTCGGGGCCCGAGGTGGGGGACCTGCAGGTCAACCTGGTGGACAAGAAGCACCGCAACCGCAAGAGCCACGACATCGGCCGTGCCCTCCGGATCCCGCTGCAGGAGATCGGCATACGCCACGACGCCAACGTGAAGATCGTGGAAGTGCCTCCTGGGCCGCCGGTGCTGTCGCCCCTGGTAGCGGAGATCTACGGGCTCGATTATCAGGGCCAACAGCGGGTAGCCAAGACGGTGCGCGACCTGTTCGAGGCTACCGCAGACGTGGTCGACGTGGACGACACCGTGGTGGCGCCTACCGAGCGTATCGTGGTGCATGTCGACCGCGAACGGGCGGCCCGCCTCGGGATCACCCAGAACGCCGTGGCCGAGGCCATCGGCACCGCGCTCAGCGGTGACGACGTGGGTTACCTGCACGGTGCCGCCGCCAAGTATCCGATGCCCATACGGCTGGAGTTTGCCGTCGCCGACAAGGCCGATCTAAACGCC
>CAZLYT010000402.1:0-2536 GCA_964563515.1 uncultured Candidatus Competibacteraceae bacterium | reverse complement strand
CGCGAGGCGATGTTCGAGGAGCCGGTCCGGATGGTTGAGGACATGATCCGGAACAACCGCTCCGTCCTCGACTTGGTTTATGGAAACTACACGTTTGTGAATCCCGTTCTCGCCCGGCACTACGGCATGCCCGAAGTTGCTGGCAACGAGGACCACTGGGTTCGTGTTGACGAGGCCCGCCGCTACCAGCGCGGCGGTCTGCTGCCCATGTCGGTTTTTCTCACCCAGAACTCGCCCGGCCTAAGGACCAGTCCGGTGAAGCGCGGATACTGGGTCGTGCGCCGCGTGCTCGGCGAGACGATACCGCCACCGCCGCCCGTCGTGCCCGAGTTGCCAAGCGATGAAGCGAAGACGGATTTGCCGCTGCGCGACATGCTGGCCCAGCATCGGGCCAACCCAGCCTGCGCTTCCTGTCATGCGCGCTTTGATTCCTTCGGTCTGGTGTTTGAAGGGTATGGACCGGTCGGCGAAGTCCGCGCCAAAGATTTGGCTGGACGGCCTGTCGATACAAATGCCGAGTTTCCCGGCGGCGGCCAGGGCACTGGGCTGGAGGGCGTGCTCAGCTACATCCGCGATCATCGCCAGTCGGGCTACCTCGAGAATCTCAGCCAGAAACTGCTGGCCTACGCTCTGAGCCGGTCTCTGGTGCTCTCCGATGAACCCACTGTTGAGCAGATGCAAACCAAACTGGCCGCCGATGGCTATCGCTTTAGTTCGCTCGTGGAGAGTGTCGTAACAAGTCCTCAATTCCTGAACAGACGGATTTCGGATTCGTCCCAAAAGCTCGCTTCTCTACAAAGGAAAGGTGAATAAGATGCCCCAGCCAACGCAAAAGTCAGCCCGCCGCATTTCGCGCCGCACGGTTCTTCGCGGCGCCGGAGTGACCATGGCCCTGCCGTGGCTTGAGTCCCTGCCCACTTTCGCTGCGACGACGTCGCCGGCCGCCTCGCCCAAGCGCTTCGCCGTTGTGTTCATGGGAAACGGCATCAATGAGGATCACTGGAGCGCCGAAGGCTCGGGTCCCGAGATGAAGCTCAGTAAGACTCTGTCGGTGCTGGAGCCGTTGAAGGACAAGATCAATGTGATCGATGGGCTCTTCAACAAGGCGGCCACCGGTCAGGGCATTCACCCGGCGCAGACGGGAAGCCTGCTGTGCGGGGCGCCCATTCAGAAAGGGGCCATCATCCGCTCGGGAGTCTCCGTCGATCAGATGATCGCCAATCACGTCGGGCAAGACACGCCGCAGTCCAGCATCGTGCTGGCTTGCGAGCAGCCGATGACGGGCTACCACGAGACGAACTTCTCCATGGCCTACAGCTCGCACATCTCGTGGCAATCGCCGGATTCGCCCGTGCCCGTGGAAGTCTATCCTTCGTTGGCCTTCGACAACCTGTTTGAAAACCGCGGCAGCCTTCTGAACGTGAGTATCCTCGACCGCGTCAAGGATCGCGCCGAAGCTCTCACACGTGAGATCAGCTCGGGCGACAAACTCAGGCTGGATGAATATCTGACCAGCGTGCGCGAAGTCGAGAAACGCGTCGACGGCATGCGGAAGAATAAGGACAAGGCGGACGATCACGCGAAGCTAAAGAACCGGCCGGCTATTACGATGGAGCGGCCGGCGAACGGCTTGCCGGAAGACTTACAGGATCACACGCGGCTGATGTGCGACCTCATCGCCATCGCTTTCCAGACGGATAAGACTCGCGTCGCCTCGCTGCTGCTGGCCCGCGACCTTTCGGCGCTCTATTATCCGTTCCTGGGAGTCAAAGAGGGGCACCATTCCGCCTCTCACGATAATCTGTCGGAGGGGTATGAGCGCATCGCGCGTTTCCACCTAAGCCAGTTCGCTTACCTTGCGACCAAGCTGGACAGCATGCCGGAGGGCGACGGCACGGTGCTGGACAACTCCTGCCTGATGTACCTCTCCAACATGTGGATTGGGCGCAAGCACGACAACAGCAGATTGCCGCTGGTGCTGGCCGGTGGCCTGGGTGGTACGCTCGAAACCGGACGGTCGTTGAATTATCTCGATGCTAGCGACGACAACCGGAAGATGTGCAGCTTGTATCTGTCGATCATGGATCGCATGGGTGTCCAGCTCCCGCGGTTCGGCGACGCCGACACGCGCCTCGAACACCTGTAGAAGTGTTGTGGGGGCGGGCCTCCGCGCCCGCCCGCGTACCCTAGCCCGTGACTGCGTTCCAACGCTACGGTGTCGGTTACGCCTATCCGGCGGCGTGGCCCGAGGAAGAAAAACAGCCTCTCTAGCAGCCTGACATCTTCCTCAGCCGGCTTCCTTTCTGACATACTCTCAAGGCTATTGACGCCTTGCGGCGTCAAGCATTTTCCCATGACTCAGACTCCCGCAGGTAACGGGACAGTCCCTCGCGCCGTGGTGGTGCGGCTGCGGGGCGGCATCGGCAATCAGATGTTTGAGTACGCCGTGGGCCGTTGTGTGGCGGAGAAGCACGGCCGTGAGCTGTTCCTGGATGATTTGGCGCTGCGGGAAGATCCGCCCGGTGCGACCAAGAGG
>CAZLYT010000401.1:0-3186 GCA_964563515.1 uncultured Candidatus Competibacteraceae bacterium | reverse complement strand
CCGTGCGGGCGTAGAGCGCGGCGCTGTGGCAGCTGCCGCAACGGGTATCGACCAGGCGCTCGGTCGGGGAGCGGCGGTCCACCTCCGGCTCGGGCGGCTGCGGCGGCGAATCTGCCGCAGCAGGAGCGGGCGGTGCGAAATGCGGCGATTCGGGAATCTTCGCTCCCGGCCGCACGTAGTCGTCGGAACTCATCTCCGCCAGCGCCGTCATTGCGGCTAAGAAGCCGATCAGAACCCGCCCCGCGAAACGTCCGGAAATGCCCCCTACCCCGCGCAGCAGCCTTCGTCCGTCGCCTCAGCCAGCGGCAGGTGATCCGTCGCCAGCCCGCGCTCGCGTAGCTTGCGAGCCATCTCCCGCACAGCCTCGGCGTCCAGCGGCGGTGGCGGCGGGCGTTCAGGCGGCGCCGCCTCCGCGCCCGCCATCGGCACCGCATCCCGCTCGGCCGCCGCCCGGAGCAGCCGGGCCAACGGCAGGTAGGGGTATGAACCCGCGCGCTCGCGGGAGGCCTTCTCCAACGTTCCGGCGAAGCGCGGCGCCCAGCCCCGCACGAAGCTCTCGAGAAAATGGCCGCCGCCAAACGGCGGAGGCTCGCCTGAGCCCGCGAGGTGCTTTGCCTCCCGCGCGAACAGGTAGGCGACGAATTCCAGCTGCACCGAGGGATGGTCGGAGAGATCCCGGAATTCGGGATCCCGCTCGACGCCACATTTGCGATAGCACGCCTCCATGGCACTGACACTGGGCCCGGCCAGGCTGCCGTCGAGGTAGAGCCCGGTGTTGAGCGGCGCCGGTGCCGGCGGCATCAGGAAGAGGGCGGAGTAGGCCTGCAGAAGCGTCAGCGCATCGGGCACCGCCGCCATGGCAGCGCGATACTCGGCTACCTCGCCGCCGGCGTCGTAGCCTAGCTCGCACTGCAGCTCCGACAGGTCGTCGGCCAGGCATTCCGCCATGCCGCACCAGGCCGCCTCCTCGCGGGGCGGCAGGAAGGCGCGCGCGAGGCACAGGTAGAACTTGGCCTGGCGCTCGCGCCGTTCCATCGGCCCCAGCGGTGCTGGCGCGGGACGCGTCCTGGTTTTCATCAGCATGATCGTCTCCCGGTCAAGCTCAGAAACCACGCGGGCGTGATTCCAGGTCAAGGACCCGGTTGCCCGCGGTGTATAGGAAAAACGCGATCGAGAGCGACGCCAGCGCCAGCATCCACTCGGTGAGGGAAGGCGCGTAGTCGATCAGCGTCGGCGCCCAGCTGCCCTTGAACAGCGGTACCACCTGCCCGCTGATGACGAACTCGTAGCGGCTCACGAACAGCGCCACCGCCACCAGGAGCGCCGCCAGCACCTGAATGGTGCCGTTGTTACGCAGCCCCGGCAGCAGCAGTATCACCAGCGGCAACACCAGGCCAATCCACAAGTGAAGGTGATAGAGCGGCGAGGCAACGATCGTGTCCCAGACCTGCAAACCGTCCAGGTTGCTCCACAGGCCGGTGATCGTACGCACCAGCACGAACGCCACGGTGATAGCGAGCATGACGGCGAGGAGGCGCGGCAGCGCTCCGGTCATGAGCACCTTGACGCCCTCTGGCATGTTGCGTTGACCGCCATATGCGAGGTAGACGCCCAGCACCGAGAACGCCAGCCCGCCGGTCACTGCCTCCACCAGGAAAAACAGCGGCACGCCGCCGCCGAACCACATGGGGCGCATGGCCATCATGCCGAACACCGATCCCGCCAGCAGCGTCACGCCCAGCGCTGCGATGAACAGCGCAATGCCCAGGCCCCGGGCCGGCGCCGTTGCAGCGCCGCGAGCGAGCGCCACTAGTAGCAGCACCCCGTATGCCGAAACGAACAGCATCTTCCAGAACAGCGGCGAATCGGTCTGGAAGTTGAACGGGATGGCGTAAATCGAGCGCAGCGGGTAGCCCAGCTCCAGCATCAGGGCCACCACGCCGCCGGCCAGGGTGGCCAGCGCCAGCCACAGGCAGCGCCGGGCGATGGGGTCGAACTGCCGCACCCCGAAGGCAAGCGACAGGCAGGCGACCAGGGTAAGCCCCGTGGAGGTGAGCACGAAATAGTCGTACGTCACGATGGGCAGGCCCCACATCATGCCGAGGCTGGTGGTGTTGAAAGCCGCGTGGCCGTGGAATCCCAGGTTGATGAACACGATGGCCAGACCGATCACCAGGCCCGCCAGCGAAGCGGCGAGCACCGCGTTGGCGGCGCCGGCGGGCGATTTCGTCATCGTCGTCATGGTCTGCACTCCTCTCCTCAGGCTTTCTTCACGGTGGCACGGGTGCTGGGGACCGCAGGGGCGGCGCCGCCCGATAGGTAGTAGACCTGGGGCTTGTTGCCGGTCTCGTCCTTCAGCCGCACGCCGCGCTTGTCCGCGATTAGCTGGTTGACACGGCTGTCGGGATTGTCCAAGTCGCCGAAATAGCGCGCCTTGGGCGGACACACCCGCACGCATGCCGGCACGTATTCCTTGAGCTCGGGATTGTCCTCGTCCAGGTCGGGCACGCCCTTGGGCGCGTTGCTCACCTTGTGGTAGCAGAAGGTGCACTTGGACACCACGCCCTCGGGCTGGATGCCCACGCCGTGAACCCAGTCATCGCGCGAGTCCGGCGCACGCCAGGGCGGGTTCCAGGAGCGCTCGCCGTCGCCCGGGAATACCTCCCGCAGGTCGGGCTCGATCAGCGGCTTCTCGTCTGTGAAGAAGCGCACGCCGTAAGGGCAGGCCACCATGCAGTACTTGCAGCCGATGCACTTGTTCCAGTCGATCAGCACGAAGCCGCCTTCCGGGTCCTTGTAGGTGGCCTTGGTCGGGCACACGTGCACGCAGGACGGTTCCTCGCAGTGGAAGCAGGGCCGCGGAAACCAGGACATCTTCACGTGCGGGTACTTGCCCTCATGGTAAAACAGCACGTCCTGCCAGTTTTCACCCGGCAGTCGGTTGTTCTCCATCGCGCAGGCGGTGGTGCACGCCTGGCACCCGGTGCACTTGTCGAGGTCTATGACCATTCCCCATTTCGCCATGGCTCAGTTCCTCCTGGTTCAGGCGCGCTCGATGTTGACTTTGGTGGTGTAGTAGTTGCACTGGCCAGTGACGCGGTCGGACTGGTTGACCGTCACCTCGCCGCTATGGCCCGGCAACCGGTTCTTGGCCCAGCGGCCCCATGCCCAGTGGCCGTGCTCCAT
>CAZLYT010000400.1:0-5126 GCA_964563515.1 uncultured Candidatus Competibacteraceae bacterium | reverse complement strand
GGAGGTCTCTGCCAATGAGCTGGCCCATATCGAGGACCGGGTTGCCGCGGGACGCGACTATCTCCCCCTCTTGGGAGCTGATATTGCAGGAATCCTGCGGGATGGGGCGGCACGGCAGCCATCGGTGCATATCGCGGGCATAGACCGGAGCGAATCCCAGAAACGCGCAGATGTGTCGCGCGACGAGATCCTGGCGCGGAACTTCGACGCGGAGTTTCGCAGCGGCCAGCGCCACGTGCTGCTATTCGGCGCCTTCCATTGCTCGAATGCCGAGGGCTGGCTCTACCACAGACTGCTGCAGCGCTCGCCGCCCCTGGACCAAATGGTCAGCCTGAGAGTGGTAGAGACGCAGGCGGAGGGGCCGGTGGAGGCATTCGTGCGCTTTCTGGAAGCACTGAAGCTCCCCGGCGATGATTTCGTAGTGAATCAACCCGAAAACTTGCCCGATGACGTGCTCGTCTGGTTCGCGCTGCTGCGGCAAAGCACCTTCAGTCGATTCGATGCCGTGTTGATCTTTCGCGATCGCCCGCCAGCCGCTTGGAGTTGCGTGGATTGCGAAACACCAGTGGCGCTTGAGTCACAGGACGCTCGCTTGCATTGGCGGCCTCGACGATCTCCTCCACCACGTGGTGGTGCGGGGATTTGTCACACACCGGGTCGGCGTTGGCAGGGTCGCCGGTGAGCTGAAAGGCCTGACAGCGGCAGCCGCCGAAATCTTTCTCCCGCTCCGGGCAACTGCGGCAGGGCTCGCGCATCCAGTCATAGCCTCGAAAGCGGGCGAAGGCCGGCGAGTCGTACCAGATGCTGCGGATGTCCAGGTCGCGCACGTTGGGGAACTGCAGGCCGGGCAGCCCACGGGCCGCGTGACAAGGCAGCGCAGTGCCGTCCGGAGTGATGGTCAGAAAGACCTTGCCCCACCCGTTCATGCAGGGTTTCGGTCGGGTCTCGTAGTAATCGGGCACCACGTAGTAGAGCTTCATGCGGCCGTCGGCTTGCGCCCGGTATTCCGCCACGGTGCGCTCGGTCCGGAGCAGCAGCTCTCGCGTAGGCAACAACCGCTCCCGGTTGACCAGCGCCCAACCGTAGTACTGGGTAGTCGCCAGCTCCACGAAGTCCGCCTCCAGTCGCTCGGCCAGAGTGAGGATGTCGCCGATCTGGTCGATATTGTCCCGGTGCAGCACGAAGCAGAGCACCATGGGAAAGCCACTGTCCTTCACCGCTTTCGCCATGGCCAGCTTGTGCTCGAAGGCATGGGTGCCGGCGATGTAATCGTTCAGCTCGGCGGAGCTGGCCTGGAAGCTGACCTGAATGTGGTCGAGTCCGGCCTCGCGGAAGCGATGGACCCGATCCGCGTCCATGCCTACACCGGAGGTGATGAGGTTGCTGTAGTAGCCAAGCTGGCGCGCTTCGGCGATCAACACCTCCAGATCGCGGCGCACCAGCGGCTCGCCGCCCGAGAAGCCGAGCTGGGCCGCTCCCAAGGCCCGCGCCTCGCGCAACACCCGCAGCCAGGCTTCGGTGTCCAAGTCGTCGCCGTAACGGGCGAAATCCACCGGGTTGCTGCAATACGGACACTGCAGCGGGCACGCATAGGTGAGCTCCGCCAACAGCCACAGGGGTCCAGAAACTCGCTCAGACGACACTGATCCAGCCACGTTCATGGGCATCACCGAGAAAATCACGCACGTCCTGCTCCAGGTCCGCGCCAGGAAACTTGCAAACGAGCTCGCGGAGGATGGCCTGCAGATCTCGGCTGCCGTCGCACAAGGTCAGGATTTCGCCCGCCGCCGCGTTCAGCTTGACCATGCCCTCGGGATAGAGCAGCACATTGCAGTTCTGGGCCGGCTCCCACTGCATCCGGTAGGTGGGCGAGATGCGCAGCGCTCGGTCCTGCGGCAACGCTTCACTCATGGCTCCTCCGGCTCCACGTTGAAGTAGGGCGGCATGTCCAGAACGTAGGCCATGTGCATCGCGTCCAGCATGGTCCAGAGCACGTCGAGCTTGAACTGCAGAATCTCCAGCGCCCGCTCCTGCAGCGCGCGGCTGTCGAAGCGCTCCAGCACCAGCGCCAAACCGTGGTCCACGTCGCGGTGGGCCTCGGTCAGTCGATTGCGGAAGTACTGCAGGCCGCTGCCCTCGATCCAGGGGTAGTGCTCAGGCCATGAGCTCAACCGCGCCCGGTGAATGGTGGGCGCGAACAGCTCGGTGAGAGACGATGCCACGCCCTCGAGCCAGTCCGCATCGCGGACAAAGTTGACGTAGGCGTCGACCGCAAAGCGCACGCCCGGCAGCACCCCCCGCAGCGACAACAGCCGGTCGCGCGACAAGCCGCACGCCTCGCCGAGGTGGAGCCAGGCCTCGATGCCGCCCTCGCCCGACTCGCGCCCATCGTGATCGATGATGCGTTGGATCCAGCGTCGACGCACCTCCCGGTCCGGACACTTGAAGAGCAGCGCGGCATCCTTGCGGGGAATGCTGACCTGGTAGTAGAAGCGGTTGATCACCCAGCCCTGCACCTGCTCACGACTCAGCTTTCCGCTATTCATGAGCACGTGGTAGGGATGGTGAATGTGATAGCAGCTGCCCTTGGCGCGCAACCGCGCTTCGAACTCGTCGCGTGGCCAGGGAGTCTCTGGGACTTGCTGAGACACTGCCGCCGCACTCAAAGATGAATGTCCATGCCGTCGCAGGCGACCTCGATACCGGCGGCAGCCAGCTGCGCCCGCTCGGCCGAGTCCTCGTCCAAGATCGGATTGGTGTTGTTTATGTGGATCAATATCTTGCGTTCTGCCGGCAAGGTCGAAAGACGCTCCATCATGCCACCTGGGCCAGATTGGGGCAGGTGCCCCATGCTGCTCGCCGGACGGTCTCCGATACCACGCCGTGACATCTCGTCCTCGCTCCAGAAAGTGCCATCCACCAGCAGGCAATCGGCCTGCTCCAGGTAGGGCTGCAAATGGGGTTTGAAAGCACCGAGGCCGGGGGCATAGAACAGGCTCTGCCCACTGGCGAGGGAACGTAGCTGCAAGCCGATGTTGTCGCCGGGATGGGGATCTTGCCGGTGCGGCGAGTAGGGCGGCGCCTTGCTGCTCAGGGCCACGGCGGTGAACTCGATTCCGGACACCTGCTCCATCCGAAACGGCTGTTCCGGATTGATCGGGTGCCAATTGACCCCGCAGTAATGCTCCAGCATTCGCAGCACTGGAAAGCCCTCGGTGAGATCCTGGTGCACCATCTCCGTGCAATAGAGCTCGAGGCGGGAGCCCTCGCGCAAGCTTAAGAGACCCGTGGTGTGGTCGATCTGGCTGTCGATGAGCAGCACTGCGCGAATGCCGCTGTCGCGGGTGCCGCGGCCCGGCTGCAGGGGCTGAAAATCTTGAATCTGCGCGCGTATGTCCGGCGAGGCGTTGATCAAGGCCCAATCGGTGCCGTTGGCGCTCACCGTAATCGAGGACTGGGTGCGCGGATGGGCGTTTAGGCTACCGGCGCGCAACCCAGAACAATTGGGGCAGTTGCAATTCCACTGGGGGAACCCACCACCGGCTCCCGAGCCCAGGACGCGTATGTGCATGCGGTTGATCCGGGGGTTCAGGGGCCCATGATCCTACGCGGCGCAGGCTTGAACCACGACGATCACGGATCGGTCAGGGCTCCCTAGAAGTGAAGGCCCCCGACGCAAGCGGCGGGGGCCTCGCTAGACTCCGCGAGCGCCATCGCCCGCGGCTCCGGAACCGCTGCTAGCGGCTCCAGATGTACATCGTGACTTCGAAGCCGAAACGCATGTCGGTGAAGTCGGGTTTGGTCCACTGCATGTTGCTAGTCCTCCTCTACTCGGTCTACGGCCTCGCTTTTTGCGAGTCGATTCTTGAAGCCCACGGCCGGTGAGCAGCCTCTATGCCATGAGCACGTTGGTCAACTCCACCGTTCTCTAGACTAAGTATAGCCTAGAGTCGCCGAGCCACTGTAAATCCCATGCGCGTGCTAACAAAAGGCTGCAACAGGGTGCGCCACCGCCAACCACTTGAGATAGCACAATAGCGATCTGCAGCTCTCCCGTCGGCGCCATCGGGCACGATGGGCGAGTGCCAGCGCCAATACGACGCCCGTTACACTCTGCCCCACAGCGGTAACACCCAGCGCCGCCACAAGCCCGCCATTGGAAGCCATCCCAGGGCAAGCACCAAGGCGCACAAGGCTAGGACACCATAGCTTCGCTCTGGGTTCACCATCACGGTGCGCGTGATGCCAAGCTCTGGCCGCATTGCTGCTCGCCGCAACGATTCCCACCCCGTTAGCGTAACGTAGCGTAGGCCCACTCCCTTGGCGAGTTCCCGCAGATGTGATTCGTGCAGCCAGGACAGGTGCTCATGCCCGCTGCCACCGGCGGCCGCTGCGTCCACACCCGACATGCTCTCGCCAGCCTGGCTGCTCCAGGCTCGCCCTAGACTGTAGGTGTCGGTCTGCAGGACCTCGTCTGGCCCCCAGTAGCCCACCAGATGGCCCTGGCGGTCGAGACGCGGAATGGGTTGCAGTCGATCTCCTCCCACCCCGACCACCAGCCCACGAACCTTGGTCCCGGAGGGCGGCCGCGGGCGGTAGCGACGGTTTAGTGGTGGCGCCTCGTGCCCGTCGCTGAAGAACACTACGGCGGTGTTCGAGCCGAAGTCGGCGGCCACCTCCAAGCTGGCATAGAGACCCTTGGAAACTTCGCTGCGCGCCGCCCAAGCCAATCGCCAATCCAACTCCGGCAGCACAGACTCGATCTGGTCCAAATGAGCACACACCTCGACCGGTGCAAACAACGGATAGCTTCGGTGCCCGGTGAACAACGCGATTCCCAGCTCGGAGCCGCAGGGCAACGCGTGCAGTAGCGCTCGGATCGATTCCCGGGCAGCAACTACGCGCGAGATCCGCTGGTGAGTTGGGCCAGCATCAGCAACATTCATACTTTCGGTGATGTCGACCACTGCCAGTAGTCGAAACAGCAAGCGCTCGGCGGGAACCGGTGGCGCCAACAGCGCGCCCAAAACAGAGAGCGCCGCCGTCAGCCGTAGCCATAGACGCGGATCGCGCATGACGGCCCGACCACTCTTCAAGGCAGCACCCCTTCCACTGGTACGGTGGCA
>CAZLYT010000399.1:0-2135 GCA_964563515.1 uncultured Candidatus Competibacteraceae bacterium | reverse complement strand
CGTGTATCTGTGGACGCTGCCGATGTTCCACTGCAACGGCTGGTGCTTCCCGTGGACGATGGCGGCCAACGCCGGCATCAACGTGTGCCTGCGCAAGGTCGACGTCGCGCTGATTTTCGAGCTGATCCGCAAGTACCGGGTCAGCCACCTGTGCGGCGCGCCGATCGTGCACGGCATGCTGATCAACGCGCCGGAGGGCCTGCGCGCCGGCATCGATCACAAGGTCTCGGCGCTGGTCGCCGGCGCCGCGCCCCCGGCCGCGATCATCGAGGGCATGGAGCGGATCGGTTTCGACATCACCCACGTCTACGGCTTGACCGAAACCTATGGCCCCGCCGCGGTGTGCGCCAAGCACGAAGAGTGGAGCAGCTTGCCGATGGAGGAGCGCGCCGAGCTCAACGGCCGCCAGGGGGTGAACGCGCCGCTGCAGGAAGCGATGACCGTGTTGGATCCGGAAAGCATGAAACCGGTGCCGTGGGACGGCGAAACCATGGGCGAAATTATGTTCCGTGGCAACATCACCATGAAGGGTTATCTCAAGAACCCCACCGCGACCGAGAAGGAGTTTGCCGGCGGCTGGTTTCGCACCGGAGACCTGGCGGTGATCCATCCCGACGGTTATGTCAAGATCAAAGACCGCTCTAAAGACGTCATCATTTCCGGTGGCGAGAACATCTCATCATTGGAAGTCGAGGACGTGCTGTACCGCCATCCGGCAGTGATTGACGCGGCGATAGTGGCGCGCCCGGATGAAAAATGGGGCGAGGTTGGATGCGCCTTCATTGAGTTGAAGGAAGGTGAGCAGGTCACCGAAAAGGAAATCACGGACTTTTGCCGCGAGCGCCTGGCACGCTTCAAGGTCCCCAAGACCGTCGTGTTTGGGCCGCTACCGAAGACGTCTACCGGCAAAGTGCAGAAATTCCTCTTACGCGACCGAGCGAAAATCCTCTAAGCAAGCCTTGAACCCTCCAACAGGGATGGGCCAACTATGCAAATATTGGTTTCGGTAAAACGTGTGGTGGATTTCAACGTCAAGGCGCGGGCTAAGGCCGACGGTTCCGGCGTGGATCTCGCGAACGCCAAGATGTCCATGAACCCGTTCGATGAGATAGCCGTGGAGGAGGCCGTTCGCCTGAAGGAAGCCGGTGCGGCTAGCGAGATCGTCGCGGTTTCGTTGGGGGTGAGCCAGTGCCAGGAGACCCTGCGTACAGCCCTTGCAATGGGTGCGGATAGGGCAATACTGGTTGAAAGCACTGCGCAATTGGAACCGCTAGCGGTGGCGAAACTCCTCAAGGCGGTCGTCGCAAAGGAATCACCGGATCTCGTTATCCTGGGAAAGCAAGCCATTGACGATGACTCCAATCAGACCGGGCAGATGCTGGCCGCATTGCTCAATTGGCCGCAGGCCACATTCGCCTCGAAAGTCTCAATCGCCGACGGCAAGGCGGTGGTGACCCGGGAAATCGATGGAGGGTTGGAAACCCTTTCGATGACGCTCCCCGCGCTGATCACCGCCGATTTGCGTTTGAACGAGCCGCGCTACGCCACGCTACCGAATATCATGAAGGCCAAGAAAAAACCGCTGGAAACTCTTACGCCGGAGGCGCTGGGTGTGGACGTTTCAGCGCACCTCACCACCCTCAAAGTGCAGGAGCCGCCAAAACGCAAAGGGGGCGAGATGGTGGTTGACGTGATCCAACTCGTGCAGAAGCTAAAAAATGAGGCGAAGGTGATCTAAATGAGCGTACTGGTCATTGCAGAGCATGACAATGCTGCGATCAAATCGGCGACGCTGAATGCCGTTACCGCTGGGGCGACGCTGGATAAGCAGGTCGTGTTGCTGGTAGCTGGCCACCAATGCGCCGGGGTCGCAGAGAGCGCCGCGACAATTGACGGAGTGGTCAAAGTCCTGGTGGTGGACGCGTCCCATTACTCCCATCCACTCGCGGAAAATCTGGCCAATCTAGTCGTATCGCTGGCCAACGACTTTACGCATATCCTTGCGCCCGCCACTACGTTCGGTAAAAACGTCATGCCGCGGGTGGCGGCGCTACTGGATGTGGCGCAAATCTCGGATATCGTGGCGGTGGAATCGGCGGATACCTTTGTGCGGCCGATCTATGCCGGCAACCTAC
>CAZLYT010000398.1:0-5483 GCA_964563515.1 uncultured Candidatus Competibacteraceae bacterium | reverse complement strand
GTGATCTTGACATTGGCCGCCACGGCGGAATGGGCGGCGGTGACGGTCATGGCGGCGGCGATCAGGGCCGAGCTCAAGCGGTTCGATTTCATCTAGTGCCTCCTCGGGGCCATGGTGCGGGTCACGGGAACTTCGATCTCTAGGTGGTGGGTGCGTTCCAGTCCGCGAGGGCTATGCAAGGCAACCAAGACCCTGTCGGACGGTGCGGAGCACCGACCCTCTGACCTTTCTCGGGCTCACGGAGAGAACGTTCTGGGGCTGGGAATATTCCAGGACGAGGGTGACGGCGCTCCGCGTCGGGGTGCTGGTTTGGGTCTCATGGGAAAGGTAGTCCACTGGTAGCCCTTCGACCGCCTACCCTCCCGGGCCGGCAGGCTTGTTGATCGCAAGGCAGGGGTCTACACTCCTCGCCCCAGCGTCGCTTCGGCCCGTCCGAAGGTGAGCTGGCCTATCTGCAGGGGTGCCACCGGCGAACGCCGGAGGCTGAGAGAGTCCCTTGGAACCTGACCCGGTTAGTACCGGCGTAGGGAGCAGGAAAGCGCGCATCCCTTCCCGCCTTTCCCTTTCCCCGCGCCTCTGACGAACGGGATCCGCCCACCGGCGTTTCCCCGGAGGTGTTTTTCATGAGTGCAGTCTCAGAAGAGATTTTCGACCGCAGCGCCGAGCTGGGCGCTTCGTTCATCCAGCCGTTCCCGGCCTCAAGCAAGATCTACGTCACCGGCTCGCGGCCGGACTTGCGTGTGCCCATGCGGGAGATCGAGCAGCAGCCCACCCCCGCCGGGCTCGGCTCAGAGTCAAATCCCCCCATTACTGTCTACGACACGTCGGGACCCTATACCGACCCCCAGGCACGGATCGACCTACGCCAAGGATTGCCCGACGTGCGTTCCACCTGGATCGAGGAGCGCGGGGATACCGAGCAGCTCTCGGGTCCGAGCTCGGCATATGGTCGGGCCCGGCAAGCGGACGCTGCGCTGGCCAGGTTGAGGTTCGAACATCTACGCCAGCCTCGGCAGGCACGCGCCGGCGGGAATGTCAGCCAGATGCACTACGCCCGGCGCGGCTTGATCACGCCAGAGATGGAGTTCGTGGCGATCCGCGAATCCCAACGCTTGGAGACTCTCCGTGACACCGGACTCCTGCGCCAGCACTCGGGCTACCACTGGGGCGCCCGCATCCCGCAGCAGATCACCCCCGAGTTCGTGCGCCAGGAGGTGGCCGCCGGACGCGCCATCATTCCCGCCAACATCAACCACCTGGAGCTCGAGCCGATGATCATCGGCCGTAACTTCCTGGTGAAGATCAACGGCAACCTGGGGAACTCGGCGGTCATCTCCTCCATCGCCGAGGAGGTGGAGAAGATGGTGTGGGCCATCCGCTGGGGAGCCGATACCATCATGGATCTCTCCACTGGGCGCAACATCCACGAAACCCGCGAGTGGATCATCCGCAACTCGCCGGTACCCATCGGCACCGTGCCCATCTATCAGGCGCTGGAGAAGGTGGACGGCAAGGCCGAGGAGCTCACCTGGGAGCTGTTTCGCGACACCCTGTTGGAGCAGGCCGAGCAGGGCGTCGATTACTTCACCATCCACGCCGGCGTGCGCCTGGCTCACGTGCCGCTCACCGCCGACCGGGTCACTGGCATCGTCTCCCGGGGCGGCTCGATCATGGCCAAGTGGTGCCTGGCGCATCACCAGGAGAGCTTTCTCTATCGTCACTTCGCGGAGATCTGCGAGATCATGCGCGCCTACGACGTCTCCTTCTCCCTGGGTGACGGTCTGCGCCCGGGCTCCATCGCCGACGCCAACGACGCCGCCCAGTTCGCCGAGCTGAAGACCCTGGGCGAGCTCACCAAGATCGCTTGGGAGCACGACGTGCAAGTGATGATCGAGGGGCCCGGTCACATCCCCATGCAGCTCATCAAGGAGAACATGGATCGGGAGCTGGCCGACTGCTACGAGGCGCCCTTCTACACGTTGGGGCCGCTCACCACCGATATCGCCCCGGGCTACGATCACATCACCTCGGCCATCGGTGCGGCCCAGATCGGTTGGTACGGCTGCGCCATGCTGTGTTACGTCACCCCCAAGGAGCACTTGGGGCTCCCCAACAAGGCGGACGTGCGCGAGGGCATCATCGCCTACAAGATCGCCGCCCACGCGGCGGACCTCGCCAAGGGACATCCAGGCGCCCAGGCGCGGGACAACGCGCTCTCCAAGGCGCGCTTCGAGTTCCGCTGGGAGGACCAGTTCAACCTGGGGCTGGACCCGGAGCGAGCCCGTTCCTATCACGATGAGACCTTGCCCAAGGAATCCGCCAAAGTGGCGCATTTCTGCTCAATGTGCGGCCCCCGGTTCTGCTCCATGAAGATCACCCAAGAGGTCCGCGACTACGCCCGCAACCGCGGTATCGAGGATCTGGAGGCGGCGGTGGAGCAGGGGCTGGACGAGAAATCCACCGAGTTCCGGGAGCAGGGCGCCCAAGTCTACCGACCTCTGTGAGTGCATGAACGGCGCGGCGCGACACGCCGTCATCGCGGGCGCCGGCCTGGTGGGCCGGCTCATGGCGCTGCGACTGCTGCAGCGCGGCTGGCGGGTGTCCTTGTTCGACCCCGCCGGCCGCGAGGCACGGACCAGCGCCGCCTACACCGGCGCTGGCATGCTGGCCCCGTTCTGCGAGCTGCAATCGGCGGAGCCGCTGATCTCGGAGCTGGGCCGACAGTCGGTGGCCGAATGGCGCGAGCTGCTCTCCATCCTGCCGCGACCGGTTGCGTTGGCCGAAAACGGAACCTTGGTGGTGGCCCATGGGCCGGACCGACCCGAGCTGGAGCGCTTGCAGCGGCGCGCCCGGGGTCATTGGGAGGCGGTCCAAGGTCAGCGCCTCGCCGCGCTCGAGCCGGAGCTCACCGGCTTCGCTCGTGGTTTGTACTTTGCCGGCGAGGGGCACATCAATAATCGGGAGCTGCTGGAGGCGCTAGCCGACTGGCTGCAGCAACAGCGCAACCTGGAGTGGAACGACGGCGCGGCGGACGGACGTCCGGCGGAGTGGCATCTGGACTGTCGCGGCTTCGGCGCGCGAGAGGATGATCCGGAGCTGCGCGGTGTCCGCGGCGAGCTGCTCTACGTCCACGCGCCGGAGGTGAGCCTGCGCCGGGCAGTACGGCTGATGCACCCGCGCTATCCACTCTACGTGGTACCGCGGGCCGACCATGTCTACGTGATCGGTGCCACCGAGATCGAAAGCGAGGAACTCTCGGGAGTCACGGTGCGTTCCGCATTAGAGCTGCTCTCGGCACTGTACTCACTGCATCCAGGCTTTGCCGAGGCGGAAGTGCTGGAGAGCTCGGTCAACTGCCGCCCCGCCTACCCGGACAACCTGCCTCGCATCACCGTGCAGGGCACTCAAATGCGTCTCAACGGGCTGTTTCGTCATGGTTTTCTGCTGGGGCCCCGCATCACCGATGTGGCCTGCCGGCTGATCGAGGGTGGAACGGCCGTAGGCGTGGAGGCGGCCATAGTGAGATCACGGCCATGAACATCATCGTCAACGGAAAACCTGAACAAGTGACCTCCAACATCACCGTGTCCGAGCTGCTCTCGCAGCTCGACCATCGCGCCGAGGGTGTGGCGGTGGCGGTGAACCTGGAATTCGTCCCCCGCGCGCTCCACGCCCAGCGCGCTTTGAGCGAGGACGACCAGGTGGAGATTGTGGCACCCATCGCTGGAGGTTGAGCCATGTGGAAGCTGGCTGATCAAGAACTCAACAGTCGACTGCTGTGCGGCTCCGCCCTGTTCCCGTCACCGGAATTGATGGCGGAGGCGGTGGCGGCCTCGGGCAGTCAGGTGGTGACCGCGGCGCTGCGACGCCAGGCCCCGGGCGAGCGTGGCGGGGAGGGCTTTTGGTCGTTGGTTCGGGGGCTCGGCGCCCACCTGCTGCCCAATACCGCTGGCTGCCGCAGCGTGCGCGAGGCGGTGGCCACGGCCCACATGGCCCGCGAGCTGTTCGACACTCGGTGGATCAAGCTCGAAGTGATCGGCGACGACTACACGCTACAGCCCGACACGTCGGCGCTGGTGGAAGCCGCTCGGATCCTGGTCGATGACGGCTTCGAGGTACTCCCTTACACGACGGAAGACTTAATCGTGGCCCAGCGCCTGGTGGAGGCGGGGTGCCGCATCGTGATGCCGTGGGCCTCGCCGATCGGCTCCGGCCGTGGTCTGATGAATCCCTACCTGCTGCGCACCCTGCGCCGACGGCTGCCCGAGGTGACCTTAATCGTGGACGCGGGCATCGGCCGTCCGTCAGACGCTGCGCGAGCCATGGAGCTGGGCTACGATGCGGTGCTCATCAACAGCGCCATCGCGCTGGCCGACCAGCCGGTGTTCATGGCCCGCGCATTTGCTGCCGCGGTGAACGCCGGCCGGCTCGCCTACGAGGCGGGAATCATGGAGCCGCGGGATACGGCCTCGCCCAGCACGCCGACCCTGGGCACCCCCTTCTGGCACGGCCAAGGTGGCTGAGTCTGAAATCCAACAGCGCTTCCGCTTTCCCGGCTTCGGGCTCTACCCCCTGGCCGACTCCGCGGCCTGGGTGGAGCAGCTGGTGATGGCCGGCGTGGCATTGGTGCAACTGCGGCTGAAGAGCCGTCCCGACGCGGACCCGGAGCTGGAGATCCCGGCCGCGGTGGCTGCGGCGCGAGGCGCCGGTGCACGGCTGGTGGTCAATGGTGATTGGCGGCTGGCGTTAGCCCACGGCGCGCAGGGTGTCCATCTGGGGCTAGCCGACTGGAATGCGGTGGATCTGGCAGCGGTCCGTGAGGCGGGATTGATCGTGGGTGTAAGCGTCCACAACTTTGCGGAAATCCACCAGGCCTTCGCGCTTCAGCCCGACTACCTGACGCTGGGCACCGTCTTTCCCACCCCATCCAAGGACCCCGGTTCACCAACCCTAGGTCGGGCAGGCTTCGAGGCGCTGCGCGCTCAAATTCCGCTTCCCACCGCAGCCATCGGTGGCCTCGGTCTGGAGAATGCGGGCGCCTTGCTGACCGCCGGGGCTGACGCCGTCTGCGTGATCTCCGATCTACGCGACCACCGAGATCTGGCTACTCGCGTCGCCGAGTGGCGCCGCCTGTTCGCCCGCCATGGCCATCGGCATCTCGTGGCAAGTTGAAGCAACATTTCAGGTTAATACACCAAGATTCTGATAAATATAAACAAATGTAACTGGCAGGATGTCGCACATCTTTTGTAGGGCGGATCAGCGCAGCGTCATCCGCCGTTCCACGCGGCAGCGGTGCATTACGGCCTGCCGGCCTAATGCACCCGCCCCACACCGGAGCGGTAGGGCGGATCAGCGCAGCGTCATCCGCCATCTTTCCACCGCAGATCACGCAAGAGGCTGCGCCATGAGCCTGCCAGCCGCGCCCGCTGCAATCGGCCTAGAACTGCATGAACGCACTCACCGATAGCATCTCGACGTCA
>CAZLYT010000397.1:0-3847 GCA_964563515.1 uncultured Candidatus Competibacteraceae bacterium | reverse complement strand
TGCTAGTGCGCCATAGGCTTCGGCCCAGGCTTGCAGAACCGGGTCGTCATCACGCAGCTTTAGGTGGTCCCTGATGGCTTCGAGGAGGAATCTGCCCACGATAGGGTAGTGACTGGGCGATACCTGGAGACTTGCATGTTTATGTGCGATACGACCAACCAAAGGCGCCAGGGCGTCCAGTTGATCGATGTGACTGGCATACAAGAAGACAGACTCAGCCAGAGCCCGGGCCTGGTCACCTTTGCCTTGATTGGCCAAATTGAAGATATTCTTGAGTTCTGGGTGATTGCTGAATAATTTCTTGTAAAAGAGGCGGGTAATGTTTTCTCCTTCATCTGCCAGCAGTGGGGCCGTGCTTTTGACCGTGTGGATGATCTGCTGAGATAGCATGGGCAGCTCCTGAACCTAAAGTGGCCAAATGGGAATGACGGCTGCGCGCTTCAAGATAGCAGCTTGATCCCTATTCCTCGAGTATCTCATCTAGCGCGATGGCAGAGTGAGCGTAAGCCGCCCCAGCGCGCATCTCGGCCGCGACCCATATGGCTTCCATGATCTCCTCCGGTGTCGCGCCGTGCCTGCGGGCGGATCTGGTGTGTCCGCGTATGCAGTAAGGACATTGGGTAACGTGAGCCACGGCTACGGCTATGAGTTCCTTGGTCTTTCTGGGCAGGGCACCCTCGGCGAAAACCTGCTGGCTAAATGATTTGAACGCGCTTTCGCACTCTGGTGCCAGGCGCTTGCGTGCATCCGACAATGGTTTGGTGGGTTTCGGGAAAAGAGAATCAGCCATGAGAGGCCCTCCAGTGTGGTGACGAGACTTGACGATCGAATTACCGGTCCACGTGTCGTACAGTCGGCGTCGTTGTCCGTTCCGCTACATTTGAATCAAAGACTGCCGATCTTTGCTGGTGCGGCAAGTTACCGAGCCCGGCATCGGCGAGAACCTGATCCACCAACCTCCGGATGGTTTCGGCACTGTCCAGAGTGAGGGCGTGCCGTCCCAACGCTTGCAACCTTCGCCACTCGACGCTGCGGATGGCCTGCTTCAATTGAGGCACGGCAGCCGGGCTGACACTGAGGTTGGTGATGCCCAGTCCGATGAGGAGCAGGGCGCAAGCGGGATCGGCAGCCATCTCGCCGCACACGGAGAGCGGTTGGCCTAATCGGGCAGCAGCCTTGACTAACTGGTGCAGTGCTCGCAAGAGGGCCGGATGAAGTGGGTCCAGCCGACGGGATACGGCGGGGTTTGTGCGATCGACAGCCAGAATGTATTGCGCCAGGTCGTTGGTGCCGACAGACAAGAAATCAACCCGGCGAGACAGCTCATCTACCAGGTAGACGGCGGACGGCACCTCGATCATCAAGCCCACGGGCACTCGTGCCGACCGGACACCTTCCTGTTGGAGCTGGCGATGAGCTTGACCGATAAGGGCGAGTGCTTGGTCGACGTCTGCAACCCCGTCAACCATGGGCAATAGCAGCCGCAGGTTTCCCAGGCCCATATTGGCTCGCAAGGCGGCACGAAGCTGCGTCAAGAAGATCTCGGGGTGGTCTAGCGTGAACCGGATGCCGCGCCAGCCAAGTGCCGGATTGGGTTCCGATATGGGTAGGTAGGGCAGTGGCTTGTCGCCTCCGATGTCCAGTGTCCGCAGGTTCACCGGTCGTGGTGCGACCGATTCCAAGACGCGCCGATACATTTCGACTTGTTCGTCCTCACTGGGAAAGCGATCGAAGAGCATGAAGGGCAGCTCGGAGCGAAACAAGCCGATGCCCGCCGCGCCAGCCGCGATTCTCGAGGGTGGCTCGGCAGTAATACCGACATTGGTGTGAATTGCCACCTCCAGACCATCCTTGGTCCGCGCCGCGAGTTTCTGGAACGGAGCGAGTGTTACTTGCCGAGCGCGGGCCTCTGCCATTTGGGACTCGAGCGTTTGGCGCAATCGAGCTGAGGGTCGCAGATGTATCTGGCCCCGGTCGCCGTCGATCACGATCTCCTGGCCCTCCAACCGCTCCAGCGGGGTGCGGTCAATACCCATGACCGCGGGTATGCCCAGCGTACGTGCCAGGATGGCTACGTGGGTGAGCCCGGACCCTTCCCCGGAGACGATCCCCCGCAGGTGCCGGTGGGGGACCAGTCCGAGGTCGATGGCGCTGAGTTGGCGCCCAACTAGAATGGTGTCATTTGGGAAGTCCCTGAGCGCTATGGAATCGTCGCGCAAGTGCGTCAGTATCCGGTTCCCAAGGTCTCGAATATCCGCGGAACGCTGACGCAAGTAAGGATCCTCCATCGCTTCGAAACGCTCTATGAATGGCACCAGCGTTTGTCGAAGTGCGCCGGGCGCCCAATGCCCTCGATGGATGCGTTGTATCGTCTCCTCGGTGATTTCTCGGCTGCTCAGTATCAATGCATAGGCGTCGAAGAGGGTCCGTTCGATGGACGACAGCTTCCCCCCCAACTGCTCGCGGACGCTCTTGATCTCGTCGTTGACTCGAGCCAGCGCGTGTCGGAACTTGAGCGCCTCCCCCAGGGGATCTTCCACTTCCCGATTCGGTACCGCCCGCAGGTCGCCCGGCGGGAACACCACCACGGCGATACCGGCCGCGATGCCGGGCGCACGCGCGACGCCCTCGAGTAACCTGGGTTCCGTGCCGTCTGGAGTGCAGAGGGTGCAGAGCATGCCGCTTGCCCGGGCGTAGGCAATGGCGCCGCCCAATTGTGCAGCGAGAGTCGTGAGCGTGGCCGCGTCGGTGTCGTCGAAGCGGCGGGCGACGCGCTGTCGTACCACCAATACGCCCAGCACTTGGGTCCTGTGGGTGACAGGCACGCCCAGAAATGCTCGATAATGCCCAGCATTGGATTGCCGCAGAAACTCTTGTTCCAGTGCTTCCGGCACGCGCGCCACGTTGATTGGGCTTGCGTTTTCGGCGACACGACCGACCAGCCCTTCGCCAAAACCGAGCTCCAGATGTCCGATCATGGTGGAGGCCAAGCCGTCTGTGGCCACGACCACATGCCGGCGCCGGTCCGGCTGGGAGAAATAAATACTGCAGACGTCTGCGCCCATGAGCTCACGTGTACGTGTAGCCACGAGTCGCAACGCAGTCTCCATGTCCGGCGCGGAATCCACCTCCTGAATCACTTCGGCGAGCGATCGCAACCTGGAGCGGGCTCGAGAGCTGGTTGGACTACGCGCACCGCTCACGACAAGAAATTCCTCCGACGGCTTGCTGGTTCTGACCGCGCAGTTGGGAGAGCCAAACGTCTCCCTCAGTGACGCGGATCAGCCAGAGAGCTCGAGTTCAGGGGGCCAAGAACCTGGAGCACGACCATCGGGAAACAAGGGACCGAGAATGCCGGCCCCGGGGTCATGTCGACTTGGCCTTCTGTGGCCATTGTGTCAGTGCAGCTGGAGCGTTGACCAACGATGAAATTCGATGCTAGTCATCAGCAAGAACGATGGATACCGAGCTTGCACGCACCTTTTTGGTGGTAACCGCCGCCGGCAGCTTCGTGGAAGCAGCGCAACGGCTGCACGTGACCCAATCGACCGTAAGGGCGTGCTGTGCGTAGAATTCCGGAGCCCAGTCGACGTATACGTAGTCGCGATCTGGCGCCGTAGGCGCTTTCTCGCGCGTCGACACCATCACCAGCCGCTCCTCGAGCAAGAGCTCGACCGTGAGACCCGGCCGCGCTTCCGGCGTGTACATCACGCCGATGTTGGCGCGCCCGTCGATCAGCGCTTGCATCAGGTCTTGCCCGAATCCAATGAACGCGCGCACGGCAACTTCCGGAGCGAGTCCGGCGTAGAGCGCAAGCCAACGTAACAGCAAGTCCTCCTACAAGCCG
>CAZLYT010000396.1:0-1765 GCA_964563515.1 uncultured Candidatus Competibacteraceae bacterium | reverse complement strand
AAGGCGGGCCGATAGACCGCAGAGAGAGCAGGAATGTCCTGTCCACCACTGGGAGGAGGCTGAGGCTCAAAGATGACCAACACAGGCACAGGCTCGTGCGGCCCTCATGTCTTGCGGTCGAGTCCGTGCCGAACCACGGCGTGCAGGCGACGCTTCCAGCGTCCGCTCCGCTCCCGCTTCCAGCCGCACCTGACGCGTGGCGTTAGGTGCGGCCCAGTAGAAGCAGCGTGCAAAGAGCATCTTCAAGAGCAAAGGAGAGCATCATGGGCGAGAACGTGCAGACCCCATTGCGCTTTGGCCTATATTATGATTTCCGCAACCCGCCAACCTGGAGACGCCCTTACGCACGCCTCTACAGCGAGATTTTCGAGCAGATAGTCTGGGCTGAGCAGCATGGCTTCGACGACGTCTGGCTCTCGGAACACCACTTCCATGAGGATGGCTACGCGCCGTCATTGCTCCCGATTGCCGCGGCCATCGCCGCACGGACCACCACCATGCGGATTGGCACCGCCGTCCTGCTCTTGCCCTTTCACAATCCCATCCGCGTGGCGGAAGACGCGGCCACGGTCGATGTCATCTCAAGGGGTCGCTTCCAACTCGGGGTGGGGGTTGGGTACAAGGTCGAAGAGTTCGAAAGCTTTGCCATCGTCAAGACCGAGCGCGGGAGGCGCACCAACGAAGGGCTGGAAATCATCCGCCGGCTGTGGGCAGGTGAGGGTCTCACCTTCAAAGGCAGGTACTACGAAGTCCATCAGGCCCGGCTCGCCCCAGAGCCTGTCCAGCAGCCCCGGCCACCGCTGTGGGTCGGCGGGTTTACCCCAGCGGCGGTCCGGCGTGCTGCCAAGTATGGAGATGGCTTCCTGGGCATTGGCCCGATCAAGGAGATCTACGACCACTACGTCGCCGAGCTCCAGACCCTGGGCAAGCCGACAACCAACCTGCGGCTGGCGGGGGGATACTTCTGGTTGATCCCCAGCACCGATCCAGAAAAGACTTGGCACGAGGCCGCAGAGCACGTCCGCTATCAATTGGATGGCTACGCGGCCTGGTTCGAAAAGGCGGGGATGCCGCTGCTCCCCCGTATCCGGGATGTCGCACACTTGCGGGAACTGGGCCTGTTCAACGTGGTGGACGTGGACACCTGCATCCAGATGATTCGCGCCTATGCGACAGAGGTGCCCCTGACCCACTACTATTCCTTCACGCTCCCTCCGGGGCTCCCAGCGAGCTGGGTGCAGCCGCACCTGGAGCTGCTCGCCAGCAAGGTGATCCCAGCGTTTCGCTAGCTCTCGTACGGAGGAGCACAGGAGATCGTGGCAAGGCAGGGGGCAGTCGAGCATCCTGGCATGGGGGCAGGAGTGCCGACCCCGTCTTCCGCACCTAACACGGCGCTGCACCTGACTGCCTCCAGTGTCCGCTCGTTCCTCGCTCCCGCTTCCGGCAGCAGGTGAGCTTGGGCGTTGAACTCACCGCTTTGCAGCGGGGAACAAACGTTCTATAATGGTCTCATCGCTAGCCGCACATCGCCAACGTCTTGTCCACGGGATAGTCCGATGGCTCAAGTGACCTTACAAGGCATCTTCCAGGCCAGTTTCCCCGACTATGAGCGCCCCCACCCCCGGCCCTGGCATGTGCGCAGAGCCGCGTATGCCATCATGCACTGTCGCACTGCGGTGTTAGGTGGCCATGTGCAGTCATGTCCCGATGGCCACGTCAGTCGCATCTGGTACAACTCCTGCAAACATCGCTGCTGCCCCCAGTG
>CAZLYT010000395.1:0-2793 GCA_964563515.1 uncultured Candidatus Competibacteraceae bacterium | reverse complement strand
GGACGACGAAGGCATTGTTCAACATCGCGAGCGCCTGGAGAGCGGTGACAGTAGTGGTGCGTTTCGGGGCGAGAATGGAGGGGTCGGGACAATCGAGCGTGTCCATGAACGGGTCGGTCACGCTCCGAACGATAAAGCGATAAATGCTCCGCCGATAACTTTCCGGGCTGTCGACATCGAAGCGGGTGTAGTCATAGAGGGGCGAATGATCGTCTTTGAAATGGAACTGGCGGACGCTGGGCCCGCCCATGGTCAGGTCGAGTTTACCGCTGACCGCGAGCATTGTGTCACGAATGGATTCGGCATCGAGCCGGAGCCGGTTCATCCGCCAGAGGAAACGGTTGTCGGCATCTACCTCGAGAGCCCGTTTGAGTCTGGCTTCCGGGTTTGTTTCCGTTGGCGATGCCGCTCGCTGGCTGCCTGGCGGCGGACGTGGCAGGGAGGTCTGGCGGTAGGTGGCGCTGGTGACGATGAGGCGATGCAGTTGCTTGATCGATTCGTTCTGGTCGACAAACCACCAGGCCAGCCAGTCCAGCAGCAGCGGATGCGTCGGGCGGGCGCCCATGAGTCCGAAATCGTTCGGCGTTTCGACCAGGCCGCGACCGAAATGATAATGCCAGATCCGATTCACGATCGACTGGCGGCTCATCATGTTGGCTGGATGAGTGATCCATCGGGCGAGGGCGGCCCGGCGCTCCCCTTCGTTCTCCGGATCAGCGCACTCGTAGGGATGAGCCAGTCCAGGCACGCCGGTGAGCGCCCCGGGCGGCATCAGTTCCCTGGGCTGTTTCACCTCGCCGCGGATAAGAAAATGGACCGGGCGAACTCCTTTGGGCGGAACGAACGAGCCCTGGGGCGCGAACTGGCTCGCGGCGGCGTAAATCATCTGCGGACCGGGCAGCGCTTCGAGTCCGGCCTGCACGGACGCGAGTTTTTCCCGGACCTCGGCGAGCGCCGCGCGCGTGGTGCCGTTGATCAGGGAATCGAGGGTGTTTGTCCGCTCGGTCTGGAGAAGATCCCGCTCGGATTCGAGAGCGCGCCGGCGCGCCGCCTTTTCCGGCGGTTCACTGGCGAGTTCGAGTGAGCGCCGGCTGTCGTAATTGTCCACCAGCCGTTTCATGCCCCAGCGCCCGGTTTCGATGGAGTCGAGCGCGGTCACGCGGGCCTGCCGGGCGGCATTGGTCCCGTCGACGAAGGCCTGCACTTCGGCCAGGGCGAACACGTAATCCTTGGTGCGTTCCCAAAGTCGAGTGGCGGTGACTCGAAGGACGCGAGCTTTCGCTCCTGGCGTCGCGATCAGACAGGGTTTGTCTCCCGGATTCGCAAAGTCCGTCCGCGAATGGTCCGCGATGGAACGAGGGTTGCGGAACGATTCGTCGTCCGCGAGCTCGACCCGAAACCGGGCCGGGAATCCGAATCCGGGCGTGTCCGGAAAATCCGTGGGCCGGGCCGGGATCAAGCGGATCTCATCGATGGCGAGGTGGGCGCCGAGGTCGATCTGGACCCATTTTTCGATCGCTGGTTCACTCTCGATTCCCGAGTGATATCCATTGCTCGGGCTTTGTTCCTGGGGTTTCGGCAAGGCCGCCAACTGTTCCTTCACGTGGGCACACCGTTGATCGATGCGTTCGAGGTCCGGACTGGTCAGCCTGGCCACTTCCCCCTCGATCGCCTTCAACCGTCCCTCGAGCGTCCGTCGTTCCGCCGTGAGTTTCTCGCGCCGGGCGGCCACTCCTCGGTCCAGATCAACGGCACGATCCGCGCGATCCACTCCGGCGAAGACCGCTTGCACCTGGTAATAATCCTTCTGCGAAATGGGATCGAACTTGTGATTGTGACAGCGCGCGCAATGGACGGTGAGGCTCTGGAAGGTGGACATCGCGCTCATCAGCATGTCGTCGCGATCGTTGTAACGGGCGATCAACCCGTCCATTTTGCTCTCGGGCAGTTCGACGTGCCCGACGAAGTCCCACGGCCCGGCCGCGATGAATCCGAGCGCCACGGTTGCCCACGGGTCCTCCGGATGGAGAACATCCCCGGCGAGCTGTTCCTCGACGAAACGCGAGTAAGGCTTGTCCTGATTGAAGGCGCGAATGACGTAGTCCCGGTAGAGCCAGGCGTTCGGACGCAACTTGTCCTTGTCGTAGCCGTGCGTTTCCCCGAAGTGGACCGTGTCGAGCCAGTGCCGCGCCCACCGTTCGCCGTAACGGGGAGATTCCAGCAGTCGATCGACTCGCTTTTCGTAGGCGAGGACGTCCAGGTCCTGAACAAACTCGTCGACCTCCTCCGGAGCCGGGGGCAAACCCGTCAAATCGAAGTAGAGGCGCCGGATCAGGGTGCGCCGGTCAGCTTCAGGTGACGGACTGAGCTGTCGTTCTTCGAGTCGCGCGAGAACGAAACGGTCAATCGGATTACGGGGCCAGGACTCGATGGTCACGGGTGGCACGAGTGGACGGGACACCGGTTGAAATGCCCAATGCTCGGAGAGCAACGGTTGAATGTCTTTGGCAAAGTCGACCGGGCGTGAGGCAGGGGGTGGCAAGCGCGCGTTTCCGGGCCCGGCGCTGAAACCAGGCACGGTGGCCGCCAGGAACAGAAGGAGCGTGGCCCAACCGTGAAGTTTGGTTCTCGCTTTAGGCGGCAGGGAGGAGGGAAGGGGCAGCGCGAGTTCCAGCATTGGAAGATGCTATCTCAAGGCAGCTCGCGAACAATCCCGTGTTTGCGGGAAAACTCGACCGGAAAACGGCGGAAATCCCCCCATAAAAAGAGAAGGGCCGGGTCGAACCCGGCCTT
>CAZLYT010000394.1:0-8554 GCA_964563515.1 uncultured Candidatus Competibacteraceae bacterium | reverse complement strand
CTTTGCATGAGGCGCTACTCAGAAGCCGCATCCGAAGGCGGATAGGTGGCCACGCCAGGTGCCGCCAGCGGAGTTGGCGCCGCCTGCAACAAACTGTCTCGCTGGAGTGGCCCGGGGCACATCGAGCTGACCGATAGCGCTCCGGTCGCCCGTGGTCGCTAACCAGTGCCGCAGGAGTGCATCCGCACTCGGTGGGCAGCCCAGCCGCTCGATTACGCCGACCCACGCCGGTTGGCCGTCTTGGCCCGCTACTCCCGCATGTGCGCTCGGATGATGGGGGGTTCAAGGGTAGCCAAGTATTCCAACACCTCCTGCTGCACTACAGCAAACAGCACTCGGAGTCGAGCCCGTCCAGCGACGCTTGAGGGGTTGGAAGTAAAAGCTAGCAGACGAGCAGGAGCTGTAAAGGGAGGATCGGAAGCACGAATCCAAATAGCCTCGGGGATCCCCAAGGAGCTACCCCGCCGTTCTCACCCCGACTTCGTCCAGGTGGTGCAAGAGGTCGGCGGGATCCTGGTAAACCCGATAAGCGCCGGCGCGTTCGAGCTCGTTGCGCCCGTAGCCGCCGGACATCAAGCCAACGCCGAGCGCTCGGGCACGGCGGGCGGCGAGCAGATCCCATACACTGTCGCCGACCACGACGGTGTCACCGATCGGAATCTGCAGTCGCTCGGCAGCGGCGAGAAATAGATCCGGGTCCGGCTTGGCGTGGCGAACCTGGTCTCGGGTAACTACCGGCACGTCCGCTTTTATGCCGAGTAGATCCAAGGTGGCCTGGGCGGTTTCCCGGCGGCCACTGGTTGCCACCGCCCACGGCACCTCCGCGGCGGATAGGAATCCAAGCAGCTCCAGGGCACCGGGCAGTGGCCGGACCTGACTCACCAGGCGCAAGTAGGCTTCCGCATGCAGCCGCCGTAACTGGTCCGCCTCCTCCGCGGTGACCTTGTGGCCGGTTTCCCGCAATAGCGCGTTCACGAACAATCCCCCGCTCATGCCAATCCGGCGATGAATGCGCCAAACCGACAACTCGATGCCTGCTCTCTCCAGCGCCTGGCGCCACGCCAGCACGTGCTGATACACGCTGTCCACCAAGGTGCCATCCAGGTCGAACAGGAATGCCGGCCCGCCCCGGACTCCGGGCTCGACGCCGCCGTATTTGATATAAACCCCCGGACCAGTCAAGACGGACTCCTTGCTCAAATTTCAGCGCTGAGGTATCGCGATCGCCGTTACGAGGTTGCGGACTGTTTGATTACCAGCACCTTGGCTGTGGCCTCGTCGGTCACCAGGACGTGAACCAGCTCGCGTTGCAATACGGCCCGGATGAGGTCGGCTTTGTACAAGCCGCCGGCGACCAACATAATCTTCTAGATGCTGCGAAGGTCCTCCAGATTCAAGGAGATCACTCTCCTGTTAAGCGGATGATCGACCGGCTCGCCGTCCTTGTTCAAATAGTGCCCGAGAAGATCGCCTATCGCGCCAGCCGCCTTCAGCGCCTTTGACTCCTGAGCGCTGATCAAGCGCAGCTCGAGCATCGTAGAGTGGTCTGTCAAATCCCCGGCGGTGACCAGGGCCAAATCTACTCTACAAGCCTTGCTATAGACTTCGCGAATGCCCTCCTGCGCCAGAATCATGTCTCGAAACTGTTCCGAATCCGATAGCAATCGTACTAGAGCCGGAACCGGAGTTCAGTGCGCCCATTAGCGATACCACGGTCATGGAAGGCAGATTACCGCGAGTCTCCCGTACCGTATTTCGAAGGGTTCGGCCCCAGCCTACGCCAAACGAGCAGTTCTCCGATAACTGATCGTGGAGATAGGGCCCGGCGCCGACCGCAAGCACTCGGAACAGCAGGCTTTTGTCTTCTGGAGTGGGCACCACGATGACTTCGGTAAGCCCATAGCGTCTTTGCAACTCGTGCTTGAGCCTGACGCAAGAAGCGAGCTTAAAGTTGATGCGGATCTGCACGATGCCGGTTTCCCGGCACGTGGCAAGCGCCGTATTCACCCGGACCCGAGTCAAACCAAAGCGATCAGCGATCTGCTGCTGGGTCATCCCTATAATGTGGTAATACCATGCGATCCGGGTATTGAGTTGTTCTTCTGGATCGAGCGCGATGTCATCGTCCGATAATGGGTCCGGCATGAGCTTTGTCCTTCTACCTTGATCAAGGCACCTCATGTCCCTCAAGTGTGCGCCACGATGGTACTCCGGTTCTCGCGGTGCTGTCTGCCATGCCCAACACCCCCTGAGACACCAGTGGCCGCTTGCGCCCCGGCGGCGCGGCCGGGTGCGATGGAAGCGCCATCCATAGCCAATAGCGCTGCGGGAAACAAGCACTTACTCACCACGAAGCGAGGAAAAGAGCTGTCAAAGCGACAACGAGATCTGGTTGAGGCGGTTTTCCAGAACAGGCTGAGCCGACGGGGGTTCACGAGCCGGATGGGGGCTCTGGGAGTCGGTGGCGTCACTGCGGGCTTGATGCTGAACGGTTTCGCCACACGGGCGCTGGCGCAGGGGGATCTGGACTGGAAAAAGCACAGCGGCGACACCGTCCGTCGCCGATACTTGTCCGGTCTGGGTGAACGCCTATCTGGACGGCAACCCGCAGCAGCCGGACCCGGAGCTCACGCGTTTCTGAGAGCGGATGTTCCCCGTGTACCAGCAGGGCTACCAGCAGATGTTCGCTTTCTGGGACGCACTCGATAACTTGAGAAAGGGGAACTGATATGGCCACCACCAAGGTTGCCGTGATCGACGATCACTTCGTGAAGCCGCGAGTCTTCGTCGATGCTTGGCAGCAGCTCCCAGGCGCCGATCTGGATATCCGGACCCCGGAGCTCGATTGGCCCGACACCCCCATGGTCCATGGCTACGCCGCCGATCTTCCCGAGGAGCTGCGGGGTGCCGGCCTCGAGACCGTCGCCGTCGAGCCGGCACCGCCGGACTGGCCGCTGCTCGAGCTCGACAACGTGACCCTGACGCCCCATATCGCCGGGTCCTCGGTGAAGACCACCAGCTATCGGGCCAAGATGATCGCCAAGGAAGTCAGGCGCTATCTGGCGCATGAAGCGCCCGTCAATCCCTGCTGAGGCCGCGCCCAATGTCGGACCACGCACTGCGCCAGGAGATCATTGCCAACTGCCTGCAGATGAATGCCACCAGGCTCAATCAGGGCACCTCCGGCAACTTGAGCACACGCCGGAACGACGGCTTTCTGATCACCCCCAGCGGCGTTCCCTACGAGCAGCTGGAGCCCGGCGATATCGTCTACATGAGACTTGACGGGAGCTATCAGCACGCCCTGGCACCTTCCAGCGAATGGCGCTTTCATCTCGATATCTACCGGGCCAAGCCGGAAATTGCGGCGGTGGTGCATGCCCATCCCATCTATTGCACGACCCTGGCCATTCGCGGCATGGACATCCCCGCCGTCCATTACATGATCGCCGTCGGCGGGGGAAACTCCATTCGCTGCGCGCCCTACGCCACCTTCGGCACCCAGGCCCTGTCGGACGCCGCTCTCGCAGCCCTGGAAGGCCGCACTGCCTGCTTGCTCGCCAACCACGGCATGATCGCCACCGGCCCGACCCTCGCCAAAGCCATGTGGATCGCGGTCGAGGTCGAGACTCTGGCCCGCCAATATTTCAACGCCCTTCTGCTGGGCGGGCCACGCATCCTCCCCGACGACGAAATCGCGCGCGTCCTCGAGAACTTCAAGGACTACGGCTCGAGGTCGAAGGCATAGGACGGCGTGCGAAACCTCCCATCGTCAACCTGGCCCGCCCCTGGGTCGAAGCTGCTCTGGGGTTCAGCAAAGGTGTCAAGAGCACCCGCGGGCGCGGCAGGTCAAGGGCAGCGACATCGTAGTGCCGAAGTTCTGGGATGGCCCTCACGCCTATCTGGTGCAGAACACCGACAAGCGGGTGATCTCCATCAATCCCTGTCTAAGCAGAAACTGATCACGCTTTGTACACATCGGTGGAGGTCGCAAGAATGGCGTTGATTGCCCTGCGACAACCATTCGACCACGCGGCAGAGCGCCAGTACGGCGTGCCCGCGTTCAACATGAACAGCCCGGAACAGATACACGCGGTCATGCAGGCAACAGCGGCGGTCAACAGCCCGGCTATCGTACCAAGCCTCCGCGGGTGCCCGTGGCCATGCCGGGGCATCCTTCCTCGGCCATCTGGCAGTGACAGCCGTGGAGCAATAGCGGTCATCCCGATCATGAAGCAGATTGCGCAGGCGGATCTCGAGGCCTTCGGCCGCGCCGGCAATGGCTCTCGCATCAAGCCGATCGGGCTGGCTAACATGGCCAAGCGCTACGAGTCCGGGGAGCTCACCCCGCACAGGTGGCCTGAGCGCGAGTGCGCATTGTTGGGGCTAAGCGAGGACACGCAGGAATGCAGTACGGAACCACCTTCACCCGCTTCCTGATCGAGGAGCAACGCCGGATCAAAGGCGCCACCGGCGATTTCACGTCGCTGGTGAACGATATCGTCACCGCCTGCAAGATGATCGGCAACGCCGTGAACCGGGGTGGACTGATTGGCGTGCTGGGATCTGCGGGCAGCGAGAACGTGCAGGGCGAGACCCAGAATAAGCTGGACGTGATCGCCAACGACGCCTTGGTCACCTGCGTCGAGTGGACCGGCCACTTGGCGGCGCTGGCCTCGGAGGAGTTCGAGGAGATCTACCCGGTTCCGCAGCGCTATCCCCGAGGTCGGTACTTGTTGGTGTTCGATCCGCTGGACGGCTCCTCCAACACCGACGTAAACCTATCGGTGGGAACCATCTTCTCGATCCTCACTTGCCCGCCCGGTGTCACCGAGCCAAGCACGGTGGATTTCCTGCAGCCCGGCGCCCGGCAGGTCTGCGCCGGCTACGCTATCTACGGGCCCTCCACCATGCTGGTTATCACCACCGGGCACGGCGTGAACGGCTTTACCCTGGATCGAGACATCGGCGAATTCATCCTGACTCATCCGGATATACACATCCCCGCGGACACCCGTGAGTTCGCCATCAACATGTCGAATCAGCCGTTCTGGGAGGCGCCGATCAAGCGCTGCGTGGAGGAATGCGTGGCCGGCGCCAGCGGCCCCCGGGGCGAGGCCTTCAACATGCGCTGGGTGGCGTCCATGGTGGCGGAGGTGCACCGCATTCTGAGCCGTGGCGGGATCTTCATGTATCCCGCTGACAACCGCGAGCCGGGCAAGCGCGGTCGGCTGCGCCTGCTCTACGAGGCCAATCCCATGGCCTACATCGTGGAGCAAGCGGGCGGCGCCGCATCCACCGGCACCGAGCGCATCATGGACCTGGCGCCTTCCGCCCTGCACCAGCGCTGCCCGGTGATTCTGGGCTCCAAGAACGAGGTGGAGCGGGTGGTCTCCTACCATGGCGAGGCCTAGGACAGTGTGGCTGCAAAGAGGGTGCATTACGCATTCGCTAATGCACCCTCACCTTAGGTTTGGGCTCGCGGTGCAGATTGATGAGCGGTGAGCTTTTTGCGGGTGTGGACATCGGCACCTCGGGGGTGAGAGCCGTCGCCATTGATTCGACCGGCGCCGTCCGGGGGCAGGCGGCCCAGCCAATGCCGCCGCCGCAGCGTGAGGGGGTGGCGATCTCTCAAGACCCGGAGATGTGGTGGGATACGGTCTGCAAGGTCCTGAGCGGGCTCGGGACTTCATCCTCCACCGGCACCATAAGGGCACTGGCGGTGGATGGCACCTCAGGAACCCTGTTGTTGGCCGACTCCGAAGGCAATCCGGTGACCCCGGGGCTGATGTACAACGACGCCCGCGGCGTGGAGCAGGCGGCCCGGATCAAGCAGGTCGCGCCCCCGCAGAGCGCCTGTCACGGCGCCAGCTCCGCCCTGGCCAGGCTGCTGTTTCTCCAAGCCGGTGCGCCGCGAGCCTGTTACGCCCTGCACCAGGCCGACTGGATCGTCGGCAGGCTCTGCAATCGCTACGGCATCAGCGACGAGAACAATGCGCTCAAGACCGGTTACGACGTGGTGGCACGGCGCTGGCCCGAGTGGTTCGAGGCGCTGCACGTGCAGCTCGACCTGCTGCCGGAGGTGGTCGAGCCCGGCGCGCCGGTGGGGAAGATCGATCGGTTGGTGGCCCGCAGCTGCGGCCTGCCGGAGGATGTCACCCTGGTCACCGGCACCACCGATGGAGTGGCGGCGTTTCTGGCCACCGGGGCGGCCGAGATCGGCGATGCGGTGACCTCACTGGGCACCACGCTGGTGGTGAGGATCCTCTCCGAGCGGCCCCTGTTCGCGCCTCAGTTCGGAATCTACAGCCATCGGCTGGGTGAGCTGTGGCTCCCCGGTGGCGCCTCCAACTCCGGTGGCGCCGCCTTGCTGGCGTTTTTCGATACTGCCGCGATGAAGTCCATGACGCCGAAGCTCACCCCCGACCAGCCTATCGGTCTCCGGTATTACCCACTGCCCTCGCCGGGGGAGCGTTTTCCCATCAACGACCCCAATCTGCAGCCGGTAGTGGAGCCGTGGCCGGTGGACGACGTGAAGTTCTTTCAAGGCTTACTGGAAGGCATCGCCGACGTGGAGCGCCAGGCATATCGGCAGATGGAGGCACTGGGCGCGCCTTACCCCCGCAGCGTGCGCACGGTGGGTGGTGGCGCAGCCAACCCGGCCTGGACTCGCATCCGGACCCGGGTGTTGGGGGTGCCGATGGCCAAGCCGGTCAGCGGAGATGCGGCCTACGGCACCGCGCTGCTGGCGCGCAAAGGGGCCGGTCATGAATGAGGACGATACCTCCGTCGATCAGTTCGTCGAGGGCATTGGCGCCATCGCGGACCTCTACGATGGCTTCGCCTTCGATCAGTGGGGTGTCCTGCACGACGGCCAGAATGCCTATCCCGGGGCCGTGGAATGCCTACGGCGACTGGAGGAAATGGGCAAGACCATCGTCGTCCTGACCAACTCCGGCAAGCGGGCGGCAGCCAACGCCAGGCGCATCGAAGCCATGGGTTTCAACCGCGACTACTACGCGGCCGTGGTCTCCTCGGGCGAGGCGACCTGGGCCGCGCTGGCAAATCGGACCGATCCTTTTTTCGCCCAGCTCGGCCGCCGCTGCCTGTTGTTCAGCCAGGGCGGCGACCGCTCGGTGGTGGAGGGCCTGGATCTCGACCTGGTCAGCACCGTTGAAGAGGCCGATTTCATCCTCCTCGGCGGCATCGACGAATCCAAGTCCGGCAAGTTCTACGAGCACACCATCGCCTACGGCAGCATGCGCAACCTGCCGTTGATCTGCGCCAACCCCGACGAGATCCGGATCACCGCCCGCGGCCTGATGCCGAGCTGCGGTGCGATAGCCCACCGCTACGAGGCCCTTGGCGGCGAAAAGGTCCACTACGTGGGTAAGCCCTACCCGGAGATCTACAAGGCGTGCCGCGCAGTCTTCGGCGTGCTGCCGGCGGATCGCATCGTCGCCATCGGCGACTCGCTGCAGCACGACATCGTCGGCGCCCGAGCCGCGGGCTTTGCCACCGCCTTCATCACCGAGGGCATCCACAAGGAAGCCTTTGCCGACACCACCGACGTCACCGCCTGGCAGCGGCGTCTGGTCACCCTGGCCAGAGGCCACGGCACCATGCCCGACTGGGTGATGCCCTCTGTGAGGTGGTAAATCCTAACCGAACCAACCGGGAGCAAGCGCAATGCTGGACAAGGAGCAACAGGCACTGGTGCAGCCCTTTGAGCGGTGGCGCGGCTCAGCCGTAATTACGAGGCCGTCACCAATCCACCTTCTATACCATCGGGCGCCTGTTTCACTACGGCATGGTGACCGTTGGATTCACGATCGGGCTGGCCTCCATTGGGTTTGATTTCACCAACTTTGCCCTAGTGGCCGGCGCCATCGGCATCGGCTTTGGTCTGCAGTCCATAGTCAACAACTTTGTATCCGGGCTTATTCTGCTCTTTGAGAGAACGCTCAAAGTCGGAGATTTCGTCGAGCTCGCTTGTGGCGTGGGTGGCGAAGTGCGCGCCATCAACCTGCACAGCACATTGATCAACACCAACGACAACATAGACATCGTGGTGCCCAACTCGAAGTCCATCAACGACAGCGTCATCAACTGGCCTTGTTGGAAACCAACTGCCGCATTCATACCGCTTCAAGGTTCACTACAACGCGGACGTGGATCTGGTCACCAAAGCCGGCTTGGAGGCAGCCGAGAAGGTCCCGCATACGCTGAAGGAGCGCAATCCCGGCGTCTGGCTAGTGGATTTCGGAGACAGCAGCTTCAATTTCGAGCTCGGAGTCTGGATCACCCACGAGGCAGTCAAGCGGCCAGGGGCAGTCCAGGCCGTCTACAATCGTGAGATCGCCGCTGCACTTCGCAAGTACGCTATCGAGTTTCCCGTGTCCCAGCGCGAACTCCGCATCCACTCCACCGCTCTAAGGGATGTCTTCAGCCCGCCTCAGGCGTCACGCCGGACAAGCCTTGAGTCACTCCCGTAACAGGCGCACTGGCAACTCCGTCGGCGGCCATCACTGACTCCGGTGTAACTCTGCTGCGA
>CAZLYT010000393.1:0-15854 GCA_964563515.1 uncultured Candidatus Competibacteraceae bacterium | reverse complement strand
GAGATGTTCTCGTACTACTTCAAGTCCGAGCGAATCCGCCTGCTGATCGTGTTGGTCGCGCTGTCGTTCTCGGTGCCGTACGTGGGGTTGCAGTTGCGCGCCGCGGGTTTCCTGTTCTACGTGCTGACGGACGGCCTGGTCGACGTCGAGTTCGGCATGTGGGTGCTCGGCATGATGGTCATGAGCTACGTCGCAACCGGCGGCATGAGGACCGTGGCCTACGTGAACAGCGTGCACTTCGTCATGATCGCTGCGGGCATTGTGGCGATCGGCATCATCACGCTGGTCTATGTCGGCGGTTGGGAACGTCTGCTCGCGGGTATCGCGATGCTCGTTGAGAACGACCCGATAAGGACCCCGGACGGCTACAGCCATTACGTCGCGATTCCCGGTGTCATCCAGTTCGTAAGTGACGGAACCCAGGCGCAAGGGGGGGCCTGGACAGCCGCGCAAACCCTGACATTCAGTTTCGGCGCCATGGGCATCATGGCCTCGCCGGCGTTTTCCATGTTGGCTTTCTCGAGTCGCTCGGCGGCCGCGTTCGCGCCGCAGCAGGTATGGGCTGGTGCACTGCTAATGGGCTTCATCACGATCGTGTTCACCACCATCCAGGGATTTGGCGGCCACTTCCTGGGAACAGACCAGTCCCTGTACGGGGCGAGCAACAGCGTCAGTCCCGGCCTGGTCGATGGCCTGCAGGGACTGGACATCACCGATCAGCCGGGGGGCTACGACCTGCTGGTTCCCCAGCTGATCGCCCTGGTGAGCAGTGTCGCGCCATGGCTAGTCGCCCTGCTGGCGCTGTGCGCCCTCGCGGCCATGGAATCGACCGCCGCCTGTTACATGACCACTGTCGGCGCGATATTGACGCGCGACCTGATCCGGCCGTTCCTGATGCCGCGCGCGACCGATCTCACCCAGAAGTTTGTCGGGCGCATCTGTACGGTCCTCATCGTGCTTCTGGCGCTAGCCGTAGCCACCACGGCAAGTGACGCTTTGATCCTCATCGGGGCGCTTGCCGTGTCGTATGGTTTTCAGATGTGGCCGGCGTTGATCGCCGCCTGCTACTGGCCGTTTCTGACCCGCCAGGGTGTTGCGCTAGGGTTGATGGCAGGCCTCGTTGCAGTCACCTTGACGGAGCCGATCGCGCACCGTTGGCTGGGCATCACCAGTTGGGGCCGCTGGCCGCTCACCATCCACTCCGCGGCGTGGGGTATCCTCGCCAACTTCGGGGTTGCGATCTTGGTGTCCTGTTTCACCCAGGATGATGCGGCGCGCAAGCGTGAATTCCACGATTTCCTCCGCCGATACGGGAGGGTGCCGTTGAGCAAGCGGCATCTCATTCCGGTCGCGTGGGGCGCGGTATTGATCTGGTACTGCTTTGCCCTGGGTCCGGGTGCAGTCCTGGGTAACACCGCGTTTGGGAATCCGAACCAGCCCGACTCCTGGTGGTTCGGCATACCTTCGCTCTGGCTGTGGCAAGTGCTAGCGTGGCTAAGCGGTGTCGCCATGATGTGGTTCCTGGCCTATCACATGGAGATGTCCACGGCGCCGCGTTACGTCCCCGCGCCCGAAAGGCCGCGGATATTGCCGCGCATCTACTTGAAACGCACCGGAGCGAAGGCCCGTCGCAGCCGGTAAGGCATAGCAAGCGAAGTTGGCGGGGCTAAGTTGAAACACGACAATTCCGCAACGCACCCTGCGGGTTAGCACATCCAAGATCACCTCCGGCAGCCCCAGGTCCCGCTGGGCGCGCTCCACGGTTTCGGTGTAACCCGCCTGGCCGGTGCGCAGATCCTCGGCCAATGCGTCTCCCAGCCGCACGAAGGGGATGTCGGCGAGGGTGACCGTGGCGTCCCGGGTATCCATTGGTCGATTGGTGCGGTCGTAGATCACGCGACGCTCGCGGGTGGGATAGAAGAACAGGGGGTGACCTTCGTAGCCTTCGGGTATCAAAACTTGCGAAAGCCGGTCCTGTCGGCGGCCGAAAAGCGACATGGCATAGCCCAAGAAGAAACCCCAAGAAGAAACCCATGGTCTTTCGACCGCCGGCGATGGAGGTGTGATGGCGCAATTCGGATCTGCACTGAGCTCGCGGACGACATCGGTGATTAGGTCCGCCGCGCGCTCGTTGTGGTGTAGATCGCGGATGTCCGCAAGCGGTTGGCCATCGGCAGCAGCAAGGACTCGGATATCGCTCTCCTCAAAGCGAATCCTGTCGATGCCACAGTCCCGGCAAAGGCGGTGAAACCACCCGGGATCTGCGCTCAGCAGCTCCAATCGTACCCGCTCCGCCGCGTCGCCGGTCGCCACTAGCGCGATTTCTGTAGGGATGAATGGCGGCTCTTGATGGATTAAGCGGTAGAGCGTCTCCGTCACTATCTGGAGTGAAATACCGGTGGCCGCGAGCAACACGCGTCGGGGGTATTCCTGTGGCGCCATCAATTGCCTAACTCCGCGACTAGAGGAGCGGACGGGAGCGTCCTGTTGTCGCCGTGGTCCTCTCGTCCTAGCGCCATATCCCGGCCGGCCACGAGCGTGCCTCAGTACGGAATTCCCTGCCGACATGGCAAGCTTGTCGTGAGCCGATATCGGCCGAGGCCCATGTTGGTGCCCTTGCCCGCGTGCAGCCACTGGCCGAGATAAAGGTAAGGCCACAGCGACTCGATGCGTTCGAGATTCATGGTCATACTGCCCAGTAGGCCGCCCATCTGCAGAAACTGCTGTTGCCGGGAGGAGTAGCGCGTCCACTCGTGCCAACGGAGCTCGGCTTCGAGCAGCCGCCGGTCGCCGAGCGCCTGCAGCAGACTCCGATAGTCGGCCTGCCATTCGGTACCGGTGTGAAACTAGGCCAGCAGAGATACCCGCCGCAGCAGGTTGGCAAAGAGGTCGCGCAGGCGGAAGCTCGAGGGTGTCAAGTAGTGCTCTTCGCGTCGCAAGCGCAGCGGCGTGTCGAGGTCCAAACGCACCATTGGTGGAGCCGCGGGTATGGACGGCGCCTGCGGTGCTCGCCGGTCTAGGGTCTCGCCCGGGCGGTAGACGATGCCCCGAGCGCCGTCGCCGGGAAGTTCGTCTTGAATCGTCTCGGCAAGCTCGAGCAGGACTCGATCCTTGCCAATTCCCTGCTGGCCGGCCTGCTCCAGGGCATGGATCATGTACGGCAAATAGCGGTCGCCCTCACCCACCGTCACCAAGCCGAGCACGACCTCATCATGGTCTCGGAAATGTCCGTCGCTCTCCTCACAGCGGAGGACGAAGGGATGCGGCGCCGCAGTGTACTTTCCAAGCAGCGCCGCACCGGGGTCTCGAAAACGTAAGGGTAAGAGCAGCTCCGATAGAGCAGGCAGCACTCGCAGTAGGGTTCCCGGGTGATGCAGACCGTGCGCTTCAAGGCGTGGCCGAAGGCCCCGCGCCAAGCGGAACCCGGGTAACGGGGCAATCGACCTGGCCGAAGTACCCGAAAGCGGAGCTGATAGCTCGCGACCGGCAGCTCTGGGCAGGTATCGGTCCGTAGGTGCGCCGGATTTTCCATTGCTTCCATGGGATCGTCCCTGGTGGCATGGCTAAGGTAGGCTACGACACCATAGCTGGCAAAGGACCCGTCGCAAGCTTGTCAGATCAATCGCGAAGACTGTTGGACCAGGCGACCACCGCCCGACACCGAAACGTGTGCAGCTTCCGGCAGCAGTACGTAGGTAGCAAAACTTCATGACCCGCATCGACTTCTACGTCATCGCCAACAGCGAACCCAGCGGTCTCGGTTTGCTCGCCTGTCGTCTGGCCGAGAAGATCTGGCGCATGGGGCATTGCGTGTATATCAATGCAGCCGATGCTGCTGAGGTGCGGGCACTGGATGATTTGCTGTGGACCTTTCGGGACGGCAGCTTCGTGCCCCACGAGCCCTACCAGCTCGGCGCCCAGGATCCGGCGCCGATTCTGATCGGCTGCGACGCGAACCCCCAAACGGAGCCCGAGGTGCTGATCAACCTGAGCGACCAGGTGCCGCCTTTCTTCAGCCGCTTCCAGCGGCTGGCCGAGCTGGTGGATGGCGATCCCTCGCGCCGTGAGGCCTCGCGTCGCCGTTGGAGCTTCTACCGCGACCGGGGCTATCCGCTGCACAAGCACGATATGTAGAAGCCGGAAGGGGGGATGCGGCCGACGCGCCTGTTGCGCTACTGCGGCGTATCGCCTGGTCGCCGACGAGGGTGGATCTCGCTGCACAGACCCACCCTCTCACCTAACATGATGTAACCACTTGTATATGCGATGAAATTACCGTAGCTTCCGGGGGAGCGGGAACCCAGTGGAATATTGCTTAACTGGATTCCCGCGTTCGCGGGAATGACGAGGGATTGGAGGGGCCGGAACCGCACGACGGCCGCAGCTGTTAGCTGCGCGAAATGTCCTCGTCGGCAGGTTTGCCGTCGGTTGCGACCGCTGCGCTATACTCCGCCGCTCGTGCGGCGCAACAACGGCGCCCCTTCAGCTGCAAACATTCCCAAGGCCCATGGAAAAGACTTACGACCCGCGCGCCATCGAGCAGAGGATCTACGCGCGCTGGGAGGCGCGCGGTTACTTCGCGCCCTCCGGCGACGGCGAACCCTACTGCATCATGATCCCGCCGCCCAACGTGACCGGCACGCTGCACATGGGTCACGCGTTCCAGGACACGCTCATGGACCTGCTCATCCGCTATCACCGGATGCGCGGGCGCAAGACGCTGTGGCAACCCGGCACCGACCATGCCGGCATCGCGACCCAGATGGTGGTGGAGCGCCAGCTCGGCGCCGAGGGCAAAACCCGCCACGATCTCGGCCGCGACGACTTCATCCGCCGGGTGTGGGACTGGAAGGCGGAATCCGGTGGAACCATCACCCATCAGCTGCGTCGCATGGGTGCATCGGTGGACTGGTCGCGCGAGCGTTTCACCATGGACGAAGGACTGTCCCGCGCAGTGCGCGAGGTCTTCGTACGGCTCTATCGCGACGACCTCATCTACCGCGGCAAGCGGCTGGTGAACTGGGATCCGGTGCTCCACACCGCAGTCTCCGACCTGGAGGTGGTGAGCCAGGAGGAGGAAGGCAAGCTTTGGCACATTCGCTATCCGTTGGTGAACGGCTACGGCCATGTCGTGGTCGCCACCACCCGTCCGGAGACCATGCTCGGCGACACCGCGGTGGCGGTGCACCCGGAAGACGAGCGCTACGAGCACTTGGTGGGCCGCCAGGTCGAGCTGCCCCTCACCGGCCGCACCATCCCGGTGATCGCCGATGACTACGTGGAGCAGGAGTTCGGCTCCGGCTGCGTCAAGATCACCCCGGCCCACGACTTCAATGACTACGAGATCGGGCTGCGCCACGACCTGCCGCAGCTCAACATCTTCACCGTCGACGCCCGCATCAACGACAACGCCCCCGGGGCCTATCGCGGTCTGGATCGCTACGAGGCCCGAAGGCGCCTGGTGGCAGATCTGGAGGCCGCGGGGCTCATCGCCGAGGTCAAGGACCACCGTCTGGTGGTGCCCCGCGGCGATCGCACCGGTGCCGTGGTCGAGCCCTTTCTCACCGATCAGTGGTTCGTGCGCGCCGAAGTGTTGGCCAAACCCGCCATCGAGATCGTGCGCGACGGGCGCATCCGCATCGTGCCCCGCACCTGGGAGAAGACCTACTTCGACTGGCTGGAGCGGATCCAGGATTGGTGCATCAGCCGGCAGATCTGGTGGGGCCATCGGGTACCGGCCTGGTACGACGACCATGGCAATGTCTACGTGGCCCACAGCGAGAACGAGATTCGGGTCGCCCACGGGCTCGGCCCCGACGTCCACCTGCGCCAGGACGAAGACGTGCTGGATACCTGGTTCTCGTCGGCGTTCTGGCCTTTCGCGACCCTGGGCTGGCCCGACGACACCGAGGCCCTGGAGACCTTTTATCCCAGCAGCGTGCTGGTCACCGGTTTCGACATCATTTTCTTCTGGGTCGCCCGCATGGTGATGGCGGGCCTCTACGTCATGGGCGACGTGCCCTTCCGCGAGGTCTACATCCACGGCCTGGTGCGAGACCAGGACGGCAATAAGATGTCCAAGTCCAAGGGCAATGTGCTGGACCCCTTGGACCTGATCGAGGGCATCGATCTCGAGTCTCTGGTGATCAAGCGCACCTCGGGCTTGATGCAGCCGCAAATGGCGCCCCGCATCGAGAAGGCGACCCGCCGTCAGTTCCCGGACGGCATCCGCGGCTACGGCACCGATGCGTTGCGCTTCACCTTCGCCGCGCTCGCCACCCAGGGCCGCGACGTGGTGTTCGACCTGGGTCGCATCGAGGGCTACCGCAACTTCTGCAACAAGCTCTGGAACGCCTCCCGCTTCGTGCTGCTGAACACCGAGGGGCAAGACACCGGCCTCGACGCCTCCGCGCCGGTGACCCTCGGGCTGCCCGAACGCTGGATACTCTCGCGCCTGCAGCACACCGTCCAAGGCGCCAACGAGGCCATCGCCGAATACCGCTTCGACGTGGCCACTCAGCGGCTCTACGAGTTCCTGTGGAACGAGTACTGCGACTGGTATGTCGAGCTCGCCAAGCCCACCCTCACGGCTGGTGAGGCCGATGACGCCACCCGCCGGGGTACCCGCCGCACCCTGGTGCAGGTGCTAGAGGCCACCTTGCGCCTCGCCCATCCCTTCATGCCCTTCATCACCGAGGAGATCTGGCAGCGGGTGGCACCCCTGGCCGGCGTCGAGGGCGAGACCATCATGCTGGCGCCGTATCCGCAGCCCGACTCGTCCTTGGTCGCGGACGACGTCGAGGCCGAAATGGACTGGCTGCAACGCTTTGTGCTGGGCCCACGCAAGATTCGCGCGGAGATGAACATCTCGCCGGGCAAGCATCTGGAAGTGCTGCTGCAGGGGGGCGATGCCACCGATCGGGCTCGCTTCGAACGCACCGCGCGCCTCGCCACGGCGCTTGCCAAGGTGAGCGTGGTGGATTGGCTCGACGCCGACGCGGAGACCCCGGAGTCTGCCACCGCCCTGGTGGGGGCGGTGAAGCTGCTGGTGCCCATGAAGGACTTGATCGACAAGGACGCCGAGGCCGCCCGCTTGGAGAAGGAGATCGCGAAAGCCCGGACCGATCTGGACAAGGGCGAGGCCAAGCTCGGCAATGAGCAGTTCGTCAACCGGGCGCCGGCGACGGTGGTGGAGGGCGAACGCCAGCGGGTGGCTGGCCTCCGCGGCGCCCTAGACCAGCTGCAGGCCCAACTGGAGCGCATTCGTGCGCTCTAGCCGAAGATCCCAGGCCATGCAATCTGACCAGGCGGGCCACGCTGCTCGCCGGACCACGCACCAACGGTCGAAGGAGCACACGTGAGCGCCATCAGTAGTCTGTTTTCGAGCTCGGGCAAAGCCGCCGTTGGCGTCGCCAAGCTTTACAACCCCCGTCGAATGCGAGAGCGCGGTTGGTTCTGGACCTCCCTGCTGCTGCTGGCAACGGCGGCGGTGATCATCGTCATTCTCGGCATCTACTGGAGCGACGAGCCGGACATCTTCAACGTGAGCGAGGTCGCCTTGGTGCGCGCAGAGGCGGCCGGCGAAAGCCTCGTCCCCGGCTACGTCACCACCTCGACACTGGTTACAGTCGCGGAGACGCTGCTGAACAAGCCGGGCGGCTATCTGTCCAACGACGTCATGCCGCCAGGCGTGTACCTGGACAACATGCCGAGCTGGGAATTCGGTGTGTTGGTGCAGGTGCGCGACTTCACTCGTTCCATGCGCAACGACTTCTCCCGCTCCCAGACCCAATCCGCCGAGGACCGGGATCTCGTGGTCGCCGAGCCCCAGTTCAGCTTCAACAGCAACTCTTGGATCCTGCCCTCCACTGAGAGCGAATACCGCAAAGGCATCGCGGCAGCGGAAAGCTACCTACACCGACTGGCCGACGACAACCAGTCCGATGCCCAGTTCTACAGCCGCGCCGACAACTTGCGGGACTGGTTGAGTCAGGTGGAGAAGCGTCTGGGCAGCCTGTCGCAGCGGCTATCGGCGGCCGTGGGTGAAAGCCGTCTCAACATCGACCTCGCCGGCGACCGAAGCGCGACTCAGTCGACCCCGCGGCCAGACGAAATTAGGGTGCAGACGCCCTGGCTGGATATCGACAATGTCTTCTATCAGGCTCGCGGCGCCACCTGGGCCCTGCTGCACTTCCTGCGTGCCATCGAGATCGATTTCAACGACGTGCTGGCAGACAAGAACGCCGTGGTGTCGTTGCGCCAGATCACCCGCGAACTGGAATCCACCCAGCTCCCCATGTGGAGCCCGGTAATTTTGAACGGCACCGGCTTCGGGCCTCTGGCCAACCACTCGCTGGTGATGGCTTCTTACATCTCCCGAGCCAATGCAGCGTTGATCGACCTTCGGAGCCTGCTGCAGCAGGGGTGAGCGGATCTAGCGTTCCGGAAAGTCAACAATCGCCGGCCGGTCAGGCATCCCCCGGCTGTTGGAACGGCCCTCCATTTCTCCCCTTCCCCAGATTGGAGTGGTGGGGAAGTGGAGGCTGGGCCATATGAGGGGTGATTTGCAGACGAGCTCGACCAATCTCAAACCTCCCATCACCACTGCCAGCCCCACTCTTCCAGAATCCTCGCAGGATGGTGAAACCCATCAAGACCCTTCCATCCCCATGACCACCTACCGCCGCAACCACATCCCGGGCGGCGTCTACTTCTTCACAGTCGCCATCGCATATCGTCGGAGCGATCTCCTGCTGCGACACATCGAAGCATTCCGAGCCGCCTATCGCGAAGAAAAGCACTTACACCCCTTCGCCACCCTGGGACTGGCGGTGCTGCCGGACCATCTCCACGCCATTTGGCGGCTCCCGCCCGGCGACGCCGACTACTCCAACCGGTGGCGGCGAATCAAGGGTAGGTTCACTGCCGCTATGCCGACCGGAGAGCACGTATCAGCGAGTCGTGCGTCCAAAGGCGGTGGATTGGCCGCACGTCACCATTCCCAGCTATGTGGGGCGAGGCGTGCTTCCAGCGGATTGGAGTGGCGGGGTCGTGGACGCGGGAGGGTTTGGCGAATAATCGTTGCAGAAAAAGCTCGATGGGTTTCGCTGCGCTCCACCCATCCTACTGGCCGATGAAACGCCCTCGTGGCGGCACCCGCGCCGGGGGAAGCCACGAAGAATGGAGAAGGGCAAGCTTGTAAGGTTCCACTCGATCCTCGGAGTGGCGGCTCACGTCGGTGCGAGGCTCCTCGACTTTGGCGGATCTATGCGGGCGGACATGTCATGCACCCCAGCCGGAGACGGCAGTTCGATGGCGTCACCGAGGGTGAATGAGCGCAGCCCAAACCACCACCGTGGCGCGGCTCGAAGGGAGGCCGTCACTCGGCGTGGGCGGCGGCCACTACCAAGGTGACGTTGTCGGTGGCGCCCCGTACCAGCGCCAGATGGGTCAGCGCATTCACGGCTTCGATCTCGTCGGCGTCGCTCAGTATCTGGTGGATCTCGGGATCGTGCACCGCCCGGGTCAAGCCATCGCTGCAGAGCAGAAAGACGTCGCCGGCGCCGATTTCGAAGGCCGCGCGATCCACCTGCAGCTGGTCGTGGGCGCCAATGGCGCGAGTGATCACATTGGCGAAAGGGTGCTCTTCCGCCTCTCGCGCGCTCAGCTTCCCCTGGTCGACCCAGTCCTGCACTTGGCTGTGATCGCGGGTGATCTGGGACAGGCCAGTCGCGCCCAGCCGGTAGAGACGGCTGTCACCTAGCCAGAGGCAGACCCCCTTCACCCCAGAGGCGAGCATCACCACTGCCGTGCTGCCAATCACGGTGTTGCCGCTCTTGCGCTTCGCTTCCTGGCGCAGGCTGCGATTGACTGCCTCGAGCTGCTGGCGAACGTTGGCCTCGAATGCGCGCAGGTCCGCGGAGCCTTGCACCTTGTTCAGCGCCTCGACGACACAACGACTGGCATAGTCGCCGGCGAAGTGCCCACCCATGCCATCGGCAACGGCCCACAGCTGCAGGTCAGGCCGGTCCAGCAAGGCGTCCTCGTTGACCTTTCGAACCATGCCGATGTGCGTGCGCGAGGCGGAAGCCCAACGCAACCGCGGTGCACCTTTCATTTCTCGTTCTCAGCTGGTGAACACGCACCCACCGCGCTACCCGCGATCTCCGTCAAGTCGCCGTACCGGCAACCTAGCATCGTCCAGCATTGGCTCGGCCCCAGCATACCCGTGCAGCTCGAAGCGCATACCCCCATGGCCGCCGCTTGGCGGCCTCCACAGTGTAGCCCCCTCGTCCGCGGGATCGTACTCTCGAGCGCTCCTCGATGGCTTCAGAGCTTGCGGATCTGCTCCTCGTAGGCGCGCACGAACTGGCGCGCGAATAGGTCTTGGAAGTCGTCCTCGGCTTGTCGCAGCATCTCGCCGTAGAAGCGCGCGTAGTAGTCCCAGTTGTGCGCCTTGCGCGCGCCCGGGACCATACATTCCAGCAAAGAAGGGTCGTCCACCTGGGCTTCTATCGCAGCGGGATCGAAGCGCTCCAGCAAGTGGTGCAGTGCCGCCTGCATGCCGGCGATCACCGCCACCTGGTGCACTTTCAAGTCCCGCACTACCTGGGTCACCGCCTGCTCGCCACTCAGATTGCGCGTTTCGCGCTCGTTGAGCAGCGCGCGCATGGCATCTTCAACGCTCAGGGAGAACTTCAGCGGGTTGTTGTCGGATGGCTGCAGGGTCGTTTGCTGAATGCGAAAACCGCCCTTGACGTTGCTCCTGGACATCAAGAGCTCCATCAGGCCCTGGACCATGAGGCGAAACTGCTGGCCGGCAAGCATCAGCACGCGCTCCGGTGGCAGCCCTGCTGCATCCAGCTTGTCGACGCCGGCGCCCTGCAAGAACGCCCGTAGCGCCGCATCGAGCTCGACTGCGGTAGCGGATGGGGTTGGGGCTGGCTCGGATGGTTGCGGCGACGGGGACAGCGATTCCAGATCCGCCACGGTGCTAGCACCCGCAGCGGCCGGATGCTCAAGCTCAGGCTCCGACTCCGCCGAGTATGGGGTCTGACTGCGAATCACCTGAGGGTTGGACGGATCCTGTCCGGTGACTTTCGAGGCAGGATCGGATCCCGGGGCAACCTCCTGACTGTTGGTGTCGGAGTCGTCCTCGGCGTCGGCGGCCCCTCCCCTGTCACCCAGGGCAGCGCCGGAGGTGCCGCCGTCCGCGCCCGGGCTGGCAAGCTCGCTGGTTCCCGAGCTCCCCACTGCGCCAGGAGCCGGCGCCTCTGCGCTGAATTCCTGCGCGGGAATGCGACGGTCTGCTAATTCGGGTTGCCCTGAAACCTGCGCCGAGCTGCGTGCGGTGCTCGCCGCCGGCAATACTGGCTCGGTTTTCGCGGCCCGAGTCGCCGCAGCTGGGAGATCGATAGCCACCTGAAGCTCGAATTCGCCGATCTGCAGCTGATCGCCATCCTCCAACCGGCGACTCTCGTCGCGGCCCATGCGCTGTGAGTATTTGTTGACGTAGATGCCGTTGGTGCTGGTGTCGGTGATGTAGTACCCGTCATCACGAGCCTGAATGACGCAATGCCGGTTTGAAACCAGGCGCTCGGGATCCGGAAGCACCCAATCGTTTCCAGAGCCGCGTCCGATGGTGGCCGATCCGCGCTCGGGGATAAGGAACTCCTTGCGTTCCAACGAGTGCCGCTGGTAGCTGATGATCTTCAGCGTCAGACCCATCGCCTCAGTGTCCGGCCGACCCATACCAATAACCTTCGCACCTTAGCGCGAGCGTTCCGGGGCCGGAAGAGCAGCGTTGCGGCCAAGGCCGGTAAAATTCACTGTACAGGCGCCGCCGAATGCACAAGGGTTGTATACCGCAGTTCGAGCCGCTACTGGCTGATGCTGAAGTGGATGAGGTCGGGATTGTCGGTGGCCTGGTCTTCGCCAAGACTGAGCTGGCCTTCGCCGCGAAGATAGGTTTCCTCCCGGTGCAAGTGCTCGACATGACCGTCACGGGTGTAGATGTAGGTGCCATTGGTACTGAAGTCGGAGAGCAGGAACTTGCCGTTCTGCGGGTCGATGGAGGCGTGCCGCCGCGACACACAGGCCCTGTCGATCAGCAACGCGCATTGCTCGCCCCGACCCATCAGCAGGGCTGAGCTATAGGGGCCGAGATCGAAGGTCACGTCCCGATAGCTGATGATGAGGCGGTCGCGATGCGCTCGATGATCGAAAGATTTGGGGACTATGGTGAGGGATTCGTCGCTGCTGGCCGAGAACACTTCGAAGATCTCCACCTCTTCGTGCTTGCCGCGCAGCTTCATTCGTCGCAGTGGTCGCATGTGTTCGCGCACGCTCGCCGGCAGCTCCGCATAGGTGGCACCTGTGGTGATGATCTGCTCCGCTTTGGCCAGGTTATTGACTCGGGAGGCCATATTCACCGCGTCACCATAAACACCGTCGGCGTCTTGCAGCACCTGCCCGGTGTGCAGCCCAATGCGGAGCGCCACGTTGTACTGCTTCAGCCCGGGTTCGCGCCCCACGGCCCCACGAGTGGCATTGGCCATGGCCATCGCCGAGGCGGCGTCGTCGAACACGCTCAGCACCCCGTCGCCGGCGATGCTGACAACACGGCCATGGTGCTTTTCGGTCTGCGACAAGATGTGGTGAAGGGCCTCGGCGACAATGCTCCGGGCACGTACGTCACCGTAGGCTTCGAACAGGTTGGCGCTGCCACACACGTCGGAGAAGACGAGGGTGGCACGGCGAAATTCGGGCTCCATCACACGGCCGGATAGGTGCACTTACGAGGGGGCTACAATCTAAAGGTTAGACTGAGGAGCAAGCCAGTGGCAACGCGGCCAACTCATACTCGGCACTCTCCTTCGAGAGTCGGCACCCCTGGGCTCTCGCTGGGATGAGCCTATGACCTCCTGGTTGTTTCAGCGAACGCTGTCGGCCCTGGCCGTGGGCTGTCTCCTGCTGGGGCTCTCCACCAGCGCTTTGGCTTCTCTCGAGCTGCTGGAATCGGCGTTTCGGGGCAACGCAGCTCGAGTCCAGCAATTGCTCGAGCGGGGTACCGACCCCGACTACCGTGACTCTCAGGGCAGTACCTCGCTGATGGTGGCAGCGTCCAGCGGCCACGCTCACGTGGTGCGTGCGCTGCTGGCCAGTGGCGCAGAGGTTAACGCCCGCAACGATTACGGCTGGACGCCGCTGATGCTGGCGATCGCAGGGCGACACGAGCAGATCGCACGACTGCTGTTGGATCAGGGTGCCGATCCGGAGCTACGCAATCGTCGGGGTGACAGCGCCCTCACCCTGGCGCAGACCGCCGGCCTGGAAGCGCTATTCTCCAGTCGCTCGACGTCCCGCTCCGAGCCCGTCGCTCCGCCGCCCCCTCGGCAGACGGTGGCTGAACCTGAGCAACCGAGCGAGCGGGTCGCGCCGCCGCGAGCACCGCAGCCCGAGGTATCGCAAGCGAACGCGCGGGAGCAAGAGATTGAACGGCTGTTCCGTGAAGCCGAGAGCCATCTACGGGCGCTGCGCCTGACCGAGCCCGCCGGCCGCAATGCCTTCGTGACCTATCAACGCCTGCAAGCCATGGACGCCGACAGTGCCAGGATCGAGGCAGGCCTGGCGGAAATCGCGTCCCGTTATGAGAGTCTGGCGCGCCAACGCCAACGCACCGGAGATCTCGAGAAAGCCCGGCAATACGTCGAGCGGGGTCTCACCATGGTGCCGGCGGAGAAGTCCCTGGTGGCGCTCGGCGAGGCGCTGGAGCGCGATATCGCGGCCCAGGCGCAGCGTCAGCAAGACGCAGAGAAGGCCGCGGCACTGCTGGCGGATGGCCGAGCTCTAGCAGCCGCGGGCCGGCTGCGGGAAGGCCTGGAAGCGGTCGATGAGGCACTGGAGCTAGTTCCTGGCGATCGTGCCGCGTCGGCGCTGCGACAGCGACTCTCCGCCGCCCTCGAGCAACAGGCGCTGGCGGCAACAATCAGCGAGCTCCTGGCCACCGCTGAGCGCCAGGAGCGAGCGGGCGCACTCACCTCCCCCGCCGGCGCCAACGCCGCGGAGACCTACCAGGAAGCGCTCCGGCTGGATTCGGGCAATGCCGAAGCCAGCGAGGGGCTTGCTGAAGTGGTCGCGGAGCTGCGAAGCCGGGCCGAGACTGCGCTGCAACGAGGTGAGCTCGAGCAGGCGCTGGCCGAGGCCCAGGCAGCGCTTTCGGTCGCGCCCGACGACCAAGCGAGCCGGGCCCTGGAAGCGCGTGCAAGCGAAGCGCTCAACGAGGCTGAACAGAAGGAGCAACAGCTCGCCGCCCTCGCCACCAGCATTCGGCAACAGCTTGCCGCCGACCAGCTCATGGCGCCCCCGGAGGACAACGCAATAGCAAGTTTGCGCGGGATGCTGGCGCTGGACGCCGAGGATCCGCGCATCCCCGAGCTGCGGCAGATGGTGATTCAGTCGCTCGCCAGTGAGGCTCAACAGCAGCGCGCCCAAGGAAAGCTGGCGGAGAGCCTGGAAAGCGTACAGGCGGGGCTGGAGCTGCAGCCGGAACACGAAGAGCTGCTCGCTCTGGCAGCCGACCTGGAACACCGTATCCAAGCGGAGACGGCTCGCCGTGCGGCCGCCACCGAGCGGCGTCGCGGCGCCGAGGAGCGGCTCGCCGCTGCCCGGGAGCTGCAACGGGAAGGGCAACTGGAAGCGGCTTTGGCGGCAGCGCGTGAGGGCATGGAACGCGACGCCCAGGTTTCAGGGTTGCAGGAACTGGTAACGCAGGTTCGGGCCGAGCTGGACCAACATCGACGCCGCCAGGATGCGGCAGCAGCCTTGTATGCGGAGGCGCGGGACCTGGCGGATCAGGATCGGCTCGATGCCGCTTTGACCAAAACCGAACAGGGGCTTGAGCTCGACCCCGAGCACGCGGAGCTTGCGGAGCTGCAGCAATCGCTGAGCGGCCGAATCGCCGACAGAGAAGGCCTGCAACGCCGAATCGCCGCTTTGTTGGAACGAGCCCAAGAGCAGCTCGATGCCATGCGTTTGACCGTCCCGGCCGAAGACAACGCCTACGAGACGCTGCGACAGGTCCAGGCACTGGACCCGGGGAACCCAGAAGCCCGAGCGGGCTTGGCGGAGATTGCGGAGCGCTACCGCGAGCTGGCTCAAGCCAGCCTGCAGGCCGACGACATGGAAGCTGCCGCCAACTACGTCGAGCGGGGCCTGGAGATGGATCCAGAGCATTCGGGACTGCAAGCGCTGGCAACCGAAATCGAGTCGCGCAAGCAGGCGATCGCCGAGGCCAAACGGCGGGCCGAGGCGGTAGCGACCCAACTCGGCAAGGCCCGCCAGCTCCTGTCGGCGGGGCAACTGGAGGAGGCCTCCGCGGCCGTCGATGCCGGCCTCGAAGCTGTGCCCGAGGCACCCGAGCTGATCGCCCTGCGCGGTGAGCTGCAGACCCGGTTGGCGGAGCAGCTGCGGCTAGCGGATGAGCGCGCCACTCGCCGCCGAGATGCCACCGAGCTGCTGCAGCAAGCCCGACGACAACGCGAGACCGGCAGACTGGATGAAGCGCTGGCCCAAGCTCGGCGCGGCCTCGAACTATTGCGGGATCAGCAGGAGGCCGACGAGCTTCGCGGACAACTGACAGAGCTCGAGGACGCGCTCGGCGCCCAGCTCGCTGCGGAGTCCCAGCGGCGCCAGGCGCTGGCAGCGCTCATGTCGGAGGCCCGACAAAAGCAAGGTGCCGGCGATTTGGACGCTGCCAAGGCCGCCACCACGCGGGCCGTGGCCCTGGACCCGGATTCGGAGCCGGCGCAACGCCTGCAGGCCGAGATCGAGCAGCAGATCGACCAACGTGAACA
>CAZLYT010000392.1:0-4153 GCA_964563515.1 uncultured Candidatus Competibacteraceae bacterium | reverse complement strand
GGGAACCGTCGAAGTCGGTAACCTTGCATGCGCGATGTGCCACACGCGCGTGATGGCAGATGGCTCAGTCATCAAAGGTGCGCAGGGCAACTTTCCATTCGATCGCGCACTTGCGTTTGAGGCGCGGGCAGCCTCTCAGCCAGAACAACGCCTGGAGTTAGAGCGCGGCTCCCTACAGCTCCTCTTCGGTACGCCTTGGCTGCGGCCCAACCCCCTGGCGCAAGTCTCGCAGGCCTCCCTCGATGCATTGATGTCCATCTACGAGGCAATCCCGCCAGGCGTGCTCGCCCGCCATGGATCAAGCCCCCTCCTCCCCGTGCAAGTGCCCGATCTCATCGGTATCAAAGACCGGCGGTACTTGGATCGCACGGGCCTTGTTCGTCACCGCGACATCGGCGATCTGATGCGCTACGGTGCACTGAACTCAGATGCCGATGTCCTCGCGCGCTACGCAGATTTCAGACCAGTAGAGGTCTTCTCTGGCGGCAAGCTGCCGGACCCGGCGACGCTCGGGCGGTACAGCGATGAGCAGCTCTATGCGCTCGCGTCGTACATCTACTCCCTCACCCCGCCGCCGAATCCAAATCGGTCGGACACGTTCGCCGCGCGGGGGCAAAAGGTGTTCGAGCGCGAAGGATGCGCTGGCTGTCATACACCGCCGCTGTATACCAACAACAAACTGACGCCAGTCGTCGGATTCAAGTCGCCAGCCGACCATGCTGCCAAGTACGACATTCTGAATGTGTCGGTCGGCACCGATCCAAATCTGGCGCTGAGAACCCGACGCGGTACAGGCTATTACAAGGTGCCCTCGCTCAAAGGCACCTGGTATCGCGGCCCGTTCGAGCACAACGGGTCGGTCGCGACGCTCGAAGACTGGTTCGATCCACGCCGCCTGCGCGACGACTACGTGCCGACGGGATTCAAAGGGTACGGGATGCCGACGCGGGCGGTGAAGGGGCACGAATTTGGCCTGAGGCTTTCCGGCGAGGACAAACGGGCGTTAATCGCGTTTCTCAAGACACTGTGAATGCAATCACCGCCACCTAACCAGGCCATGCACCTGACGGTCCGCTTCGCGTCCCGCAGGTGATGGCCAATCGTTAGGCGACTGAACATTCGGTGAGCGAGACAGGAGGTGCTCGGTGGCTTTCAAGTTTGGGATTGAACAGGATGGGGTTTTGTCCGCGGTGCCTCCCCCGCTGCAGATGTTTCTTTTCAGCCAAGGCATCACCATTTTCACCGCCGTCGCGCTGGCCGCAGAGCTTGGCATCGCGGATCTTTTAGACAGCCCGCGAAGTAGTGACGAAATGGCCCAAGCGACATCGGCACATCCAGGCTCCCTCTACAGGCTGCTTCGTCTGCTGAGCACCTTCGGCATCTTCTCTGAGGTCGAGCCCGGTCGGTTTGCCCAGACTCCACTCAGTGAACTGCTGAGAAGCGCGGCTCCTGGTTCGCTGCGCCCGTGGGTGAGAATGATCCGCCTGCCGGTCTGGGCGCCCCTGTGGGCGGAGGCCATGCACAGTGTCAAGACCGGAGAGGACTCTTTCAAGCGAACCATGGGCGTCGAGTTCTTCGACTATCTGACTGCTCATCCACACGAGGGCGAGATCTTTAACGAAGCCATGACGGCGTTCGGCCAAGGCGTCGCTGCTGCGGTTGTGCAGGCGTACGAGTTCGGTGGCGCACGAACGATCGTTGACGTTGGTGGCGGGCATGGAACGCTTATTGGCGCGGTCCTTCGAGCCAATCCCCATCTGACGGGAATCCTCTTCGATCAGCCTCACGTCGCAGAGGGTGCTCGGAGGGCGCTCGCCACAACGGGCGTTGCCGATCGCTGCGGGGTTGTCGGCGGGGACTTCTTCGTCGACTCGCTACCGGCCGGGTGCGACGCGTACGTGCTCAGTTGGATCATCCATGACTGGGAGCGCGATCGGGCGGTGGCGATCCTGAGGAACTGCCGCCGTGCCATGAATCAGACTGGCCGCCTTCTTCTAATCGAAGCAGTAATTCCAGGTCCCGATGAGCCTCACTCGGGGAAGATCATGGATTTCGTCATGTTAGTAGGGCTTGGCGGACAAGAACGCACGGAGCAGCAATACGCGGATCTGCTGCGCGAGGCGGGCTTTGCGATGAGCAAGGTGGTGCCCACTGCTTCACCGATGAGCGTCATTGAGGCAGTGCCGACTTGAGTCCATCATCCTGAGCATGAGCACAATGCATGACGTCGCCTAACCCGGACTGGACCCGGCGGCGCGGAGACACGCAAGCGCCGCGGGTCAGTCCTAGCCGTTAGAGGTAGTCCGAGGCTGTGTCGAGTCGGATGGGTCTAACGACTATGGTCATGAAAAACGCGGGTGACATGATGTTGAGGGAATTCAAGCCTGCCCTGATTCTCTGCCTGCTGCTGTCTGCGGCGACGCCATCCGCTGAAGCCCAGAGACGCCTTGTGCTCATCGACCAGGACGGCTCAGGACCCGCCGACTCCAATCAAATGTCGATGATGGTCCTCTTGCAGGCGCCCCAGGTTGAGGTACTTGGAATCACAATCGTCACCGGTAACGCATGGCGGGATGCAGAGGTCCAGCACACCCTCCGCATGCTCGAACTGATTGGTCGCAGTGATGTCCCTGTCGTTCCGGGTGCCGTGTTTCCGCTCGTCCGTACGCAGGAAGAGACACGTCTCGCCATGCCGATGATCGGCAAACCTGTGTGGGTGGGGGCGTGGGGTCGGCTGACGACGGATCTTGCCGTGCCGGCTGGAAGCGTGGTGGCGGCTGAAGCGGTGCACGGCCCCTGGGAAATTCCTCCGTTGCCTGAAGGGCCGCCACGAACGCAGCCACTTGCCGAGGATGCCGCGCATTTCCTCATCCGCCAGGTTCGTGCACATCCAGGGCAGGTGACGATCTATGCTGCCGGGCCGCTGACCAATATCGCCCTGGCTGTGGCGATTGATCCCAAGTTCGCCGAGCTAACCCGAGGGATCGTCATCATGGGGAGCAGCCTGAACCCGCAGACCGATGATCCAGAGTTTGCGACGAGCCCGCGCCACGAGTTTAACTTCAGGTTCGATCCGGAAGCCGCTCGGATCGTTCTCCGGGCCCGCTGGCCTCGGGTAGACGTGACGACCGTTGACGTCTCTATCAAGGCCATGTTTACCCAGGACATGTTTGACGCCATTTCGCAGTCGTCGAGCCCGGCGGCCCAGTACATAGCCAAGTTCGCGAAGCAGCGCTACTACTTGTGGGACGAACTCGCAGCCTGCGCCTGGCTAGATCCGAGCATCATCACGAAAGTCAGGGACGTCTACATGGACGTGGACGTGAGCCACGGTCCCAGCTACGGTCACACACTGACATGGGCAGAGAAGCTGCAGCCCGCCGTTGATGTGCGACTCGTGCACGCGCAAGTCGATGTCGATCTGCCAAAGTTCAGGAAGATGTTCGTGGAGCTGATGTCCGCCTCTTCATCAAGGCCTGTGCAGGTGAAACGCTGACTGCGAGACTGGCCCGATGTCTCAAAGGCTGCCTAACCCCGGTTTGCAGCCGGCGGCGGCCGCTTCAATCTTGAGCCGCCGGGGCTGAAACCTGGTCGTTAGCCGTTAGACCGTGGTATCGCACAGTCTCGATGATCCGAATCGAGGTCATCGGCCGATAGGGAGAAATGGGGGGCGTCCGGCGCGAGGATTCTGTCCGGATCGGCCATCCGAAAACGATTCCGCACTCACATGAGCGTATAGTCGCCGAACCGCCGAGTGGGAAAAGCGACCGTCTGCCCGTTCATAAGGAAGCGCTATGCGTCAACTTGACGCATCCTGCCCAACATCCGGCTGATCAGTGTTCCGAGCGAACCGGAAGATCAGTAACGGTAGGCGACTATACGCTCATGTGACTGCGGAATCGTTTTCGGATGGCCGATCCGGACAGAATCCCCCCGCTGGACACCCGTATGTCTCCCCATCGGCCGATGACCTCGATTCGGATCATCGAGACTGCGCGATACCACGATCCAAGGGCTAACTTCGCGAATGAGCCGCGCGGCATCAGGACCCGCCGGCCGCGTCGGCTCCATTCGCCTGTTAGCGCGCTACGAACGTAAACCGCAGCGATTGAATCATCGGCGGATTCGTCGGCGCCAGGAGCAAGTCGCCATT
>CAZLYT010000391.1:0-3308 GCA_964563515.1 uncultured Candidatus Competibacteraceae bacterium | reverse complement strand
TCCAGTCCGCTACACGCTCGGCGATGGCTATCGTGGTCGTGGTCGTGTTGGCCCTGACCACATCCGGCATGACTGAGGCATCCACGACTCTGAGCCCCTCGAGGCCATAGACGCAGCAGTACTGGTCGACCACTGCCATGGCATCTGTGGCCGGCCCCATCTTGCAGGTGCCAGCGGAATGGAATCCGGCAAAGCCGATGGAGCCCAGGAGCCAGGCATCCAGCGCTGCGTCTGTCGCGAGGGTCTCCTCGTCAATCCCGACTGGTTCGATGATGACGTCCTGGAACGCCGGGTGCTGCGCCAGACGGTACGCGCGTCGGACCGCCTCCCGCAGGCGCTCTCGGTCCCACGGATGCGCCAGGTAGTTGTAGTTGAGAGCAGGCTGGACAGCTGGATCAGGCGACGCGAGCGTGAGTTCGCCAGCGCTCAGCGCCTGCTGAATGTTCGCATAGATGGCGAAGCAGGGCTCGCCCTGTTTGATCGGCCCGTCGGCCGGGAGGTACGTGCTGTCCACGGCCAGGGTCCCAATCTGCATGTCGTTGCGGGTCGGGGACCCGCTGGCCGTATACCGCAGCACCACCTGCACATACGGGGGCTTCAAGGTGTCGGGCGGTTGACCTCTCTGGCGGCACAGGAAGAAGACGTAGGGATGGTCGCGCAAGTTCTGCCCCACCCCCGGCAGGTCCTGGATCACGTCGATCCCATGCCCCCGCAGCTGCGCCGCCGGTCCGACACCGGAGAGTAACAGCAGATGCGGGGAGCCAATGGCCCCGGCGCTCAGGACGATCTGGTCGCCCTCCACCACGAAGCGCTCGCCGTGGCTCTCCACCTCGACGCCCACCGCGTGTTTCCCCGCAAACAGGAGCCGGCGGGAGGGGACGTTGGCTCGGATGGTCAAATTGAGGCGGTGGCGCGCCTCGCGCAGGTAGGTCAGGGCGGTGCTCATCCGGATGCCATCACGGTTGTTCACGGGGCACGGTCCGATGCCGGTGGACTCCGGATGGTTGTGGTCCGGGCAGTCCGGGAAGTCGGCGTCCAAACAGGCGGTGTAGAGGGCGCGGGCGTAGGGCATCATCTCGTCCCGCTGCAGCCGGCGCACGGGGATGGGCCCATTGGCCCCGTGGAAGTCATCGCCCTGGAAATCCAGATCAGTTTCCAGTTTGCGGAAATACGGGAGGACGTTGGTGAACGCCCATTCCGCATTGCCCCAGGCGGCCCAGGTGTCGAAATCCTCTGGGGTGCCGCGCAAGACGAGCTGGCCGTTGATCGCGCTGGTGCCACCGGTCGTCTTGCCACGGGGCAGCGGGATGGGCTCAGGCCGCTGTGCGCTCGGGATGGCGGTATACCCCCAGTTGTGCGCACCCAAGGCCGCCATGAAGAAATTGCCACCCCATTTGAGGTCGTCAGGAAGGTGATCGACGTCCGGGTAGTCTGGCCCCGCTTCGAGCAGCAGCACCGACCGACCCGGATCTTCTGACAGACGCGTAGCCAGGGTACTGCCAGCCGATCCCGCTCCGATGATAATGACGTCGTATCTCATGGTTTCCTCCTTCTGTACGGCACAGCAGCCGAACGCCAGGTTTCAGCCGCGTCCGAAAGCGGCAGCGTAGCGAACGCTGTAGGGCGTCGGCTGCAAACCCTTGTTCGGCCTTCCCGATTGGGCTACCATTGTGGTGCTCAAAGTGACAACCTCCGTTGTTCTCTGTTGACTGTTGGGTCAATCGGAGCCCCTTTGCTCTCTATAACCCACTGCCGTGGGAAGAGGCCGCCATGCACAAGACACACGTTTTCCTCGAAGACTGGCAATACGAAGCGCTGCGGACGCAGGCAGCTCGAGAGCAGCGGACAATCTCTGCACTCATACGGGAATTGCTGACGTGGCATCTGGCCGAGAACCAGGAGACCGCTCGCCAGCGCCTCGCGGTGATTGAGGGCATTGGCACGGATGCGCACGCCACTGGACGAGAGCACGATGCCTTTTTGTACCGCACGAAGTGACGACGCGGATGGAACACGCTTTTGTCGATACCAGTGCCTGGTTTGCGTATGCCAACCGCCATGATCCTGACCATACACGCATCCGCACGGCATTACAGACCTTCCAGGGACGGCTTGTCACGTCCAACTTCATTTTTGATGAGACCGTGACCTTGTGTCTGTATCGCCTGGGACATCAAGTGGCGACCGCCGTCGGGGAAGTGCTCCTTGACGCCACAGTGGTCGCTCTACTCCGCGTGACGCCTGAAGACGAGCAGAGCGCATGGGCGCTTTTCCTGGCAAGGCCAGACAAAACATAGAGCTATACGGATTGCACCTCTTTTGTGCTGATGCGCCGTCTCAGAGTACAACGTGCTATCGCCCTCGACACAGATTTCCAACGGGAAGGCTTCCTCCTCCTTCCAACTCCATAGGCATATCGCTTTTGCTGGCCGAACGCCAGGTGTCAAGCGCGGCTGAAAGCCGTCGCCTGCACGCCGTGGTTCGGCGCTGGGTGTGGCAGGGAGACTCACTGTCCCCACCCGCCCCACACGCTGCAATCCCACAAGCCCCGCAGCACATCAGGAGAGGCGAATCCGCCGTGTGACTTGCCCGTGGCTTTCCCAATAGGTCCGTTTCTTGGCGATCCAGGGATCGTCCATGGCTGGTTGGATATGCCCCATGGTATTGATGGCTCGGGACACGATCGTGTGCTCGCCAGGAGAGGCATTCTGCCACTCGAGCGCCCAGATCTTCCAGGCAAATTTGGCGTCCTCACTACGGTCGATCGTGGCTGGCAGCCAAGGCCCTCCATCAATCTGCACCTCCACCCGAGCGATGGGGGCCCCCCAGGCTGCACCGACAATCCGGTACTGGCCGTCTTTGCGGGTGACCTTGGCGGGCACGGACTTGAGCAACGCTCGGCCGACGGAGGTTTCCATCCATACCGTTTCCCCCTCATGCTGCTCTTGCCGTAGGGTGACGTACTCGCGGGTCATCCAGGGGCCCATGAAGCGGGTCTCCCGTACCTCGATGCGCTTGAGCCACTTGATGTTGGCAATACCGTACCGGTCCGGGGCACTCAGCCGCAGCGGGAACCCGTGGGGCTGGGGCAGCGGCGCGCCGTTCATCTCATAGCAGAGCAGGTTGTGGGGGTGCAGCGCGTCCTGGAGGGACATGCTGCGCGCAAAGTTGTGCTGCATTTTGATGCCGCGCAGCTCTTCCTCGCCGACATCGCTGCCGACAAAGACCACCTCGATGCCCTTGTCTAATACTCCTGCTTCTTGGAGCAGCGGGGCCAGGGGTGTGCCCGCCCATTTGGCGTTACCTAT
>CAZLYT010000390.1:0-3226 GCA_964563515.1 uncultured Candidatus Competibacteraceae bacterium | reverse complement strand
GTCGCCCAACGGCACCGTTCGCACAGAGGCAGTGCTCGATCCGACGCCTCAGTGGCTGGTACCGGACTCGTAGTGGGTCTTGTTCCAGACGTTGTACTTGCCGGAGGGCTTGCGCATGGGCAGGCGCTTCACTTCTTCCAGGGTATGGGCGTCGTAGACGATGACGGCACCGTCCTCTTCCCAGATGCTGAGCAGGGCATAGCGGCCGTCACGGGTGAATTCCACATGGGCCGCCGTCTTGCCAGGGGCCGGGCGCAGTGTCCGAACGATCTCCAGTGTCTGCTTGTCGATGACGTGGACGGCGTCCTTATCGGGCCCGAAGAAGACATCGGTCCAGGCGTAGGGGCTCCCCTGGTGGCTGCGCATAAAGAAGCCCGGACCCAGGGTTGGAATCTGCTTCAGCACCTTCCAGGAGTCCAGGTCGATGACGCTGAGCTCGGCCGCCTTCAGATTGGGGGTGACCAGTACCTTCCTCCCCTGCCAGTCCCAGGTGATCCCCGACCCCAGGTGGGGCAGGCCGGGTAGCGGCAGCTCGGCGATGGGGCGACCCGCGTCGAGGTTGACCACCTGGCCGCCGCCGCTGCGGGAGGCCCCGATCAGGTGACGGTAGCCAGGGTCGAAGAAGAAATCATCGATGTAGTCGTCGACGGCGATGTGGCGCACGGGAAAGCGACTGTTATCGAGCGGCGGCGGCTCGCCGGATTCGGCGCGGTAGTCGTGCATGATGCCCCGGTAGACCGGCAACGCCTGGTCGGAGTAGGGGATCTCCCAGACCTCGCGAAGATCCTTGAGGGCGGCCACGAAGGTGTGGCGTGGCGGCGCGGTGTAGACCGCGCTGACCCGCGAGCTGCGGCCTTTGGCGTCGACCGCGGGGATCACTTGGAGTAGCGAGAGGTCCTCGGCATCCAGCGCCACCAGGTTGTGGGGCAGATAGTTGGCCACCATCACCGTGCGACCATCGGCGGACACGGCGATGTTGCGCGTGTTGATTCCGGCCCGCACCTCGGCGATCAGGGTCAGGTTGTAGAGATCGTACTTGCTGATCCAGCCGTCGCGGGAGGCCAGGAAGACGTAGCGGCCGTCCGGCGAGTACTTGGGTCCGCCGTGCAGTGCTCGCCGGGTGGCAAAGCGGTGGATGGGTTCGAAGCGGTCGCCATCCAGCACCGTGGCATGGTGGTCGCCGGTCTCCACCACCAGAAACAGGTTCTGCGGGTCTGCCTCGAAGCTCGGCCGAGGCGGCAGCTCGGCCGGGTCGGCATGCTGCACTCGGCTGGCTACAATCTGCTCCGCCCCCCACTCCGGCACCGCCGGCAGGGGGGCCAGGATCAATTCCACGAGAGCGGCGATCTGATCGCCATCCAAGACCTCTTCGAAAGCCGGCATCTGGGTCGCCGGCAGCCCGTCACGTATGGCTGCGGCGGCTTGTTCGGCGCTGATCCGGCCCAGATTCTCGGGCAACAGCGCCGGACCCTGACCGCCCAAACGGTCGGCGCCGTGGCAGCTCGCGCAGTGCGTCTGGTAGAGAGAGTCGACGTCTTCGGCCGCGAGCGCTGTGGCCCAGGCCATTGTTGCGCCCGTGAGCATGGCGGTCAGCGACAGTGCCGCTGTCACAGAATTCCTCCGGTTCACGTAGGGAGCTCGCTGGCTGTCGCCGTGTCGGCGCCGTCGAACCAGCGCAGCCGGTCCCGGAGGCGTACCACCTCGCCCACGATCACCAACGTCGGTGGCTTGAGCTCGGCTTCCAGCGCCCGTGGCACGATGTTGGCGAGCGTCCCGGTCACCACCCGTTGATGTTCGGTGGTGCCCTGCTCGACCAGGGCCAGCGGCCAATGTGTCGGCAAGCCGCGTGCCGTCAGCCCGGCGCAGAGCTCTGGCAGGGCTCCCAGCCCCATGTACACCACCACCGTCTGCTGGGGTTGGATCATGACTTCCCAAGGCAGATCGAGGGACCCATTGCGCAGATGGCCGGTGACGAATACACAGGCCTTGGCGTAGTCGCGATGGGTCAGCGGGATCCCGGCGTAAGCGGCGCAGCCCAGGGCCGCGGTGATTCCGGGCACCACTTGGAACGGGATGCTCGCCTCCCGCAGGGTATCGATTTCCTCGCCGCCGCGGCCGAAGACGAAAGGGTCACCGCCTTTCAGTCGCAGTACGCGTCGCCCTTGGCTCGCTTGCTCGACCAGGATCTGATTGATGCGGTCTTGGGGCACCGGATGCTGGTCGCGGGATTTGCCCACGTAGAGGCGCTCGGCGTCGCGTCGCACCCGGTCGAGAACGGCAGGGGAGACCAGCCGGTCGTAGACCACCACGTCGGCCTGCTGCATCAGCCGCAGCGCCTTGAAGGTCAGTAGATCCGGATCTCCTGGCCCACCGCCCACCAGGTAGACCTCTCCGCCGTGGGGGAGCCCGCCGGCCGCGGCCTCCGCCAACGTTTGCTCCAATAACGCCAGGCCGTTGTCGTCGCTTCCGGCCATCACCCGCTCGGCGGTGGGGCCTCGGAACACCGATTCCCAAAAGCGCCGCCGCTGCCGAGGATCGTCCAAACGCGCTTTCACCCGCTGGCGAAAAGCACCGGCCAGCCGTGCCAGCCGGGCATAGCCCTGGGGCAGCATCGCCTCCAGGCGCTCCCGCAGCTGGCGCGCCAGCACTGGGGCGGTGCCGCCGCTGGAGATGCCGATGACCAGTGGTGAGCGGTCGACGATTGCCGGCATCACGAAGGTGCATCGGACAGGGTCGTCGACGGCGTTCACTGGTATGTTTCTAGCTTGAGCCGCCGCCGAAACCTCTGCATTGACTTGCGGATCGTCGGTCGCCGCAACCACCAAAGTGGCGCCTTCCACCTGGGACGCATGAAAGCGCTCGGCCCGATGGGCGATGTGGCCGGCGTCCAGCTCGCGGCGGAGCTCTTCGCCGAGGCTTGGCGCCAGCACGGTCACGGCTGCCCCGGCAGCCCGCAACAGCTCCACCTTGCGGGCCGCTACTGACCCGCCGCCGACCACCAGACAGCGGGATTCCCGCAGCTTCAGGAATATGGGGAGGTAATCCACAACCGCCTCCTCGCCCGGCGCGCGAACCCGATTCTGGCGGTCACAGCCCGATCCGAGAGCTACGCGCGCTCAGGAAGATCCCACTGGGCTTCTGCGCCCGGAAACTGGCGATGCGCTCGATGTCGCGGGTGTCGTAGACGTCCACCCGATCGGCATCGCGAACCGAAAGCCACACCTGC
>CAZLYT010000389.1:0-3398 GCA_964563515.1 uncultured Candidatus Competibacteraceae bacterium | reverse complement strand
GCCATCCGGGTTGGCATTCGCTTCCGTAAAGGAAAGAGCCTTGCGCACCAGCGATAACACACCCACCACCAGTCCCACGATGGCCCAGGCCACCGCCCAGCGAAGCGCCACGAAGACGAAACCAGGCAGCGGTCCCATCTTGGGTCTCGGTTTGTACTTCGGCTTCGGCCTCACGGGAGTGGCCATCGTCGCGCCTCCATGGGATTCATCCGGGCCTTCAGTGGGCGGGCGTCATGCAAGGAGCAAGCCCACCTCTAAGTCCTGATACAGCATGGCGGAGTCCGGTTACCGGATGGCGAACTGAGGAGAGGATTGGATTTTCGCGGACCTTCATGGCCTCCACCTCCCAGGATGGGTTGGATTTTCGAGGTGGAGGGAAGGAAGGCGGATGTCAAATCTGGGAAGAGGTCATCGCCTATAGCTAATTGTCAGTGGCCTCATTCCGTGAAGGACCACTTCCGAGCCTCGAGGAATTCTTGTCGATCCTCCCAGACGCCTGGGTCGATTCTATTTCCCAGTTCGACGAACAGCTGCCCGGCGGTAGGCTGGTCGGCGGCCTGCCACGCGAGGTGGGCAAAGGCGCTTCTGATCTCAAGCGAGGCCGGGTACGCCTTCACCAGCTCCTCGAACCCACGCTTGGTCCGATCCCAGGATGCCGCGGATTCCTGGAAAACGTTTGCACCAAGATACTGATGAACATACCACACAGTGCGAGCGTAGCTGTGGTCCCCGAGTGGTACAGGCAGCTCATTGGCAATAGAATCTGCGGAGGCCTCCCATTCGCCTTCCTTGCCGTGCCAGCGGGGAAGCAGGTGCAGGGCCTTCAACTCATAGTAGGCGTCAAAAGTGGGTTCCAGTGTGATGGCCTCCCGGAACAGCTCCTCGTAGATCTTGCGGTCCCATCCCTCGCCCAGCGCCACCCGTTGCGCCGCCGCCCACCACCCGGGGCAAACTCGAGGCAGAGATCTTGCCTCGAAGAGCACCTGCCTAGCCTCCCTGAGACGAGCCTGCATTGTACGCCAGCCCGCCTTGTCGACTTCTCGGCCATACCCATCCCCTCGAGCGTGCCAAGCGTAGCCAACGAGGGCGTTGGCGAGAGCGATGGGGGCTGTTATCGACTGAGGGAAGGATCGCCTCCACTTCCTCAGCTGCTTGAGGTGCAATTGCCACTCCTCATCCGAAACATTTGGTCGCGATAGATCGAACCCGAGGTAATAGTAGGTTCTCAGCTTCCAGCCGCCGTTGGGCCATCTCGCGTCAGGCTCCCGCAGTGCTTCGGCCATGCTCTCCAGGCTATCGTACCGCTCGGCTAGCAGCAGACGCTGTATCTCCCCACCGAATTGGGTCCGAAGCGACTTCTCTCCTCGCAGGACAATCTCGGGCGTGCCTTGCGGTGCCCCGGTCGATGACCGGGCATCGCCGCAGCCAGCCGTGACCGCAGCCAGGGTCAGGAGCAGCCCGTGATGGCGGATGAGGTTCTTCATTCGGTGATCCCCGTGGTAGCCTCGCCGTCACCTTCCTCCAAGATCTTCCAGCGGGTTCCCCGCCCCCCCATGACGAAGTATCTCTCTTTGACCGGAGGAAACAGGTTCGCGAAGCCGGGCCGTACCGCCAGGAGAAGCGCTCCCTTCTGTCTGCCTGCCCGGGCTTGGGTTATTAGCCAGGGCTCTAGCTCCTGCGCCTCTGCCCGCCAGGTTGCGCGGTCACGACCATGGGTCAGGAAGACCACCTTGAGGTAGCAATTATCATCCCAGCACTGGTCCGGGTTCCGATAGATCTGGTAGTTGCGGGTGGTCCCCGGGACATTCACGGTCTCAGTCGGATAGCGCTGTTGCGCAGCATAGACGGCAAAGCCGAGCACCCCCATCAAGAGAACGAGCAGCAGAAAAATGCGCATTGCCAGCTCCGCGCTAGCTTGTCCGAGTTGCCTGGGGGGGGTTGGGCAGCCTATGCAAGGAGCAAGCCGTCCGCGCCATGCGCTTACCGAAGCCATACCACGGAGTCGGTAAGGCAAACTGAGGAAACTTGTGGCAATCGCGACTGCGGATCACGCGATTGAATCGCTGCCTGGCGTGGACGGAGGCTGCGTAAAAACCTCCCCCACGCACAGTTCCGCTACCACGCCGCGAGTCCCGCGTGCTCAGGCTTCGGGCGAGCCTGCTCTGAGCGCAGCCGAATGGCCCTCGCAATGGACTGAAAGCTGTCGAGCTCACTTCAGCCAGTTGACAAAGAACGTAATGATGATCGCGTTGGTGAAATCGATGAAGAACGCCCCCACCAGCGGCACTATAAGGAAAGCGCGGGGGGCGGCCCCGAACCGCGCCACCAGCGCCCGCATGTTGGCGACGGCGTTGGCCGTGGTGCCCAGCACGAACCCGATGAACCCGCTCGCCATCACCGCCGACTCGTAATCCTTTCCCATGGTCCGGAACGACACCGTCAGCGCGAACAGCACCACTACGAGAACCTGGGCCACCAGGATCACCAGCAGCGGCAAGGCCAGCCCCGCCAGCTCCCACAACTTCAGGCTCATCAGCGCCACCACCAGAAAGACGTTCAGCGCCAGATTCCCCATGAATTCCATCGCCCGCTGATCGATCCGGAGCCAGCGGGTGCCGTCGTCCAGGTTTCGCAGAACCGATGCCACGAGCATGGCGCCGATGTACCCCGGCATGGTGATCCCGAGTGACTGGATGTAGGAGCTCACCTGGCTGCCGAGCGCCATGGCAAGGGCGAGCACGGCAAAGTTGCGCATCAGCGGGGTGTCCTCCCGGTCCACCTCCACCACGATCGTCTCCGGGTCCGGCTCCAGCTCGGCTCTCACCTCGCGGGGTGACGTCGCTCTGGCGGCTGTCGGCGTCAATCCGAAGCGGCGGATCAGGTAGGTGCCGACCGGCCCGCCAACCAGTCCGCCGCAGACGATGCCGCCGGTGGCTGCAGTGAGGGCGAGGGGGGCGGCGCCCCTGAGACCAGCCTCCTCGAACACCGGCGCGAAGGCCAGGCCGGTGGCGGGGCCACCCACCAGCGTCACCGAGCCCGCCATGACGCCGAGCAGCGGGTTCTCTCCGAAGCCGAGCGCGATGGCGATGCCGAGGAAGTTCTGCACGAAACAGAAGAGCGTGGCCAGCAGCAGGAAGATCAGGACCTGGAGCCCGCCCGCGCGGAGCAGGGCCAGGCTGGCGCCCATACCGATGGAGGTGAAGAAGGCGACGCTGAGCGTGGGCTGGAGTGCAGTGTCGAGCACGACGTTCACACCCCGCTGCCGGAGCAGCATCACCAGCAGGGTGAACAGCAGACCACCGACCACCGCGGCGGGGATGTTGAGCCGGTCGAGCCAGCCGACGCGCTTCTGGAGCTGGATGCCGGCGAAGTACACCAGTGCGGCCAGGCTGAGCGTC
>CAZLYT010000388.1:0-3075 GCA_964563515.1 uncultured Candidatus Competibacteraceae bacterium | reverse complement strand
AGACCCACGACTGTAGAGAAGGGCAGCTCCGCGACGAAGCGAGGTCAGGTCGGTAACCAACCCACGAATATCAGAGTGATCCACCGTCGCTAATCTGCCCCTCGCACCCTGAACTGAAGCCACTGATCGAAGGAGGAAAAGACAATAATACCGGTGCCAATAGTTGACAGGTCAATCCATATCAGGAGCGGCATACGCCGCGATGGGGCGCCACGCGCCCCTGTTGCTGGCCGCCGCAACATCGGCGCGCTCGCGCGCGCCATCGCAACTGACATTGCTCCTACAGCTGGACCGCTGTTCGCCGCGCGGCAGCGCGCGGCGGTCGGCTGGGCAGAATCTCACAGCAAATAGTCATAGGCGCTCAGCGCGGCCTTGGCTCCTTCGCCCGTTGCCACCAGCACTTGCTCGATGATGGTGTCGGTGACGTCCCCGGCGGCGAAGATGCCTGGGTACCTAGCGACGCATTTCGAGTCGACCACGATTCGTCCGCTGCTGTCGCTGATACCCAGGTCGGCCACCAGTTGCGAGTTCGGCATCAGCCCCAGCTCGATGAAAAGCCCGTCCACGGGGATTTCCCGCGCTTCGCCGTCGCCGCGATGACGCACCAGCACGCTTTCGACGAAGGGGTCACCGCGAATCTCGCTGACCTCCACGTTCTCGTGCACCGTCACCTTGGGGTTCGCGCGCAGCTTCTGGCCCAACGGCGAATCGATCACACCGGGTTCGGGGAGGAGCAGGTGCACCTGGGCGGCGACGTTGGCGAGCTCGGCCGCGCCGCGCAGGGCGCGGGCACCGCTGCCGAGGATGGCCGCCTCCTTCTCGATGAACACCTGGGCGTGGCTCAGCGCCGAGTACGACACGCCGTGGCCCAGCAAGCGCTGCTCGCCGGGCACGTTTAGTCGCACCGCCCGCACGCCGGTGGCGATGACGATCGCCCGGGTCTGGTAGCGCCGGTCGGTCTTGGTGATCAGGGCAAAGTACCCGTCCATCGGCGTTACTGTCGAAACGCGATCCATCTGATGGGCAAACTGGAGGTACTCGAGCTGGCGCTTGAACTTGTTCACCAGGTCGGCGCCGGTGATGGCCTCGTGGCCTTCCAGACCCTCGAGCTTGATGTGGTAGTTGACCTTGCCCCCCAGATCCTCGGCGATGAGCAGGGTCTCCAGGCGCCGGTGTAAGGCGTAAGCGGCGGCGGTCAGGCCCGCGGGTCCGCCGCCGATGATGATCAGGTCGTACATCGGAAGCCTCCTCACTCCGCAGCCGCGATGAAGCCTTCCTTCATCATCAGCTGCGTCAGGTCGCGAACGCGTCGGATGATGGCGGAGGCCTGCTCCAGCTCCTGCTCCGCCGTGAGCGTCAGTCGGGCAATGCCTTGCGCCTGCGCCTTCATCGCGACGGCCACCGCCTCCCGCGGGAAGATCTCCCACTCATCCATGGTGGGCAGGATGTGATCCGGTTGCAGGCCCTTGGCCTCGGCCATCTCGGCCAGCGCTTCGGCCGCTGCGATGCACATCTCATCGGTGATGGCTTTGGCCCGCACGTCGAGGGCGCCGCGAAAGATCCCGGGAAAGCCCAGGGAGTTGTTGAGCTGATTGGGGAAATCGGAGCGACCGGTGGCGACCACCGCGGCACCGGCTTCGGTGGCATCCCAGGGCCAGATTTCCGGGATCGGGTTGGCGCAGACGAAGACGATCGCATCCTTTGCCATGGTCGCGACCCATTCCTTCTTGATGACATCCGGACCGGGGGTGGACAAGGCGATACAGACATCAGCGCCCGTCAACGCTTCGGGGATGCCGCCGGTGCGGCCCGCGGCGTTGGTGATGGTGCAAAGCTTCCACTTGTCCACGAACTCCGCCTTGCGGAGCTGGATGTCGTCGCGGCCCTGGTGGAGGATGCCCCGGGTGTCCACGCCGTAGCAGAGCGCCGGGTCGGCCCCATGCGCCAGCACCAGACGGCTGGTGGCCACGTTGGCGGCGCCCATGCCGATGAAGGCGATTTGGACCTGGTCGATGCGCTTGCCCACCAGCTTCAAGGCGTTGATCAGGCCGGCCAAGGTGACGGTGGCGGTGCCCTGCTGGTCGTCGTGCCAGATGGGGATCTCGCATTGGGCGCGCAAGGTGTCGAGGATGCGGAAGCACTTGGGCTGGGAGATGTCCTCCAGATTCACCCCGCCGAAAGCCGGCTGCAGCAGCCGGACGGTGTTGATGATCGCGTCTGGGTCCTTGCTGTCGATCATCAACGGGACGGCATCCACGCCACCCAGATACTTGTAGAGCAGCGCCTTACCCTCCATCACCGGCAGACCCGCCTTGGGCCCGATGTCGCCCAGTCCCAGCACCCGCGTGCCGTCGCTGATCACGGCGATGGTGTTGCCCTTGTTGGTGTACTGATAGACCAGCTCCGGATCGGCCTGGATCGCCTTGCACGGGGCGGCCACGCCGGGCGAATACCAGATCGCGAAATCGTCCAGGTCGCGAATCCGGCATTTCGGCACCGTTTCCACCTTGCCCCGATAAAACGGGTGGAGCCGCAGCGCCTCCGCGGCCGGTTGGTTGGCCTTCGCCAATAGCTCTTCTTTGGTGGGCATCGTGGCACTTCCCCTCCCGGCTCGGGATGCGACGTAACCATCCGCGAACCTGCGCGACTCGGGGGTTGGGTGCCATGATCCGGGTCAAGAACTGGATGCGATGAAGCAGGTAATCGTGGCTATCGCTGCCACCCTGGGGCTAACCGCCCGGGCCGATGACCCGAGGCAGGAGCCGTATGCGGCAATACCGCAGGTACGGATCTATGCGGGGGGCGGAGGGCAACCTGCGTCCCTACCGCGACCCCAGGTTTTCCCTTCCAGGTTTTTCCCTTCGGGCAAAGGCGTCCGTACTGCCTATACTCCCGATCCAGTTCGAACCCCATTGAGTCCTGGGGCCGCTGCCCTCACCACAACTTCGGATCCGCGATGCAAGAGACTGCCGTCGTTGCTCTGGCGACTTTTTTCGCCACCATTGGTCCCCTGGACGTGGCGGCCGTTTTTGCCGGCCTCACTGTCAACGCCACGCCGGCGGCGCGCCGCTCCAT
>CAZLYT010000387.1:0-1647 GCA_964563515.1 uncultured Candidatus Competibacteraceae bacterium | reverse complement strand
CCAGCGCCAAGCGATCGGAGGTCAAGGCTGGGAAAGGTACCTCGCTGCTCAACTTCCGGTGGCCTCGCTCGATCTGATAGAACGGCCCCTTGCCGATACCAGCAATCACGCACTCCTCGGTCTGAACTTCGTAGCCGCGCCTCGACAGCGCGCCGATATTGAAGGCATAGTGGGCGCACCTCGGACAGCCCGCCACGCTCGTTCAATGCGTTGTCTAGCGAGCTGGCCAACGCGTCACGCACCAGGTGCAGTGCGTCAAGAAAATTACTCTTGCCCGAACCATTGGCCCCAACTAGGTAGGTCCGCGGCCCCAGCCGTACATCGCAGTAACCGATGCTCTTGTAGTTGCGTAGTAACACGCGGGTGAGAAATACCGAGTTGCTCATGCGAACATGCCCACTGAAGGCACTGGGTTGGCGCGGCGTGTCAAGGGCTCCCGCCCCACCGTCGGTGTCCTAGTACCGCTATTCCCATGCGAGCGTTCTTCATCTTGCAAAGGGGCAGAGCGGGCCACGAATCGTAAAGGTAGGAAAATTTCTGAGTCTGCTCTCGAATGGCGGTCTTGGGTCCACAGCTTGTTCGCCCCGAGTGTTGGTTACGGGATCGCCGAATGTGGGCGCCGAGCTGCCATCCTAGCGGCTTCTACAACTTCGCGATATGCGCCGACCGCGGGTGGCCCAACGCACCGCGTGATCGGGCGTGGCATAAATTGAGCGCCGTAGCCAAGCCATCAGCACAGCTCAGGCCCGCCCGCGGTCCTCGGTAGCGCTGGCTACGGAGCTGCCGGTGAATACATCCTGGCGGCCATCGGCCCCGAAGTTCCGGTCCGCCATCGGCTCCAGTACCCAAACGAGGGCGCGACCCACATGCCCTGCGCCGAACAGGACCACGCGGCAATCATCCGCGATGACCGGCCGCATGAGCACGAACTCCTGGCGTTTCAGGTCCTGCGGCTTCTCAACCTGCTCGAAATGCAGGAATGCCACACCGCCGCAACAAGAATGCACCGCTTGGAGCAAAGCTGGTACTGGAACATTAGCAATTATCAGCTAAGGCCAATGGGCACCTTTGCCGGTCCCCATTCCGCCCTCGCGGAGCCGCACCGCATCGTCGCTGAAGCAGAGGAGCTGATGGCACTTCGCGACCGGCTGCAGGCCAGCCTCGACCAATCCACCGCTATCCGCGGCCGCCTGCTCGATGCCCTTCTTGATGTCACTCTGAAAACAAGCAATAGGCGCGAGGTCGCCGCCGCGTGACGCATCCGGACTCTTGCCGCCTTGCATATTTCGGCATTCACGAAACATGAACGGGCAATGCGGTGGCCTTCAGAAAGGCAATCGTGCCTGGAGGCGCTCCTACGATGGGGCGGAGGGTTTTCTGCTGTAGGAGCGTCTCCAGGCGCGATTCTTGTCGGGTCAAGTCAATGTGAACAGATATGGAGAATGACTCGCGGCGGATTGCACGCGTCGAAGTCACATCCCGTCTTTGTTAGCCTTTCGTACCCGCTCATAGAGCTCCACCATGGTCTCCACGAAGGAGCGGTCGTGGTCCCAGAAGGGTGGATTTTCGCCGCCTCTGCGGATCAGCACGGCCGGTAGAACCGCCGTCGCTGGCGGTGGCTCCGGTGGCAGCGCGGCATGATCCCCC
>CAZLYT010000386.1:0-4174 GCA_964563515.1 uncultured Candidatus Competibacteraceae bacterium | reverse complement strand
ACTTACCCAACGAATGCATTCACAGCCCGTGGACTGCCCCAGCGGAGGTTCTCGAGCGTGCCGGAATAGTGCTGGGACGTGACTATCCCGAGCGCCTGGTCGATTTGGCGGCAAGTCGGAAGGAGGCCCTCGAGGCTTTCGAGGCCGTCAAGGCGGAGTGATGCAGGCCTTCACAATCGGCGAGCGCGTTTGACAGCCGTTGAGACGCCTGCTTAGCTCCGCACCCATGGGCACATCTGGTGCAAGAGCTCGGAGCGTGGGCTGGTCGACGCTGGTGTCGGCTGCCGCTCTCGGCGTCGCTGCCAGCGCGTTGGCCGGCTGCGGCTCCAGCCCGCCGCGCAACCCTGCCGATAGCTGCGCCATATTCAAAGAGAAATCGCGCTGGTATCGGGACGCCTTGGAGAGCAGCGAGCGCTGGGGGGTACCAGTGCATGTACAGATGGCGATCTTGTACCAGGAGTCGGCTTTCGTAAACGACGCCCGGCCACCTCGCAACCGCTTGCTCTGGTTCATCCCGTGGACACGTCCATCATCCGCCTATGGCTATGCTCAGGCCACCGACGGCACCTGGGTTTGGTACCGGGAGGCGACAGGCAATGGCGGCGCCGACCGCGACGACTTCGGCGACGTAACCGACTTCATCGGCTGGTATGGCGACCAATCAAACCGTCGTTTGGGCATTCCCCTGGACGATGCCTACCGTCAGTATCTGGCTTATCACGAGGGCCACGCTGGTTATCGCCGCGGCAGCTACCGCAGCAAGCAGTGGCTCATGAACGTGGCGAGTCGGGTCGAGATCAGGGCACGCAGCTATCAGCTGCAGCTTGCGAATTGCGCCGGCGAGCTGGTCGAGAGCCCGTGGTACTGGCCGTTCTGAAGAGACTTTGCGGACCGTCTCCCTCGCTTCAGCCTACCCACTGTCGGACTGGGCCCACATCCACGTGGACGAATTGCGAGCGTCGGTACAGCCCGACACCACCGCCGCGAAGCATGAGCGCCTGTCGGTGAAGGTGGTCGAGGCCGCAGCAGGGGAGTCGGATGTCGACCGCTTCGCCCCGCATATGGTAGCTGCGCTTGGCGACGCCCGACGAGCCGACCCGGAGCACGGCGTTGGTTTGGGGCGAACGATATCCGGAAACGATCTCGAAGGGCGCGCGGGCAGACGTGGCGAGTCCTAGCCGATGTAGCAGATCCAGCAGCCGCGGGTCGATGGGATGCACCTCGTCGCGGCGGTGGTCGCGCAGTACGTCGTAGATCTTGCCGAGGGCCGAGGGTTGGTAGCGTCCGTTGCTCCAGTACACCACCGCCACCATCTCGTTGGTGTGGAGATTGCGCAGCGTGAGGCGGCGCTCGGGTTTTGCGGCGAGCGTGGGACCGGCGGCCAGGGCCGCCACGCCCGCAACGGTCAGTCGAAGTAGTCCGCGTCGGGAGAGCCGGCGCGCCTGATCATAGCCCCGCTTGTCAGGTCGATTCTCCACCGATACCCCCTAGTGCTCGCCTCGATGATCGGGCGCCGCAACACCCTATCTATCGAATGACCGACCGGGTGTAAAGAAACTTGAGGCTTTCGCGGTGTTGAGAGCCCACCAGGGGCCGATGCTCGGTTCCGCAGCACTGGCGCCAGCGCACTGCCACGCCAGGCTCCCGCGGTGGGCCCGATGGCGGGCGCACGGCGGGAAGGAACCCATTGCAGCTCGTGCCGTTAGGTTGGCCAGGCGGCTGCGGAGAGGAGACGAGTTCCCTGGCCTTGCAGTGCCGTGGAGGCGGATGCGCGGTTGAGCCCGAATGCTGGCCCGCGTGTTGCTCATCGCGAGCGCGCCGACGCCCACTGCGCCGCGACCGCCAACACGGTTACAATGCGCGGGGCGAGGCCGAACAATAGGGGCGCGCCGATTGGTGAGCGCTTTGGCCACCATGACTTTGAGCCAGATGCGAGCGGGTGCCGCTCGACGGCGGTATCAAGCCAGCACACATTTCGGGGTGACGAGCAGATGACACATCGCGATGGACAGAATCGAATGGGTGGAACCTTGCCACGGGCGGCCTCCTGGGCGTTGGCGACCCTCTTACTACTGTTCACAGCGCAAGCAATCTCCCAGGAAAGCGGCTACCTGGTGGAGGAGTACAAGATCGGGCCGGAAGATGTACTGGACATCTCGGTGTGGAAGGAGCCCGAGCTGACGAGGCAGGTGTTGGTGCGGCCCGACGGTGGAATCTCGTTTCCCTTGGCCGGGGACATACAGGCAGCGGGCAAGACCACCTCCGAGATTCAGCAGATCATTACCGAGCGTCTGGGTCGCTTCATCCCCGAGGCCGTGGTCTCGGTGTCGGCGGCCAAGCTCGCCGGTTACCGTATCTACGTGCTTGGAAAGGTAAACAACCCGGGGCAGTTCGTGCCCGGACGCTATGTGGATGTGTTGCAGGCGCTCACCTTGGCTGGGGGGCTGACGCCCTACGCATCGAGGGGCAGCATCAACATCGTGCGTCGCACCGGCGATCAGCTGGCAACCATGCCCTTCGACTTCGGCGACGTGGAGGATGGCCGCAATCTCGATCAGAACATCCTGCTCGAGAGCGGCGACGTCGTCGTCGTCCCCTGATCGCCCGTGCCAACCATGCTAATTGCGCAGATCGGCGCGGCCCCATGGCGCTCAGCTCCCTCCAGAAAGGGCATGGTTGCCGCCGTTGAAAGCTCGGCGCACCGCGTCGGGACACGGTTGGTTCCATGGGTCATCCTGGGCTTGGCGAGCGTGCATGGAACAGCGGCGCTCGCGGAGGCCTGGCTAATACAGCCTACCGTCGAATTCACCACCCAGTACGAGGACAACATCCGGCTCGTGCCCGATGAACAAGAGAGCACCTGGACCAACATTCCAACACTCCAAGGTCTGGTTAGCCGACAGACGGAAACGATGGATGTGCGAGCGCTGGGGCGCTTCAGCTACCGCATGTACGAGTATGAGGGCGAAACCGACCTGGAAGATAGAGGACAAATCCTTGCGCGGCTCGGTTCGGAGTTTCGGACCGAACGCAGCTTTTTTCAGCTCGATGGCGCCTGGCGCCGTGACGACACTTTCTCCAATCGAGACAACTTCGACCCAGACCTGCCCGGCGATATCGCCGATGACGATGCAGACACTCGGGCGACAGCGGTGCAAGTAATTCGCAATCGCGGCGACATCGTGCCGCGCTATCGCTACAGATTGAGCGAGCGGACGACCGTCGGCGCGACTTTTGCTTACCGGCAGCAGTACTACGAGGACGATGAGGTCGACTTGGACTTCTCCGAGTACAAGCAGTACACCTACTCGCTCGATCATAGCTATGCGGTCGACGAGCGTACTCGGTGGACCAATCGCGTTCGATACGTGGACTACGAAGCGCCGAACAGAGACCGCCAGTACCAAACTCAAGAGTTTCTCACCGGCATCGAACGCTCTTTCACGGAGCGATTTTCTGCGGGATTAGACGTGGGTTGGCGCGAGACAGACTTCGACACCCCGACCGATGAAGGCACTAACGACGGCTACTCGCTGATATTGACCGGCAGGTTTCGCGACGAGCTCTGGTTGCTGCGGGGGCGCATCTCTCATCGACTGGTGCCGAGCTCGTCGGGAGACGTCGTGGAGCAGGATGAAATTGTGGTCGACTATGCGTATAGCTTGACGCCGAGGCTGGCAGCCAGGTTGGAAGCTCGCTACTTCGAGAACGAGTCACTGCTGATCGAGAACGAGCGCACCAATCGAAGCTACATGTATATCGAGCCTTCGCTGAATTATGCATTGAGCCTAGCGTGGAGCTTGCGAGCGAGCCTGTTCCATGAGCGAGAGGACCGGGAGATTTTCGATGAATCCGCCGACAATACCGGCGTGATGTTCAGCATCTCGTGGAGGCCGCCGTCGGAGCTCGACTGACGAGGGCACTCGAACAATGGTTTTTAAACCCATCCCGGCGCCAAGGCGAAGGCAGGAATAGAAAGCTGAGCATGGATACTGTGCAAACTCTGCAACCTCTTACACTGAGTGACTACATCGGCATCCTGCGGCGGCGGAAGACGTCGCTGATTCTGCCTTTCGTGCTCATATGCGCGGCTGCAGTTGCGCTCGCACTGCTTTTGCCAGCGGTATACAAGTCGGAGGCGACTATCCTCATCCAGCGTGAGGAGGTTCCAGAA
>CAZLYT010000385.1:0-3841 GCA_964563515.1 uncultured Candidatus Competibacteraceae bacterium | reverse complement strand
GCCTTATTGTTCACCGAGTCTGGTCCCGGTCCGATCCGTTGTAAACGCTGCTAAGGGAGCCGGCGTCCGCGGTGGTCAGTCCTGAAGCATTGGTCCATATTGGTTCACATCATTCGAGTCGAGCGATGCATCCGATGGGTTCCGCGGATTCTGTCATGCGCGACGTGGTCTCCCGCATCCAGCGCGGCGAGTGGCTCTCCGGTCACCGCATCCCGTCGGAGCGGGAGCTTTGCGCGAGCTACCGGGTCGCCCGCAATACCGTGCGGCGCGCGTTGAAGGCGCTACAAGACGAGGGTCTGCTGGTGCGCTACGTGGGGCGGGGCACCTTCGTGCGTTCGGCTCCCGAGGCCACCGTCAGCGAGCTGTTGGGTGGCATGGAGACGGCCAGCCCTGCGGACGTCATGGAGGTGCGCCTGATCATCGAGCCCCAAGCCGCGGCGCTGGCGGCTCAGCGGGCCGGCGCTGACGACCTGGCCCAGATCGAGTCGGCGCTCGAGCACAGCCTGGCGGCCGAGGGCACCGCCGAGTTCGAGCACTGGGATGGCCAGTTGCACTACGCCATTTTCCGCGCCACCAAGAATGGGCTGCTGACCGACTTCTGCCGGGCCTTGAACCTGGTGCGCAATACGCCGCGCTGGTATCGGCTCAAACAGAAGAGCCTCAACTACCGGCTGCGGCTGCTCTACAGCCATCAGCACAGTGGCGTAGTAACCGCTTTGAAAGAGCGCGATGCGGAGGCCGCCCAGCGTGCCCTGAAACAGCATCTGCAAACGGTGCGGGATCAGATGTTGAGCTTCGACGTCTAGCGAGAGGAGACCGATTGATGAAGTACATCGTTGAGTCACGGAAATCCGTGAGTCAGGCTGCGGCCGATCTCGAGGAGGCGGTCAAGCGGAACGGTTTCGGGGTGCTGCACGTCTACGACCTCAAGGAAACCCTCAAGGGCAAGGGCGTCGATCTGCCCAACGAGTGCCGCATCTTGGAGGTATGCAATCCGCAGCGGGCCAAAGAAGTCCTGATCAGCGACATGAGCATGAACATGGCGTTGCCTTGCCGGATCTCGGTGTACTCGGAGGCGGGCACCACTAAAATCGGCATGATTCGCCCGAAAGCGCTGCTAGAGATGATGTCCGACTCGCCTGAGCTCATTGCCGTCGCCACCGAGGTGGAGGAGGCGACCGTGCGGATGATCGACGAGGCGCAGTGACCATCCAGTGCGAGAACAGGAGCCAGCAATGAGCGAAAACGACGGCCAGCACGTGGTCATTACCGATGTCAAGATCCCCTTCCTCTCCATGGTAGTGTTGCTGGTCAAGGTTGCGGTGGCCTCGATTCCTGCCTTTGTGATCCTCTCGGCGATCGGGGCGCTGGTCTCGGCGCTGTTTGGCGTGTTCTTGGGTGGAATGGGTCATATGGAGCCACCAAGCTCCCCCTGACCGGGTGAAGCTTAGGTCGGCACCGTCCTAGCCCTGGGCCTGCTCCAAGATGTACTGCAGGTAGAGTCGGCGTTGACGAGAGACCTGGATTTTCTCCGCCAGGGCTTCATCGTTACCGTCGATGGCGTGCAAGATGTCCTCGAAAAAAAACACTCGGAAGCTGTCCAGGTAACGGATCTCTCGATTGACGTCCAACACCAGGTTGTCCAGTCCCCAGAGATCAATGACGCGCCCCTCCTCGTCGTCCCATCGGCGCGCGGCCTGCAGGAATGTTTGGAGTTGCAATCGGGCTTTGGTCTGGCGCGCCATCAGGGGCACCAGATCCTCTTCATTGGCGGGATTGGCGATGTTGAACCAAGGGTGAACCGCTTCGGCGATGACCACGCAGTTGGCGGCCTCACCCACCTGGGTCCAAACGAAGCCGGCATTGGGCACGATATCCTCTAGCGCTGCCTTCAGCCGCAGGTAATCTTTGTACAGGATGCGCAGGTCCTGCATCCGCGCCGCTTCCTTGTGGCGCTTGATCACGTAATCGAGAGGCGTGCGGCGTCCGTCTTCGTGGATCACCACCCGGCTGACACGCCAGACGTCACAATGGAAGCCCGGGCTCGGCACCAGCACCGCCATCATGTGCTCGGTGTCCAGACAGCCGATGGGGACATCGATGCGCAGCAGGTCAGCCTGAGGGTTCTCGTCCATGGCTGATGATGGGGTTGGGGGGATGTAACGGGAGCCGGCATGTTACCCGTCCCCGCTGACGGGAGCATCAACTGGAGTGGTTCCAGTCGACACAGCACTCGGTGATGGCATGAATGTTCTGACTGCTTGGCGGCGTGCCCGCGAATGGCTGCTGGCGATTGGGTTGGGGTCGGTACTGGTCGCGTGCAGCTGGGGTCCCTCGGCAGCCGTCGACTCCAAGTTGGAGCGTCCGCAGGTCCGCACCCGACTGGGGGTCAGCCAGGACAGCTGCGCCGAGCGACCGGTCTTCGTGGAGGGGCTGCTCGGCGCGCGGGTGCGGGTGGATCCCGGCGACAGCCGGGAGATTCGCGTTCCCGCCAGCGCCTTCCGTTGGAGTTGTGGGACGCCGGCGCAGCAGAAGGTCGCGCCCGAGAGCACCAACCTGATCGTGGTGACGAGGCCTGGGAATGGTGAGCAGGTGAGCTGGATTTTTTACCGGGAGGGCGGCCAGTAACCATGGACAGAGTCATCATCATCACGGGCGCCAGCCGTGGTATCGGAGCCGCTACTGCGCGCCTTGCGGCGGCGCAGGGGTATGCCGTGGGCGTGAACTATCTGCACCACCGCACGGCGGCGGACGCAGTGGTCGCCCACATCCAGGCCGGCGGCGGTCGGGCGCTGGCCGTGGCGGGTGATGTGGCCGCGGAGGACCAGGTGGAGCGCTTGTTCCAGGCCGTCGAACAAAGCCTCGGGCCGATCACGGCGCTGGTGAACAACGCCGGTATCCTGGAGCCGCAGGCGCGGGTGGAGGACATGGATTCGGCCCGGCTGCAGCGCGTGTTGGCTACCAATGTCAGCGGCGCGTTCCTGTGTGCTCGAGAGGGGATCCGGCGCATGTCGAGGCGCCATGGCGGTCACGGCGGCGCCATTGTGAATGTTTCCTCGATGGCGGCCCGGCTGGGTGCGCCCAACGAGTACGTGGACTATGCCGCCTCCAAAGCGGCCATCGATGCGTTGACTATTGGGCTGGCCAAGGAGGTGGCCGCCGAGGGCATCCGCGTCAATGCCGTGCGCCCTGGCGTCATCTACACCGACATCCATGCCAGTGGCGGCGAGCCGGAGCGGGTCGAGCGGGTCAAGGTTGCGGTTCCGATGCAGCGAGGGGGGCAGCCCGAAGAGGTGGCCCAGGCCATCCTCTGGTTGCTCTCCGACGCAGCCTCTTACGTCACCGGCAGCTTTGTGGACGTTTCCGGTGGTCGTTGAGGGGGGGCGCGCCGTGAACAGCGCAGTGGCTGGATGTTGCGCCGCCGCAAGGGGACGGTCTAGTTTTCTGCGAGCCGAAACGCTGATCGATAACCGGGGCCGTGATCGGGCGCCAGCTCCATCGTGCGTGCGTTCGTTTTGACCCCTCGCCCCGGGGCAGGTTTGCCGTCGATGGGGATTCTCAGCCCAGCCGCATTGGGGGAGTGCACTGAATGGATAGCTATTTGTTGGAGGCCATCGCCGAGGCTCGAGAGGGGCTGGCGGAGGGCGGCATCCCCATCGGCAGCGTGCTGGTATGCGACGGGCAGATCATCGGCCGCGGGCACAATCGCCGGGTGCAAAGCGGCAGCGCCATCTTGCACGGAGAGATGGACGCGCTGGAGAATGCCGGGCGCCAGCCGGCCGCCGTCTACCGCCGCTCAACCCTCTACACCACGCTCTCACCCTGCCCCATGTGCACCGGT
>CAZLYT010000384.1:0-2081 GCA_964563515.1 uncultured Candidatus Competibacteraceae bacterium | reverse complement strand
GTCAGGCTGGGAGGTGGTGGCTGAGTTTGTTGATCACGGAATCAGTGGTGCCAAAGGACGCGAGAAGAGGTCGAGCTTCGATGCGATGCTGAAGTCGGCTACACGTCGGGAGTTTGACCTGGTAGCAGCTTGGTCAGTTGACCGCCTAGGCCGATCCCTGCAGGACCTTGTAGGTTTCCTCAGCGAGCTGCACGCGCTGCGCGTGGACCTTTTCCTGCACCAGCAAGGCTTGGACACAAGTACGCCAGCGGGCAAGGCCATGTTCCAGATGATGGGGGTGTTCGCCGAGTTCGAGCGAGCCATGATCCGTGAGCGCGTACAGGCTGGCCTGCAGCGCGCAAGAGCGCAGGGAAAGCAGCTGGGGAGACCCTCGAGTCGCTGAGCAACTAGAGGAGCGTATACGTGCTCTTAGAGCGCGTGGGATGGGTATTCACAAGGTAGCTCGGGAGGTGGGGGTCGGCGTCAGCGTGGTACAGCGGATTTTGGCTCAGGCGGGGTAGACCCGCTGCACCAGTGAGCGGTGCGTCATTGCCGGGGCCGCCCGACTCCTCTTCAACGGGTCACGTGGTCCACGCTGTCACAATCCGCCGCGGCTAACGGCGACGCCACTCCCAGGGTGGAACCTTTTGCGCTTCTGGAAGGGCCCAAAGGCCTAGGTGGTTGCGTTGAGCTGCTTCTTCATCTTCAAGCAGAGACGGGTCACGCAAATAACGACGGTATACCCAAGCATGGCCCTCCGCGACCATTTCCCTGTTCACATCCCGTTCGTCAAGCCAGATCTTGCCTACCAGGCGGCCGTATCGGTCCCAGTCAACTTCCTCGACGGTAACGACTTCTCCGGCGACCTTGCCGGCAAGCGCCTCCCTGGCACGCCGATACCACGGCTGCGCGCGCTCGGGCGTGTCAATCTCCGAAAGCCGAACCCTAAGGGGTCGCCCTTCGTAAAGGATATGAATGGTGTCTCCATCCACCACCTTGATGACTTTGCCGGTGTAGGCTGCCGGGAGCGCATGGGCGCAGGCAATGAGAAGCACCAGCAGGCAACCCGCAAACGGGAGAAAGAGCTGGCGCCTCCTCGTCTCCATTCTCTCAAGCACCGTCACTGCCAAGTGCATCGGGAGCCGGGAGCAGCTCGTCTCGCACGATCTCAAACTCGAACGGCGCATCGACGCCGAGGGCAACTTGGTTGCCCCGGAACTGGGTGATGAGGATGCGTATGCCGACCTCGCCCAGGAGCTCACCCACAGGTGTGGATGGGTCGATACTAGGGTTCAGGCGAACGGTGAGGCCCTGACCAGAGCGACGACTTAGAACGAGCATGGCAGCCTCCGTGCTGTGTGGTTTCGACTTACTTCAGCAAGGATGGTGCCGGCTTGGCCGCTCTCCAGTTGCCGACCCCAGCGGACGGTGACCGCGAACGACCCACTGTTGCCGCTTGATCCGACAGAGATTCAACGGCAGGTATCCCAGTGCAGCGGCCACCCGTATTTTGCGCGAGGCCGGTAAGTCGTCCGGCTGAGCCGATACCGCTGAAAGGCAAGGGCTGTGGCGTACCTGAGCGGGGCATACTCTCAGAAGGAGATCGCGGAACGTTTCGGCGTGCGTTACACGACGGAACGCCGGCTGGCGAAACAGTGCGAGGCGGCTAGGTCGCGATAACTACAAGAAATCAAGATGTAACTCCATGACACCTGCGCCGAATCAACGCCGTTGACGACTTCGCCGGCGCATCGGGATATTCTGGCGTTTCACGCTGGGAATCCAATCGAGCACCGATCCAGCCATGAATGATCTCGTAGGTCAGATAGTTGGCAGTTACGTCGTCACTCGCGTGCTCGGCGAGGGTGCGATGGCGATCGTTTATGGTGCGCGCGACACGGTCCTTCAGCGCGAGGTTGCGCTGAAGATGATCCGCACCGAGCTGGTCGTGAAAACCGATCTTCTCGAACGATTCATGCGTGAGGCGCGCGCCGTGGCGCGGCTGGACCATCCCAACATACTGCCGATCTTCGAATTCCGCGTGCACGACGGTCAGGCCTATTTCGTCACGCCGGTGGTCCCCGGCGGCACGCTCAAAGAGT
>CAZLYT010000383.1:0-2236 GCA_964563515.1 uncultured Candidatus Competibacteraceae bacterium | reverse complement strand
CTCCGGCTGCGGCAGTCAAGCTACCCTGCCGGTCAGCGCCGGCACGGGGCCGGACCCCACGCTGCCGCCACCGGAGCCGCCGCTGATCATGCCCACAGTCGAGATCGCCCCGGCCACGGGTTGGCCTGCCGGCGCCACACCGGAGGCGGCCGAGGGGCTCGCCGTCAGCGCCTTTGCCACCGACCTCGACCATCCGCGCTGGCTGTACGTGCTTCCCAATGGCGACATCCTGGTAGCTGAGACCAATGCCCCGCCGCGCCCGGAAGACAGCGGTGGCCTCAAGGGTTGGGTCATGGGACTGATCATGAAACGCGCCGGCGCGGCTGTGCCGAGCGCCGACCGCATCACCCTGCTGCGGGACTCAGACGGGGACGGTGAGCCGGAGACGCGAACCACTTTCCTGGACCGGCTGCACTCTCCCTTCGGCATGGTCCTGGTCGGGCAGGATTTCTACGTGGCCAACACCGACGCGCTGATGCGCTTCCCCTACCGGGAGGGCGATAACGAGATCACCGCGCCCGGCGACAAGGTGGTCGATCTGCCCGCCGGCCCCATCAACCACCATTGGACCAAGAACGTCATCGCCAGCCCGGACGGCTCCAGGCTGTACGTGAGCGTGGGCTCCAACAGCAACATCGCCGAGAATGGCATCGACGAGGAAGAGGACCGCGCCGCCATCCTGGAGGTGGATCCGGAGGCCGGAAGCTACCGTGTCTTCGCCTCTGGACTGCGCAACCCCAACGGCCTCGACTGGCACCCCGCCTCCAGTGCCCTGTGGACCACGGTGAACGAGCGCGACGCCTTGGGGGGCGATCTGGTGCCCGACTACATGACGGCGGTGGCAGAGGGCGACTTCTACGGCTGGCCCTACAGCTATTTCGGCCAACACGTGGACGAACGGGTGCAGCCACAGCGCCCAGAACTGGTGGCCGAAGCCAAGGTGCCGGACTACGCGCTGGGCCCCCACACGGCCTCCCTGGGGCTCGTGTTCTACCAATCCGACCTACTCCCCGAGCGCTACCACAACGGTGCGTTCGTGGGACAGCACGGCTCCTGGAACCGCAAGCCCCGCAGCGGCTACAAGGTCATCTTCGTGCCCTTCGAGAACGGCCAACCGGCGGGAATGCCAAGCGACGTTCTCACCGGCTTCGTCAACGAAGAGGGCGAAGCGCGGGGCCGGCCGGTAGGCGTCGCTGTCGATGGCACCGGCGCACTGCTGGTGGCTGACGACGTGGGAAACAACATCTGGCGGGTCGCGCCGGCGAGCCCCAGCAACATCGCGGGGCGATGAAAATGAGCAACCTTGGGCCCAAGGCACCTGCCCACCAAGCCAATAGGCGAGCGTGGGGGCGCGCGTGTTGGTTGAGCGGGCACAATCGGCAACGGGGCTGGTCCTCTACTAGCCTGAATAAAGAGGTTGTACGGCCCGCTACAGGCCCCTGGAGGCTGTCTGCAGGGCCACCGGCCGACGCACCCGGCGCGCGCCCGCCAAGCAGCGAGCAGCACGCGGGCGCTTGGCGGGCTGCGCACTTGCTTCGGGACTTTTTCGCTCCTCGATTGTCGGAGAGAGCGCCAAGCGTCCCCCGCGGCCATGGGACTCGGTCAGCGTGTCTCTGCAAGCAATGGATCTGTCGCCATGAGGAGCCAGCCGGACGTGGGATCACGCGACATCCAGTTTGCTCAAGAGCGGCTCGAGCGACTGCGGGAGCAGGCTCGCGACCTGCCGCAGGCTATGCGGGATTGGCTATACCAGGCCATCGAGCAAATCTGCGAGGCCCTCGGCAAGCTGCAGGAGGCCGACGAGGACATGCGAAGACAACGCGATGAGGCCAGGGCGAAGCTTTCCGAGGCACAAGCCGAGTGCCGGAGCTATCGAGATCTCTTCGAGCTGGCTCCGGAGGGCTTGCTCACCACCGATCGGCGGGGGCTCATTCGTAAGTCCAATGCCGTCGCCAGGGATCTCCTGGGCGCCGAGGTCGACGATGACCCGGCGCCACAGTCCCTGGCGGGGTTCATAGTGCCCACACAACGGTCGCGCTTTCGCTCCTTGCTGAAGCGGATGGCCAGTAAGGACGACGGATTCGAGCCGCGCCAGTGGCAAGGCGAGCTGGCCACTGCCGACGGGATACCACGGTCGGTGGTCATGCGGGCGGGTCCAACTCTGGATGCGGGGGGACAGCTGGTTGGACTGCAGTGGACCATTAGCGATGTCAGCGAGCAGGTGCACTTGGAGCAG
>CAZLYT010000382.1:0-1961 GCA_964563515.1 uncultured Candidatus Competibacteraceae bacterium | reverse complement strand
GGGCTCCAGTGATGTAATCGAATCGCTGATTGGCAAGGCAAAACAGCGTCTCGAGGCCAATGGCCGTACCGAACTGAACAAGTCCATCCTGCTGATTCCGTGCATGTGCGGTGAACTCACCCAAGATCTCGTGGCCGAGGCGCTGAGCACGGTTAGCGTCCAGGATGTCACCACTTGGGTGTCTGAAAATGTGGGCGCAACCATGCAATCGAAGCGCAGAAGAGAGTTTCCCCGTTCTCAGCCTCCTAAGCCGGGAGCAGAAACCGCCGAACCCCTTGCTGATACAGGATAACGACGTGCTACAGCCTACCCTCTGGGTCGAAATCCTCCCGGCATTGAACGCTCTCGCTTCACCGGGCCAAGCGCGTGGCGTCCGCAAACGCGGCGACCGGATCGACGGGTGCGTTCACCAGCTTCTGCGCGTACTGATCCTGGCAGAAGTCGCTCAGCATCTTCAGATTCGGCTCCAGGCCGTAGGGCAGCCAGTCATCGCCAAAGACGGCCGCCGTCTCGGCGAGCTCCGCCAGCAGCCAGGGCGTCGTGTCCGCAAGGTGACGCCGCCGCTCCAACCACAGGCGCTTGGACGCCGTGAACGCGGCCGTCACGCTCTTGACGATCCAGGGGTCTCGCTCGACCACTTCCCGGCGCAGCTTGAGCAGATGATGAGCCGGGACATAGCCGTATGTCTGGTAGTACATCTTCTCGGCGGCTCGGTAGTCCGGAATCATCGGCACCATGGGGCTCTCGCGCGAGAAGAAGCCCGTGGGCATGAACGCCGCCACCAGCACGTCGATCTCGCCGGTCAGCAGCAAGTCTACCAGCGACTTCCCGGCTGGCTCTCCCTGCACGTTCGGCGGCGCCTCGGGCGGGACATGGCCATGCGTGGCATCTGCCGGCCCCTCGACCGGCGCGATGACCCAGGTGATCTTCCAAATATCGACGCCGGCCTGGCGGAGCAGCACCCGGGTCCAGGTATTGCCACTGTTGGGCCAGCCGTCGAGGCCAACTCGCTTCCCCTCGAGCTCCGAGAGGTCGCCGATGGGGGTGCCACGCTTGACCAGAAAGCAGCGATGGCGGAACGCGACCATCGGGAAGACCGGGAGGCCGATAAAATCCCGGTTGCCTCTCGAGGTGTCGATCATGAAGCGTCCCAGCGAGGCCTCACCGCCCGCGCACGACGGATTGTCGGTGACGGGGGCAAGGCCGTGGTGCACGTCATACTGGAGGTCAATACCCTCTGGGACGACATCGCCGGTCAACAGCGGCGTAATGTGATCCCAGGGATATCCCGCCAACTTGAGCAAGAGGCGTGTCATAGACCAGCTCCTTTAGGAAATCGTGAGGTGCGTGTCGACGCATCCGATGCCCTCGCCGGGTTACCCTTATGGTCAAAAAACTCAAATACCCCATCAGCCACGATGTGGTACTATCATCATACCGGATTATCGTAGGCCTTGATTCGAAATGAGGTGATTGGTCCGAAGGGCTTCTCAAAATATAAAATCAGCTAATCGGGAGCCAATCAGCAAGCCCGGAACCTCGTGAAAATGTCGATCATGGCTAAAGATGGCAAGGCCGTGTTGCAAGGCCGTCGCTGCAATCCACATGTCGTTGGTGGGAATCGGCCGACCCCGCCGTCGCAGGTCACGATACACCGTGGCATAATGCTCAGCTGTCGCAAGGTCCACCCCAATCTGATCGACTCGATCCGATGCCAGGAACTGCTCCAGTTCCTGGCGATTCTCCTGTTCGCGCGTGCCCATCGCAAAACCACTGAGCAATTCGCCTAGTACAATGCTGTTAAGACCCATCCGGGGGGCGTGCTGAACCACTTCCACCGCATCTGCTGTACCCTGTTTGAAAGCCACATAGGCGTTGGTGTCGAGCAGAATATGCCTTACCGCCACAGCTCAGAGTCCACTTGCTCGAAGTCCGCGATCCCTTCTAAGAATGCAGTAGCT
>CAZLYT010000381.1:0-4022 GCA_964563515.1 uncultured Candidatus Competibacteraceae bacterium | reverse complement strand
CTTGCCCGGAGCTGGCGGCGTGGACGCGACGGTGCGGTGGAGCTTCGCTGGGACGATGAGCTCGACTCGCTTCCCGAGGACCGTGCTGTGTGGCTGCTGGGCTGGGAAAACCGGTTTCGACCGGTGCTCGACCAAGCCTTGGAGACTTACCCGTTCGATTCGACGGCGGACAGCGTGACGTTGGCGGGGCAAAGGCTCACCCGCGGAGACCATGCGGCGGTGGTCATGGCTCGGCATCCGGCCGACCCCGACCGGGCCCTGGCCTGGGTGGCCTCCGACAACGTCGCCGCCATGCCCGGATTGGGGCGCAAGCTCCCCCACTACGGCAAGTACAGCCACCTGGGTTTCGCCGGGAATGAGCCAGAAAACACCCTGAAGGCCCAATGGCCGGTGGACGCCTCGCCGCTATCGGTCACGCTGGTGGGCGGGCCAGTGCCGTCGCTGGCCCTCGAGCCGGAACAGCCCCTCGCCGAGCTGCCGCCGGCTTTCTCCTCCGAACGCATGATGGCGGACATCCGCCGCCTGGCCGATCCCACCCTCGAAGGTCGGGGCCTGGGCAGCCCTGGTCTGGACGCGGCGGCCGACTACATCGCCGAGCAGTTCCGACGGGCGGGACTCGAGCCCGCCGGCGACGAAGGCGAAGGCTACTTCCAGGTCTGGCAGGCCCGCGCCGGAGATCCTGAGCGAGCCATGACGCTACGCAATGTGGCGGGCGTGCTCCCGGGCGACCAGGCCGGTCAAGAGGCGGGCCGCGTGGTGGTCGGCGCGCATTACGATCATCTGGGTCGGGGCTGGCCGGACGTGCGCGCAGGCAACGCCGGCAAAGTGCATCCCGGGGCGGACGACAACGCCAGTGGCATCGCGGTGCTGCTGGAGCTGGCGCGGGTGCTGGCAGTCGGACCACCGCCAGCGCGATCCATCGTCTTCGTCGCCTTCACCGGCGAGGAGGCGGCGCGCCTGGGTTCGCGTCACTTCGTGGATGTCGCGGCGGAAGATGCCATCGGCATGGTCAACCTGGACACTGTGGGGCGCCTCGGGGAGGGCCCTCTGTACGTTCTGGGCAGCGCCTCGGCCAGGGAGTGGCCGCATATTCTGAGAGGCGCCGGTTACCTGACCGGGGTGACAGTCGAGCCAGTGCCTGAGCCCCTGGATGCCAGCGACCAAGTGAGCTTCATCGAGGCTGGGATTCCCGCGGTGCAGCTTTTCAGTGGCGCCCACGCCGATTACCACCGCCCGTCGGACACGGCGGACAAGATCAACGGCCAGGGCCTGATCCGGGTCGCAGCGGTGGCGCGCGAGGCCATCGATTACCTGGCCAGCCGCGACGGGCGTCTGACCCACACCAGCGCAGGGGCTTCCCAAGTGCCGGATCCGAATGAGCCCGCGCGCCGGGTAGCGCTGGGCACGGTGCCGGACTTCGCCTATTCCGGTGACGGCGTGCGCCTTTCCGGTGTCAATCCCGGCTCGCCGGCCGCAGGGGCCGGCCTGCGTGAGGGGGACGTAGTGGTGACAGTGAACGGCGAGCCCGTCGACTCGCTCCGGGAGTACGCCGCCGTCCTGCGCCAGCTCGTGCCCGGGGACGCCGTCACTGTCCAGCTCCTGCGCGACGGCAAGCGGCGCACGGTCGAAATGCAGGCGATTCAACGCTGATTCGGAGGTGAGAGTCGTGAGGAGAGCTTTAGGGACGGTGGTGGCGGTGGGGAGCTTGTTGGTGTTTGGGCCAGCTACCGCCGACGAGGGTACGCACGGGATCCTCCGTTACCCGGGTGAAGACCACCTCACCAACATCCGTCAGCTCACCTTCGGTGGGCAGAACGCGGAGGCCTATTTCTCCTTCGACGGCGACGAGCTCATCTTTCAATCCACCCGCGGCGACCACGGCTGCGACGTCATCTACCGCATGGACGCCGACGGCTCGAACCTGCGCCAGGTCTCCTCGGGCGCGGGGGCAACCACCTGCGCCTTCATCGCACCAGACGACGAGTCCATCATCTACGCCTCGACCCACCTGGGTGGCCCCAAATGCCCCCCCAAGCCGGACCTGTCGCAGGGCTACGTGTGGCCGCTCTACGAGAGCTACGACGTCTTCCGTGCCGATCCCGAGGGCGGCAACCTGATGCGGCTGACGAACACGCCCGGCTATGATGCCGAGGCCGTGTACTCGCCGCTGGGTGACAAGATTGTCTTCACCTCCGTGCGCAGCGGCGATCTGGACCTCTACCTGATGAACCCGGACGGCACCGGGGTGGAGCAACTTACCGACACACCCGGCTATGACGGCGGAGCCTTCTTCTCCCGCGACGGCAAGTGGATCGTGTGGCGCGCAGCGCGCCCAACGGGAGATGATCTGGCCGACTACCAGGCGCTGCTCGCCGAAGGCCTGGTGCGCCCCAGCCGGCTCGAAATCCACATCATGAATCTCGAGCAGCGTGAGCCGATCCAGCTTACCGACAATGGGGCGGCCAACTTTGGCCCCTACTGGCACCCGGACGGGCGGCACGTGATCTTCGCCTCCAACCTGGATGACCCCAGCGGCCGGAATTTTGACCTCTACCTGATCGATGTGGAGACCCGGGAGATCCGACGCATCACGGCGTTTCCCGGTTTCGACGGTTTCCCCATGTTCTCCCACGATGGCAAACAGCTGGTGTTTGCCTCCAACCGCAACAACAGGATTCGCGGGGAGACCAACGTGTTCATTGCGGAGTGGCGGTGGTAGCTCCCTTGGGACGGCGCAATACGCTTGGCTATTGCGCCCTACTCAGAGCGCTTGGCCTGCCGGGTTAGGGCCTCCACCCGTTGGAGATAGGCGGCCATGTCGTACTTTCGGTCGAGCCCGCCGGCGGTCATGGTGCGCACCTTGCCGAAGACTGCGCGCTCCTGCCAGGGGCGGTCGTGCAGGCCGAACAGCCAACCCACGTTGGCGTAGGAGTTGGGATCGCGCCCGTCCAGGAAGTACTTGTTGTTGAGGGTCAGCGCGGTCTGGTAGGCATACTCGGGCGTGTTGCACCACTCGAGAATCTTCTTGCCCCAGTACATGCGAAGCGTGTTGTGCATGTAGCCGGTCTCGCGCATTTCCTGCATCGCGGCGTTCCAGTAGCGGTCGTGGGTCTTGCCGGCTTCCAGCTGGGCGCGGGTGTAGTGATGCGGGCGTTCGTCGTCGGCATGCTCGGCCAAGGTCTTTCGAGCCCAGGCGGGCAAGCAGGAATAGCTGTCGTAGCTCTGGGTGTAGTGGACGAAATTGCAGGCCAGCTCGCGGCGGACAAGGAGCTCTTCCAGGAAGGCGGCCTGGTCGGCCTCGCCGCCGGACTTTGCAGCTCGAACCTCGAGCGCCACCTCGACCGGTGAGATCTGGCCGAAATGCAGGTAGGGGCTGAGCTCGGAGGAGTGCACCGCTGCGGGCTTGCTGCGTTCGGAGTCATAGCCCTCCAGCCGGTGGTGCAGGAACTGCTCGAGGCGCCGGCGCGCCTCGCCATTGCCGCCGCGAAATCGAGCCACCGGGGCCACCTCGCGGTCGAGATCCAGGGCCTCAAGCAGCGCTGCCGGGTCGCTCGGGTCCAAGTCTCCCTTCAACGACAAGCGCAGCGTGGACTTCTCCGGCTCCGTCGTTGTCACCTGGTTCAGAAACCCCGACCACTGGCGATGGATCTTCGGTCGTAGCGTGCGGGCAGCGTACTCTGCTTTTTCCGAGACGGTCTCCACTGGCACGACCACGTCGCCCTCGACTTGGACCACCTGGCATGCGGCCTCTTCGGCCACCCGCTGGCGCCATTGCCGCTGATGGCGCAGATAGCCCCGGTCGCACACCACCAGGGCTGCCTCGTGCGCCAGGCCGAGAGCGACCTCATCGGGTCGACCGCTGCGCATCACGAACTTGATGCCGCGCTGGCGCAGTCCATCCTCGACCTCGGCCAAGCCCTCCAGCATGAAAGCGAAGTGTCGGGCGTTGGCATCCGGGTAATCCGCCATCAGGCCGAATCCCACCACCACACCCAGGTTCAGATCGGCGGCGCGCCGGATGG
>CAZLYT010000380.1:0-11508 GCA_964563515.1 uncultured Candidatus Competibacteraceae bacterium | reverse complement strand
TCAAGTAGCCCAGCGACGTCGGCAGCGATCTGGCGCAACCGGGCCTTGTCGTCGCCGAGCAGAAAAAGATCGTCCACGTAGCGCAGGTAAGCGGGCACTCGCAACACCTCCTTGATTTGGTGATCCAGATCGTCGAGATAGAGGTTGGCGAGGAACTGGCTCGTGAGATTGCCGATTGGAGATCCGCGGTGGCGCTCCAGGGGAGTCAGCAAATCGTCTCCTTTGAAGTACACCGAATCGTCGACCGTCGCCGGTGCCGAGCCGACGATCAGGTCCAACAGCTCCAGGATCCGGGCATCGGCGATGCGGCGACGAAGCTTCTGCTTCAGCAGCACATGGTCGATGGAAGGAAAGTAGCGCCTCACGTCGAGCTTGAAAGCATAGGGGTAACGACGAGCCCAGCCCTGGTAGCGGCCTACCGCGGCGTGCACCCCTTTGCCCTTGCGGCAGGCATAGGAATCGAAGATGAAGCAGCGATCGAGTGGGGCCTCGATCACATTCATCAGCGCGTGATGCACCACCCGGTCGCGGAACTGCGCCGCCGAGATCAGTCGCGGCTTGCGTTCCTAGAGGATGAACTGGCGATAGTCGCCGACAGGGTAATCGCGAGCTTCCAGCTCCTGTTGCAAAGTCTGCAGCCGCACGCTCTGGCTGCAGGTCTTCCCACGTGAAGCTGATGAAGATGTTGAGAGAGCCTGGCACTACCTACTCTCTTCTCGATTGATGACGCTCGTAGACTCGGCGGCCTCGACGACCAGCATAGGTTCTAGCAAACCGAGCAGCCTACCAGCAGTGAAATAAGACCGGGCTGGAGCGCCGCGTTTGGCATAAGGCGGCCGTTTCTCGATGTGGGAGGCGTTCGACAAGCGGGCGCGGGCGGGTCTGCGCTCGAGACGCGGGCACAACCCCCACGGGTATTGCAGAACACACCTCGACGGCCGTTGCATTTGCCAGTCGATCAGTGCGCCTCGTCCCAATTCGCGCCTGCACCGACCTCCACCACCAGCGGCACCTTGAGCTCGCCGGCGTCCTGCATCCGCTCCCGCAATTTCGCCGTGACCTCATCCACGACCGCCTCGGCCACCTCCAACACCAGCTCGTCGTGCACTTGCATGACCATGCGCGCGTCCACTTGGGAGCGTCGCAGCCAGTCGTCCACGCTGATCATGGCGCGCTTGATGATGTCGGCGGCGGTGCCTTGCATGGGCGCGTTGATGGCGGTGCGCTCGGCGGCCTGCCGACGGGCGCCGTTGCGGGAGTTGATCTCCGGCAGATACAGCCGCCGACCGTACACGGTCTCCACAAAGCCGTCCTCACGGGCCTGGGCCCGGGTGCGGTTCATGAACTCGCGTACACCCGGGTAGCGCTGGAAGTACAGATTCACGTACTCCTGGGCTTCCTCTCGGGAGATGCCCAGCTGCCGTGCCAGACCAAACGCCGACATGCCATAGATCAAGCCGAAGTTGATGGCCTTGGCGCGGCGGCGTTGTTCCGCTTCCACCTGCTCCGGCGCCACCCCGAACACCTCGGCGGCAGTGGCCCGGTGGATGTCCAGGCCCTGCTCGAAGGCCGCCAGGAGACTTTCATCGCCCGACAAGTGGGCCATGATGCGAAGCTCGATCTGGGAGTAGTCGGCCGCCAGGATGCGATGGCCCGGCGGGGCGATGAAGGCCTGGCGAATGCGCCGCCCCTCCTCGCTGCGCACCGGGATGTTCTGCAGATTCGGATCCGCCGAAGAGAGCCGTCCGGTGCTGGCCACGGCCTGGTGATAGGAGGTGTGCACCCGTCCCGTCCGCGGATTGACCTGTAGTGGCAGCTTATCGGTATAGGTGGACTTCAGCTTGGACAGCGCTCGGTGCTCGAGGATGCGGGCGGGAAGCTCGAAGCGCTGGGCCAGCTCCTGCAACACTTCCTCGGCGGTGGAAGGCTGCCCCTTGGGGGTCTTGACGGTGACTGGCAGGCCCATCTTCTCGTACAGAATCTCCTGCAGCTGCTTCGGCGAGCCCAGGTTGAACGGCTGTCCGGCGACCTCGTGGGCCTGCAGCTCCAGCACCGCCATGCGTTCGGCCAGCCTGACACTGTGGGCCCGCAGCCGTCCCACGTCCACCAGGACGCCGGTGCGCTCGATGCGCGACAGTACTGGAAGCAGCGGAATCTCGATGGCTTCGAGCAGCTCGGACAAGCGACCCGCCGCTCGCAGCCGCGGCCAGAAGGTCTGGTGCAGGCGCAGCGCGACGTCGGCATCCTCGGCAGCGTAGGGCGCCGCCTGCTCCAGCGGCACCTGATCGAAAGTGAGCTGCTTGGGGCCCTTGCCGGCCACGTCCTCGAAATGGATGGTTTGGTAGCCCAGATACTTGAGCGCCACCGCATCCATGTCGTGGCGGGTGGCAGTGGAGTTCAGCACGTAGGACTCGAGCATGGTGTCGTAGCGCACCCCGGCCAACGCTATGCCGTGGTTGGCCAGCACGCTCATGTCGTACTTGAGGTTATGACCCACTTTGCCCCGGGTAGGGTCTTCCAACAGGGGCTTGAGCCGGGCCAGTGTTCGCTCCCGATTCAACTGATCGGGCGCCCCCACGTAGCGGTGAGCCAAAGGTAGGTAGGCGGCCTTGCCCGGTTCGATGGCGAAAGAGAGCCCCACCAGCTCGGCGCGCATGTAATCCAGGCTGGTGGTCTCGGTGTCGAGGGCGAACAGCTCGGCTTGCTCGAGCCGGGCCAACCAGTCCTCGAGCGCATTCTGATCGAAGATGGTCTGGTAGTCGGCGACCGGGGCATCGTCGAGGGCGGCTTGCGGATCGCCGCCCGGATCCGCCGCCGGCGACTCCTGCTCTCGTCCCAGCTTGCGCAGCAGGGTATTGAGACCGTGGCGCGTGTAGAGCTCGCGCAAGCGCTTGCGGTCGGGCTCGCCGGGACTGAGCTGGTTCGGACCGAGCGCCAGCTCCAGATCGCAGCGGATGGTCGCGAGCTCCCGGTTCACCGGCAGCTGCTCCAGGTGCGCCCGGAGGTTGTCCCCGACCTTGCCCTGGATCTCGCCGACGTGCGCGATCAAGCCCTCCAGGGAGCCGTACTCGGTCAGCCACTTGGAAGCGGTCTTGGGTCCCACCTTGTCGACGCCCGGAATGTTGTCCACGCTGTCGCCGACCAGAGCGAGGTAGTCCACGATCTGCTGCGGCGACACCCCAAACTTCTGCTGGACGCGGGCCACGTCAGTGACCACGTCGTGCATGGTGTCGAGTAGCGTGACATGCTCACCCACCAGCTGGGCCAGATCCTTGTCGCCGGTGGAGATGATCACGTCCATGCCGGCTTCCACGGCCTGGCAGGTCAGGGTGCCGATCACATCGTCGGCCTCAACGTCCGGAATCACCAGCAGCGGCAAGCCCTGGGCGCGGATGATCTCGTACAGGGGCTGGATCTGCAGCCGCAGATCGTCCGGCATCTCGGGGCGGGTGGCCTTGTAGTCGGCATAGATGGTGTCGCGAAAGGTCTTGCCGGGGGCGTCGAACACCACCGCACAGCAGCCCGGGCGATAGCTGTCGAAGAGCTTGCGCACCATGTTCAACACCCCGTGGATGGCGCCGGTGGGCTCGCCCTCGGGCCCGGTCAGGGGCGGCAGCGCATGAAACGCGCGGAATAGATAGTTGGACCCATCCACCAGTATCAGAAGCTTCGGGTCTGGCTGGCTCATCACTTTGCGCTCGGCGTTTCCGTTACCATGGTCGAGGCCCGCGAGGGCGGGAATCCAGACAGTAGTGCAACCATGGCTGAAGATAGCAAGTACGAACACCCGGGGCTGATGCCCATCAACGACACTCTCCTGATTCGAGAGTCATGGAAGATCTTCCAGATCATGGCGGAATTCGTGGAGGGCTTCGAGCGGCTGGTGCGGATCAGCCCCTCGGTGAGTTTCTTCGGCTCCGCCCGGATGCCCCCGGAGCATCCCGACTACATCCTGGCCGAGAAGACTGCCCGGCTGCTGTCCGACGCCGGCTTTTCGGTGGTCAGTGGCGGCGGGCCCGGCATCATGGAAGCGGCCAACAAGGGCGCCTTCGCGGGGCCAGCGCCAAGCATCGGGCTCAACATCAACCTGCCCCACGAGCAGAGCGGCAATCTGTACCAGGATATCGCTCTCAACTTCCGCCACTTCTTCTCGCGCAAGGTCATGTTCGTGAAATACGCCTCGGCCTACGTGGTGTTTCCTGGCGGTTTCGGCACCCTGGACGAGCTGGCCGAGATCCTCACCTTGATCCAGACCGGTAAGAGCCGCCGCATACCCATCATCCTGGTGCGGCGGCCGTTCTGGGAGGGACTCCTGGGCTGGTTCAGAAACACCCTGGTCGCCGAGGGCACGATAGACGAGCAGGACCTGGATCTGATGACGATCCTGGACGAGCCCAAAGAGGTAGTGGATGCGATCTTCGACTTCTACGAGAATCGCGGCGGCTTCAAGCCTTCACCGGCGGAGCAGGCGACACTACTGGATCTGTAGGGAGGGTCAGCTGGTGGCATGGGTGCGGCGAGCGGTCCTGGGCGCGATCGGTGCGTGGCTGATGACCAGGGCGAATTGGGTGTGGGCGCAGCAAGGGCAACCGCAGTTGCGCGAGCTGCCGCCCGAGCCAGAGCTCCCACTCACGCAGCAACAGCCCCCAGATACCGAGCCAAAGGTGACCATCGCGCCCCGCAGAGGGGGCAAGATCGAGGAGTACCGCGTCAATGGGCAGCTGCGAGCCGTCCGTATCACGCCGAGCCGGGGACCTTCCTACTACCTGCTGGACACCGACGGCGATGGGCAATTGGAGACCCGTAGCTTTGAGCTGGCAGACGATATCCTGGTGCCAGGATGGGTGATCTTCCGCTGGTAGCCCGCGCCGGCAAAGCACGGCCGAAGACCCGCGCCGGAACCGGCACCATCGTGTGCGTGCAGGCCATAAAGGCAGAGGAGTAAGCGATGAAACGTCGTGACCTACTGAAGGGCGGCGCCGGCGTAGTCGCTGCCAGCGTGGCGGCACCGGCCATTGCCCAAGACACCCGCGAGCTGAAGATGGTGACCTCTTGGCCCAAAGGTTTCCCGGGGCTGGGCACCGCTGCCGATCGCTTCGCCAACCGGGTAGAGGAGGCGAGCGGCGGCCGATTCGCGGTGCGCGTCTATGCCGGCGGCGAGCTGGTCCACCCACTGGCCTGTCACGATGCGGTCCAGGAGGGCACTGCCGACCTCTACCACTCGGCAGACTACTACTACAAGGGCAAGGCCGAAGCCTATGCCTTCTTCACCTCCGTGCCCTTCGGCTTCACCCCGGCCGAGATGAATGCTTGGCTGCACCACGGCGGCGGTCAGGCGCTGTGGGACGAGCTCGGCAGCCAGTTCGGCATCAAGCACCTGCCCTGCGGTAACACCGGCACCCAGATGGGGGGCTGGTTCAAGAACGAGATCAAAAGCCTAGAGGACATCAAGGGCCTCAAGATGCGAATTCCCGGTTTCGGCGGCGATCTCTGGACCGCGTTGGGGGGCACTTCGGTGACGCTGGCAGCCTCCGAGATCATGCCGGCGCTGCAAGCGGGCACGGTGGACGCTGCCGACTGGGTGGGCCCCTGGAACGACCTGGCGCTGGGCTTCTACAAGGTGGTGAAGTACTACTACTGGCCGACCTTCCACGAGCCGGGCCCGACGCTCAGCATCGGCATCAGTCGCAAGCTGTGGGACGGTCTCTCTGCCAGTGACCAAGCCATCTTTACCGCCGCGGCGTTGGCCGAGAACGACTTCGGGCTAGCCGAGTTCAACGCCAACAATCAGGCCGCCCTGGATACCCTGGTGAATCAGCACGGTGTGCAACTGCGTGAGTTCTCCGACGACATCTACCGGCGCGCGGGCGAGGCTGCCCGCGACGTGTTGGCCAAATCCGGCCAGGGCGACGAGCTCACCAAGAAGATCTACGAGAGCTACAGCGCCTTTCGCCGCACCGTCATCCAATGGTCGCGGATCTCCGACCAGGGCTACATGAACAAGCGCGAGCTCGTGGATATGGGTTGACGCAATAGGCGTGGAGGGCGTGGCTGCTGCAGTGGCAGCCGCGCCCTCCGCCAAGGCCGCCCATGAAGCCAGATCCGATCGAACTGTGGCGGGGACTTCAGGACGCTCTTCCGCCGCTCATCGCCTACAGCGTGCTGGCGCTGATCACCCTGGTACTAATCAGCGTCGTGCTGCTACCCATGGTCTTGCTGCTCCGCAACGAGCCCGCCGAGATGGCGCGCTGGGTCAGATCCAGGCGCCGACAGCTGACGCGGCGGCGCAGCTACGGTGCCAGCACCACTGAGCTCACGCTGCGACAGTTACTACTCGGTTTGGACGCTTTGAACGTACTGGTCGGGCACCTATTCGCGTGGCTGGCCTTGATCATGGCGCTGGTGCAGTTCGTCGTGGTCGTGATGCGCTACGTATTTGCCTATGGATCGATTCCGATGCAAGAGTCGATCTGGTACATGCATGGAGTGCTGTTCATGCTGGGGGTCGGCTACACGCTGTTCAAGGACGCCCACGTGAGGGTCGACATCTTCTATGCGGCCGCCAGCCCGCGTCGGCAGGCGTTGGTGGATCTACTCGGGGCCCTGCTGTTCGTGATGCCGCTGTGCGGCTACACCTGGTGGCTGTCGTGGAGCTATGTAGCCAACGCCTGGATGGTTCGGGAGGGCTCTACCGAGGGTAGCGGCCTTCCCTACCTGTACTTGCTGAAAACCGTGATCCTGGTATTCGTCGTCCTGCTGGCGATGCAGGCATTGGCGACGATCATCCGCTCGATATTGGTCTTGGCAGGTTACCAGCGCCCGGATCTCGAGCAGGCCCACGGTGGCTCCTAGCCGTGGAGATGATCTCTGCGGAGATACTTTGCGCTGCCCTGTTTCTCAGCATCACGCTGTTGCTGCTGGCGGGCTTTCCGGTGGCCTTCACTCTGGCGGGGACATCGCTGCTGTTCGCCTTCCTGAGCGCGGGACTGGGCTTCTTCGACCTCTCCTACATCACCGCCTTCCCGCAACGCATCTTTGCGGTCATGCGCAATGAGGTATTGGTGGCGGTACCACTGTTCGTGTTCATGGGCGTCATGCTGGAGCGCTCCAAGATCGCCGAAGAACTGCTCGAGAGCATGGGGCGTCTGTTCGGCGAGTTGCGCGGTGGGCTGGGCTACTCGGTCGCCGTGGTGGGAGCGTTACTGGCGGCCTCTACCGGGATCGTCGGCGCCACGGTGGTGACCATGGGCCTGCTGTCACTGCCTACCATGCTGCGCCGCGGCTACGATCCCGCGCTGGCCTGCGGGACCATCTGCGCAGCGGGAACGCTGGGCCAGATCATTCCCCCGTCGATCGTGCTGGTGTTGCTCGGCGATCAGCTCTCCACCGCGTATCAGCAAGCCCAGTTCGCCCTGGGCAACTTTGCACCGGACTCGGTGTCGGTGAACGACCTTTTCGCCGGTGCCCTGGTTCCCGGGCTGGCGCTGGTGGGGCTCTACATCGTGTATCAGATCATCGTGGCCCTGCTGCGCCCGGAGGCTTCTCCGGCGATACCTCGCGACGCCCTGCAGGCCGGCGAATCGAGTCGCCGAACAATGCGCCATCTGGTGCGGGCACTGGTAGCGCCGGTTGCGCTCATAGTCGCCGTACTGGGCTCGATTCTTGGCGGTCTGGCATCCCCGACGGAGGCGGCGGGCGTGGGTGCGGCGGGAGCGCTGATGCTGGCCGGCTATCGCAGCAACGAAGGTCGCGGCTGGCCGATCCTGTTAGGGGTCGGTGGATTCCTGGGAATGCTGTTGCTTACGGCGAGCTTCGATCTGCGCATGCAACGCAACGTGGTCAGCGACTCCGAGTGGATCGCTATCTTTGCGGCACTCGTCTTTGCCGCCGCCCTGGTGTGCGGGATCGCACTGAGCATGCTGCGCGTGTACGGTCAGCGAGACGCTGACGGGCGCCGGGTGCTGACCCAGGTGATGCGCCAGACCCTGCTGGTCTCGACCATGGTGTTCACCATCCTGCTGGGCGCCTCCATGTTCTCGCTGGTGTTCCGGGGGCTGGGCGGGGACACCATCATCGAGGAGTTTCTGAGCACCCTGCCGGGCGGCACCATCACCGTCCTGCTGGTGGTGATGGTCACCATGTTCCTGCTGGGCTTCATCCTCGATTTTCTGGAGATCATCTTCATCGTGGTGCCGGTGGTCGCTCCGATCCTGTTGGCCATGGAAGTGGCGCCGGGGGTGCCCATGAACCCGGTCTGGCTGGGGGTCATGATGGCGGTGAACCTGCAGACCTCGTTTCTGACGCCGCCCTTCGGTTTCTCGCTGTTTTATCTGCGGGGCGTGGCGCCGGCCAGCGTCAAGACCTCGGATATCTATCGCGGCGCCATCCCGTTCGTGCTGATTCAGATTCTGATGTTGGCGGTGCTGTGGTATCTGCCGCAGCTCGCCACTTGGTTGCCCGTGGCGATCTATGAGCAGTAGCAGCTCCGGCACGGTCATGGACACGCCTGCGGGCAGCGACGGGGAAGCTATGAATGGATCGACGCTGAACAGAGTCGGCCCCAACGGCACCAGGCCAAGCTTGACCTGGTGGTCCGACAGGTACTCGCAGAGCAGCGCGCCCACGCCGAGGGCGAACAGCGCCAGCAGGGGCCGAAGCGCCGGCTGACCAGCAGGTGGAACTGGCTGGGCGGCTCCCCCGCGCCGCTCGGGTGCGGATGGCTGCGGTGCGGTCAATGACGCCGTCTCCCACCGGCTCGGGCGCACCCGTACCAGGGTGCAGGAGCAGGAAGAGTAGGGTATGAAATATCGGGACTTGCGGGACTTCCTTTCCCAGCTCGAGTCGATGGGGGAGCTCAAGCGGATTGCGGTGGAAGTGGATCCAAATCTGGAAATGACCGAGATCTGTGACCGCACGCTCCGGCTCGGAGGGCCGGCGCTGTTGTTCGAACGCCCCAAGGGATATCAGGTGCCGGTGCTGGGGAACCTGTTCGGGACCCCGCGTCGGGTGGCGTTGGGCATGGGCGCCAACGATGTGGACGCGTTGCGTGAAATTGGCCGGCTACTGGCGTTCCTCAAGGAGCCGGATCCCCCAAAAGGCATGCGGGAGGCCTGGCGCAGCCTGCCCATCTTCAAAAAGGTCCTGGACATGGCGCCGAAGCAGGTGAGCGGTCCCGCCTGTCAGCAGGTGGTGCTGGAGCCGGCTGATGTCGACCTCGCGGCGCTCCCGGTGCAGACCTGCTGGCCCGAGGATGCCGGCCCTCTGATCACCTGGGGACTGGTGGTGACGCGGGGGCCAGAGCGATCTCGGCAAAACCTTGGGATCTATCGGCAACAGGTCATCGGCCCTAACAAGCTCATCATGCGCTGGCTTTCCCACCGCGGCGGTGCGCTCGATTTCCGCGCCTGGCAACAGGCCCGGCCCGGGGAGCCGTTCCCCCTAGCGGTGGCATTGGGCGCTGATCCGGCCACAATCTTGAGTGCGGTCACACCGATTCCGGACACCTTGTCCGAATATGCTTTCGCCGGGCTGCTGCGGGGCTCTCGCACCGAGCTCGCTCGCTGCTTGGGATGTGACCTGCAGGTGCCGGCACACGCAGAGCTCGTGCTCGAAGGCCACATCGCCCCGGGTGAGACGGCGCCCGAAGGCCCCTTCGGCGACCATACCGGCTACTACAACGAGGTGGAGCGGTTTCCGGTCTTCACCGTGGAGCGCATCACCCATCGACGGAACCCGATCTACCACAGCACGTATACCGGCAGACCCCCCGACGAGCCGGCAGTGTTGGGGGTCGCCCTGAACGAGGTGTTCGTGCCCATCCTGCAGAAGCAGTTCCCGGAGATCATCGATTTCTATCTGCCGCCCGAAGGCTGCTCCTATCGACTCGCCGTGGTGAGCTTGCGCAAGCAGTACGCCGGGCATGCCAAGCGGGTGATGATGGGCGTGTGGTCGTTTCTGCGCCAGTTCATGTACACCAAGTTCGTCATCGTGGTGGACGAGGATGTGGACGCCCGCGACTGGAAGGACGTGATCTGGGCGATGACCACCCGCATGGATCCGGCTCGCGATACGGTGCTGGTAGAGAACACGCCCATCGATTATCTGGACTTTGCCTCACCGGTGTCCGGGTTGGGCTCCAAGATCGGCTTCGACGCCACCAACAAGTGGCCAGGGGAGACCACCCGGCAGTGGGGCCGGCCCATCACCATGTCGGGCGCCGTGCGCGCCCGAGTCGACGAACTGTGGGACAGCCTGGGAATCCAAAGTGGTTAGCTGCCCAGTTGGCGCCGGCGAGAACCCCCGACCTTGCTAACAACCTAAAGCCATTAGGGTTTTACCACCCGCCCGATTCCGGCAGAATCGAACCATGGTCGGAGAACAGGCTGCAGCATGAGCTACACCGTCACCCTAGAGCCCAGCGGCCACCAGTTCCAGGTAGAGCACCACGAGAGCGTTCTCGAGGCCGGCTTGCGTCATGGCTTCGCGATGCCCTACGGCTGCCGTAACGGCGCCTGTGGCTCCTGCGCGGCGACGCTGAAATCCGGGACCGTGCGCTATCCCGGCGGCCGCCCCCCAGCGCTCACGGAGGAGGATGAGGCGCGGGGCAAAGCCTTGTTGTGCTCAGCCCTGGCCGAAGGTGACCTGGTAGTGGAGGTGCGAGAAATAGGCGCCGCCCGGGATATCGAGGTCAAGGTGCTCCCGGCGCGGGTGGCAGCCCTGGAGCGGCTAGCCGGCGACGTGATGCGACTGAAGCTCAAGCTGCCGGCCACTGAGCGACTGCAGTTCCTGGCCGGCCAGTACGTGGACATCATCCTGCGCGATGGGCGCCGGCGGGGATTCTCGTTGGCCAATGCACCCCACGACGACGAGTTCCTGGAACTTCACGTGCGCCACGTGCCGGGTGGCCGCTTCACCGACCACGTGTTCAACGAGATGAAGGAGCGCACCATTCTTCGCTTCGAGGGGCCGCTGGGCGCCTTCTTCCTGCGCGAAGACAATGACCGGCCGGTGATCCTGATGGGCGGGGGCACCGGATTTGCGCCCTTGAAGAGCATCGTTGAGCACGCCCTCTACGTGGAAGACCCGCGGCAGTTCACGATTTACTGGGGCGTCCGCTCGCGCTGCGATCTATATTTGGACGCGCTGGCTCGGAGCTGGGCCCGCAAGCACTCCAAGATAGGCTACGTGCCGGTGCTCTCCGAGCCGCGGGCGGAAGACAACTGGGAAGGGCGCACCGGCTTCGTCCACGAAGCCGTATGCGCCGATCATTCGGATCTCGCTGGCTACGACGTCTACATGAGCGGTCCCCCGGCCATGATCAATGCCGCTCGGGAAGCGTTTACCGCCCAAGGCCTCCCCGAGGCACGTCTCTACTACGATTCCTTCGAATATTCCTCGGACACCCTGCGGGCGATCGGCCAGGGCTGAGGCCCAGAGTCCCGATCCCCGGTGAGACGCTGTTGGATCCGTAGGAGCCGCACCGCTAGATCAGAGCAGCCTAAGCGGGTC
>CAZLYT010000379.1:0-2375 GCA_964563515.1 uncultured Candidatus Competibacteraceae bacterium | reverse complement strand
GGCCTCCCCCGCCTCATCAATCATGTGGGCGGGCGCCTGCTGATGCGTTGGTCATCGGGCTCTCGACAACCCATCGATCTCGCCGAGTTGCGGCTGGTGATCGAAGACCTGCGCTCGGAGGGAATCCTCGTCCCGGCAAAGCAAGAGCCTGATGGCCACGGGAGCGCTTCGACCAGAGCTTCACCACCAGCAGCTGCCGCCGGCACGCGCAGATCGTGGGGATCTCGTTCTTCGGGGCACATCCTGGCGATTGGTGTCGCTCTCGCTGTATTGGTGGCAGTGGCTATCGTGTCGACTGGTCTCCTGCCAGAGCGAGAAGAATCCGCCGATAGGGCTACGTCCCAGTCGGCGCCACCGGTCATGGCAACGCCGAGCGCCCCACTGATCGGCTCGACAGAGCCCCAGACGATGGCCTCATCCGCACCCAAGAGCTCGACGATCGACGCAAGTCCGACGCCTGTAGCACCCGAGAGGGTGGCAGAAACGGAACCGAACGCTTCAACTGAGCCGGCAGATGAGGTGGCAGCCTCAGCACTGGCAGAGCCCCTCCCTGACAACGTCGTATCTGTTTCCGCCCCGGCGGACGAAGCCGTCACTGAGCCAGCAGCTTTCGCCGAAGCCGGTCCCGAGGATCGACCGGCGCGCAGCGAGGCGGCGTCTCGGGCCGCGGCCGCTACGCTTGCGTCCGAGCAGCCACCCGAGGACGAAAGCCTGGAGGCGGCCACGGCAACGGAATCGCTGCAGGCTTTCGAGGACGGTACCGACATTGCCGGCGTGTCTGGGCCCAAGCCAGGCGCGGCCGCTGTCGACCCGGCGAACTCCGATTCGCAGCCAACGCTCGGCGAGAAGACGTCGCCGCCGCAGCCCACCTTCGCGGCCACCGAGCGCACGTCGGCGAGCGCCGAAGTCGGGACTTCGGTCGCGATGGCCCCTACAGAACCACAGGCTGACGCCGAGGAACACGAGTCGGCAAACGCGACCAAAGAGTCCGAATCACCCGGGCGTGATTCCGAATCTGAATCTCAGCAGGAGCCCACGGAGTTGGCGTCGGGGTCGGAACCAACCTCTGAAACCACTCGGCAGGCCTTACAAAGCTCGGACTCACCGCTCACCTCGGCGGCGGCATCAGCACCTGTGGAAATTGCCAACCAGGACCAAGGCGATCCCGAGGTTCCAGCCGCAGCCGATCCGCACCGAGCTGAGATCCTGGCACTTCTGAATGACATGGAAGAGCGCCTCCAGCGGGATCAATTGACCACGCCTGCTGGCGGCAGCGCCTGGGACTCGGCGCGCAGCATACTGGCCATCGATCCTTCCAACCCAGACGCGCGAGCCGGCACTGACCGCATCGTGCAGCGCTACCTGGTGCTGGCCAGAGATGCGCTGGCGCGCGGTGATCACCGGCTCACGGGAACCCTGCTCGACCGCGCGGCATTAGTGGGCGGAGATTTCCCGGCGATCGCCGATCTCCTGGAGCGCCTGGCTTCCGCCATGTCGGAGCCGGCCCCTGTTTCACGCATCGAGGTCGCAATCCTGCCGTCCCAAACCTCCATCAATTGTCCTTGGCCGGTAGACGAGTATTTGACCAACGTTGCCAAACGCATCGTCGAACGCGAGCCTCGCCTGAAGCTCGCCTACTCCCCGGCGCAGAGCTCACCGTTGTCGCCCGTGGTAGCGAGTTCCAGCACTTGGTGGACGCCGGAGGGTGAGCTCAGATCCAGCGCTCCCCGAGAGATGGGCCAGGTGCAGGCCGTCGGCGCCAAAGTGCTGGTTTCGTCATGGATTGATTGTCCGCGCGACGAGGCCGTCTACGAGCCGTGGCGTCGCTTCAAGATCGCCTTGTATGACATAGAACAAGCACAAATCTACGCCAACGCGGGCACCTTGCAGGACATGGAGGGTCCAGCTCGCGCGCTGGTCGATGCTTTCCTGGACGCCCAACCCGACGCAAACACCACAATGGCGGGCAGCTAATGTTCCGACGCTCCAAACTCCACGCCGCGTACCACACCGACGGACCCGCCCCGATCCGTCTCTCGAGCCGCAAGGTGCTCTGGCTGTCGGGGCTGTTGTTCGCCCTGCCGCTCACAGCTCACTTGCCTAACGATCTCGCACTCGACCTGCATTTCGAGCTCATCGATTCGGCGCATGCGCAATCTGAGGGTGGAGAGGGCGGCGGTGGCGCCGAGGGCGGTGGTGGTGACGGCGGCGGCGGTGACGGCGGCGGCGGGGACGGCGGCGGCGGCGGAGAGGGCGGCGGCGGCGGTGACGGCGGCGGCGGCGGAGAGGGCGGCGGCGGCGGAGATGGCGGCGGTGGCGACGGCGGCGGTGGCGGCGGTGACGGCGGCGGCGGAGATGGCGGTGGCGACGGCGGC
>CAZLYT010000378.1:0-2020 GCA_964563515.1 uncultured Candidatus Competibacteraceae bacterium | reverse complement strand
GCCTGACCTTCCGCCCACGCCGGCATCGGCACAGAGGTGCCATAGAGGCGTTGATGTTGCTGTTGCCGATGAAACTGCCAATAGCGCTCCCAGTGACCGTTGAGGCGCACGGCCCGCAGGTCGAGCACGGCCTGCGCTCCTTCTTTCGTCCAACGCATGCCGGACTGCTCCATGCGGTCCTTCACCAGATGCCCACAAGCACCCTCGATGACCCCCGTGCCAATCGGCCAGCCCTGCGCCAGGTACTCGTCGTAGCGCATATACGGGCGGTTGCGCTGGTAGTAGCCGATCGTCCGCCGTACGGCCTGGCGTTGGGTCGCCGTGCACGTAGGGTCGTTGGCCTCGGCCTCTAACGCCGTGATGACGGCGTCGGTCTGCCCCGCCAGCAGCGCCTCCAGGTAGGCGCGGACCCACGCCGTGCGCTGCGGATGAGTCTCCCCCAGCAGGGCGTTGGCCGTGTCCCACAGATACTCCGTGGCATGAATGATGTCCAGGATCAAGGTGTACGACGGAAAGTGGGCCACCAACTGCTGTTGCAGCGCCTCGGCGCCATCGGTGAGCGCCACACGCTGCTGGACGTGGGGTCCCTCACGCTGGGCGACCCGCTGCGCCAGACGGCGCATGGCCACTGCCTTCCCCTCCAAAGTGGCCCGCAGCTCCTTGCCGACGGGGCGTGGGCGGAGCACCGGCTCGGGGCGGCCGGGCTCCTGCAGCAGGGCAGCCACCACCTCCTGGGGGGTACGCGGATAGGGGGCAATCGTGTAGAAGCCCGTCACGACGGCCTCTTTCTTCTTGCCGCGCTTCTGTCCCTTGCCCAGGCGCACGGGTGGCGTATGAGTGGGGGGCTGCACCATCGGCACGCCTGTGCCATCGGCTTGCACGACCAGGATCGTGCCGGCAGGGACCGGGGCCGTGGGGTCGGCCGGCTGTTCGTAGAAGGTGGTTACATGCTCACCCGCCTGGCTGACACCGGTCTCGAGAGCCTGCACGCTGAGCGACAGCCCCAGGATGCGTTCCAGCACCGTCTGGCTCTCGCGGTAGGATTCGTCGGTCGTCCCATAGACCGCCCACTCCCGCAGCAGGTCGGAATAGCAGCGCGCTGGCAAGCTCAGCTCCGCATCCAGCGGGTAGAGGCCCTCCTGCCCGGGGGCCGTGAAGTAATGTCGCGCAAAGCGCACTTTGCCAAAGACCGAATAATAGGTCGTCGGGCGCTGATCGTGATAGGTCAGGCGCGTCCCATCAGGGGCGGTAACCGGCTCGGGCGGGCGCACCGCGGCGCGCGTGACCAAGAACAGCCGCAACAGCACCGCACCCAGGGCCAACAGCCGCCGGAATAGGGTCAACTCCACCGTATAGGCCGTCTGCGAGCGCGCGTCGGGACCTGTGACATAGGTCAGCAGGTTTTGAAACTCGTGCTGCACTTGCTGTACAATCGGCTCTGAGTTGGAAGTCATCGCAGTCCTCCTTCGGCGAATTGGCGGGTGAGGCTACCAATGATCGCCCAAGGTGCGGTGGCTTTCAACTCCCAACGTTCGCCCAATGCTGACCCCCTGCGGCATCCCACAGATTTTGGTCACACTCAAATCAGATGCCCTCCCCGACTCCCTCATAGGCGCTGGAATTCGGGTAGAGACCTTTCCCGCCCTTTCGGCCTCGCGAACGAGTGTATGATAACATGATTAGTAATTCGCCTGTCGCTCCATTTCTGATGGATGGCCAGCACTCAGGGGACATGGGGGATGCGTCACTGGCGGACCCACACCAGCCCCCGACCAACGGAAAAAAGATGAACATCCGCTCCACGGGCTCGTGTGTCCCTTGACAACCATGGACTTCATAAGTGTTCGGCGGCCTCTACTTCCCATACCTTCGGATATCGCGTCACAAAGCCTTCTTCGTTCACTTTCAGTTCCGTCGTAAATCTGCCTCCTCCGCTTTCATACCGATAAGTCTCCCTATCCAATCGTCTGTAAATTTGCTCTAGTGGTTCGAGAACAAAACTTGGAAACCGAAGCCAAGC
>CAZLYT010000377.1:0-6483 GCA_964563515.1 uncultured Candidatus Competibacteraceae bacterium | reverse complement strand
TCCGGCGTGAGGGTCTCAATCCCTTCTTCATCAGGTCTGCATTCGTAGTACTGTCTTGGGTCATCACACTCTCCGACTACGGTCTCAATCCCTTCTTCATCAGGTCTGCATTCGTAGTCCCAGGTGTCGCCATAATGCCGTTCGAAACTCTGTCTCAATCCCTTCTTCATCAGGTCTGCATTCGTAGCCCTAGGCGTCCGAAAAACCTGGGCGACTCAAGCGGTTGCGACGCCATTTTTGGAGAGCGTTTCGGCAGATTCGAGTTAGTTTTCACGGTGGCTGGTTCCTTGCCGCCGGGCGTGTCTCGCCCAGGAGCTAAGTGTAGCCCCTCTGGGAGGCTCCGCATGGCTCACTTGCGGCGCCGCGCGTTGGTCTTCGCCCGCGCCTCCGCGGGTGCTTTGGGTAGTTTGTGGCCAAGGAACGTGACCTCCGGACCGCTCGCGACGATTCGGGTCTTTTCTGGGTGCAGTTCGAGGTCCAAGCGCTCGAGCTGGGTGCGGACGAAGTCGCGGGCGGCTTCGGCTTTATCTTCCGTGGGAGCAAACAGCAGGAAGTCGTCGGCGAAGCGCACGAAGGGGATGTTGCGACCGGCAAGGGCGGTGTCGAAGGCGTGCAGGTAGACGTTGCAGAAGAACGGGGAAAGCACCGCGCCCTGGGCGATGCCTCGGCGGCTGGTGAGAATGCCGGCATGGGAGTAGCTCTCGGCTTGCCAGGCCTCGAGGAGTCGGATCATATCCCGGTCCGGAATGATCCGCTTCAGGGCCTTGATGAGGGGCCGATGCGGGATTTCGTCGAAAAAGCTGCGGATGTCGGCATCGACGAGCCAGCCCAGTCCGCAGCAGATTCGCTCGGCGGCGCGCCGGCAGGCCATTTCGGTATTGCGGCCACGACGGTAGCCGAAGCTGTCGTTGTGGAACAGGGATTCGCCCAGCGGATCGAGCACCTGCAGCACCGCCCGTTGGGCCAGCTTGTCGCGGAGGCTGAGCGCGGTGAGCACCCGCTTGCGACCGTCCGCCTTGCTGATAGTGAATTGGCGAATCGGCGCGGGGCGGTAGCGGCCGGAGCGGAGCTCATCTGCCAAGCTCAGCAGGTGATAGGCCAGATCGCGGTCCATCTCGGAGCGGCTGAGGCCAGGCACCCACACCGTGTGTTCCTTGCGAAGCCGCCTCCACGCCGTGTTGATCGATTCCGGCGTGAGGGCGCGATTCAATAGCTCAGCCATCGGCGAGAGCCTCCTCGGTGTTGTCGTCGTGGGCGCCGAGCAGGGCGCGCAGCACCCGGATGACGCGGAAGGACTGATTGCTGAGGGTCTGGTCCGGGGCGTTGTGTTCGCCGTCGCCATCGTCTTCCGCTTCACCATCCACCGGCAGCGGAACGGGCCAGGCCGATCGCGCCCTGGCCCAGGCTCCGAAGAAGGGTCCGCGCCCCTCCTTGTTCAGGCGGCAGCCGTCGCGCTTGCTGTAGGTGAAATGTTGCGGCGTGATGGGAGCCTCCAGCAGGCGAAGGACAAAGGCGTCGACGCCGGGGCGAAGTGGCTCCATCAGGTCGAGCGTGAGGGAGTCACGCCCCGGCACGACGCCATGCAGGTAGCCTAGAGCCGGGTCGAGGCCAGCCTGCTGCACGGCCTTTCGCACCTCGCCGGCCAGCAGTGTATAGCCGAGTGACAGCATGGCGTTCACCGGGTCGCGCGGCGGGCGGCGGTTGCGGCCGCGAAACCGCCAGCGCTGGTCGAGCGAGCTCGCCAGCCAGGCATACCAGGCCGAGGCCGTGACGCCTTCCAGGCCCATCAGCGCCGGGACCTGGCCGGCGCCGTCCAGGGCGATGCGGGTGCGGACGATGGTCTCCCGCAACGCCGTATCGTCACCCGGCTCGGCGCGGAAGCCAGTTAGCCGGTCCATGACGCTTGCCTCCGGGGACAGGCGGGCGGCGACAGCTTCCACCAGCCGCTCCTGGCTGCGCATTTTCATGGCGACGATGTGGCGGGCAATGGCCAGGCGGGTGTGGTCATCCGCCGCCGCCCGGTGCTGAAGGCGCCGAGCCTGGATCGAGCCGGAAAGGCCCGCACCTACCCAGGTCGACCCACCCGAGCCCCGGGCTGAGAGCAGCACCGCGGGAATGTGGCGATCGGCCAAAGCCCTCCAAACGTCGCAGGCCACGACCGGGGCGCCGTAGGCCACGACCATGCCGATGAGCGCCAGGGGCACCCGCTGCATGTCGCCGTTGGGTTGCTCGATGCGCAGCGAGCGGCCGTCGAGTCGCACCAGCAGCTCGCGGCGGTCGAGGATCAGCAGCAGGTCATCGCTCATGCCGCTTCCCCCAAAGCCGCCGCATGAGGCTTTTCTTCGCGGCCGCATCGGGGCTCTTGTCCACATTCGGGTGCGGGGCGCTGCCGGGCCGCAGCAACGCACCTTCCACGGGCGCAGAGCCGCTCAACCAGACCCGCGAGGGGTGCTCCACCGGATAGGCGCGGAGGTCGTCCCGTCCGAGGTGAATCAGTGCCGCCAGATCGTCCAGTAGATCGACGAGACCGGCCTCCGTCCGGCACAGGAAGAACAGAGACTCCTGCACCGACAGACCGTGCTGGCGCAGGTAGCGATGCACCCGGCGCAAGCGCTTCGGCTCGGTGATGTCGTAGGCGACCAGATACCAGCCAGGTGTCTGCATGCGGCGAGCCTCAGCGGATTCTCAAAGTGAGCCGCGAGAAGGTGTCGTCGCGGCCCGCGCCGCGCGCCATCACCGGCCGGTGGGCCGCGACCCAGGCCAGCAGCAGCCGGTCCGTGGTGACTTCGATGGCTTCGCCAAGTTGTATGAAAAGCTCCTGGGCCTCCGCCTCGGACAGCAGACATTCGTGCACGGAGCGCTGACCGTCCAGCCGCCACTCCCGCAGGATTCTGAGCACCCGGCGGCGGGCTCTGTGGTCGCTGATGTCGTAGGCGACGATGGCCGGGCGTCGTTTCATGGCGGGGTGCTCAGCGCTTTACGCCCTCGTGGATGATCTCCATGAACTCCCGGCCGAGCTCCTCCAGCATGGCGTGGAACTGGTCCACCGAGCGCATCAGGCGCTCCTCTTCCTTCAGCCGCAGGTGCTCGTTGCGGTACTGCTCGAGACGCTCGAAGCGGCGCTCGGTCTGCAGGTGGAACTGCTCGGCGCATTCGTCCATGACGCGTTGCAGCTTCAGCATCTGATCGGCGAAGAACTCCTGGCGCTGGCGGCGGATCTCGCTCTTGCCGGTGACCAGGACGTGGTTGCACAGCTCCTCGATGGCCTGCAGGCGGGTCTCCACGGCCATGTGCAGGGCGCGGCGGCGGTACTCGAAGCCGGTCTTTACCTGCTCGAGCTGGTGCTCGTACACCACCTGGGCGGTGTCGTCCGGGAACAGGCGGCGCATGAAACGGCTGCGGCGATTGTTGCGGGCGAGCACGGCATCCACCTGACCGGCGTTTACTTCCACGTGGGGACGGAGCACCTCCGGCTCGGTATTGAGGATGTGGTGGCCGTGGACGGTGCGGTCGTCGCTCATGGTGTTGCTCCTGGTTTCGTGTTTCACGGGCGCTATTGAACCCTGGCTGGCCAGCATGGGGTGACTTCGCAAGCTTGCGGGCGTTTGAGCCTGCTCGGGCGATCGGTAGTGATCGAGTTGGTCACGAGCGCGCCGTCACCTCGCGAAGGCGCCGCTCGAGGTGCTCGCGGTGAGCGTCCACCTGGCTTCTGATGGCTTCGTCATCGAGCTTCGCGCCGCGCAGATTGCTCTCGGCGTGGATGCGCCGTTCGTTCACCTCGAGGCTCGCCATATGCTCGGCCTGGAACAACGGCGAGTACGACAGTGTGATGTGCTCGAAGATGACGACGATGCCGAGCTCTATGACGACGCTGAGAAAGATGGAGAAGAAGAACACGAATTGGAGCGGGTCGACAGCGGTACCGAAGACGGTGTTGTGGACACTCAGAACGCCGCTGAGCAAGGGGTTCTCGACGCGGGCGTCGCCCCGGTAGTCGGAGCCTCTGGCGGCAGCGAGGCGGGCCTGATTCTCGCGAGCCAATTCGGCGAGGGCCCGTTCGCGGCGGTCCGCCAGGCTGGAGAGCGCCCGGGCCCGCTCGCTCTGCTCGCTGGCCTCCAGCTCGGAGAGCCGCTGCACGAGCCGGGCCTTCTCGGCGCCGAGACGGCGCTCGATCTCCTTGTACCGCGGACCCAGGAAGACGCCATTGACGACGTAGTCCATTTCCTGGGTCAGCAGCGCCTCCAGCTCCTCGATGGCGGGCTGGTGGTGTGTGGCCGAATGCTCGCTCAGCCGCCGGTAGCGTGCCGCCACCTCCTGCTCGGTACGATCGAGCTGCTCTCCATACTGGGTCTGGAGCCGCGCCAGGCGTTTGCTGTAGTCCTGCTCGAGGCGCTCGATGTCGGCGGCACGGACGGGCTCGAGGTTGGGCCGGTCCAGGCGCTCCGCCAAGAACATGATGGAGCAGACGATTGACAGGCCGAGCAGAGCCGCCCGAAACAGTTTCAGCCATAAGCGCACATCCCGCGGGTAGTGCACGGCATCCTGGGAAAGCATGTAGCGGTAGAGGACGATGCTGAGTGCTTTGCTCAGCTCCAGTGCTCCCGCCATGCCGAGCGCGAGGGCTTGGCCGCCCAGGTATTGGGCGAGGACGTGGGCTTCGATCAGGAAGGAAATGACGAACAGGACGGCGCCGGCAGCGAACTGGGCGCCCCAGGTCAGCCGGTAGAAGAAGCTCGAGTACATGGCCGCCGCGGGGTGGGTGGATCGGAAATCAGTGTCGCCTAGGTTTTGGGGCGCGGGGGTAGACGCCAAGGTTGTGGCGGCGGGTGCGGGCCTGGCGGCTTCAGCGCATTTGCGATTCGGGGGTGCATGTTGGGCGGCGCGAGGGCGCGCCGCCGACTGGACGGGCGTGATCTGCTACCAAGCATCGGCCTCGGGCAGGGGTGTCGCGTTGGGAAATGTTATGTTGCTTGCCGGAGGCCGGGATGCTCGGGTAGCCGCCGGCACGAAGGGTTTGCGGGGATCAGCATGCAGCGGCCGGCGGGCCGCCGGAGTTGACCGATGATGACGACGCCAAGGCTCCCCTTCAGCCACTATTCTTTACGGTTCCGCGCTTTGGAGCCGGTCTCTCTGCCGCGATATTCGGGCTCCGCTTGGCGCGGCGCCTTCGGCCACACGCTGAGACGCAGCGTGTGTGTCACCGGTGAGCGGGATTGCGCGTACTGCCTGCTGTATCGGTCCTGCATCTATCCGTACATCTTCGAGACACCACCACCGCCCGACGCCGCCAAGATGCGGCTCTACACGGCTGCCCCGCATCCCTACGTGTTGCGACCGGAGGCGTTATCCCTTCCCCTGGCTGCCGGTGAAGATACCGAGCTCGGTGTAGTGCTGATCGGCCGGGCGGTGTCGCAGCTGCCCTACGTGATTCACGCGCTGAGCACCGCCGCGGGCGGTGGAATCGGGTATGGGCGCGGCCGTCTAACGCTGGTGGAGGCTCGCCAGGAGAGTCCGGTCGGGAGCGGGCACTGGGAGCGAATCTACGTGCCGGGTGGCGAGCTGGCCGCTTCCTTCGCCGCCCTTCCTGAGCTTCCGGCCCCAGGCGATGCCATTCGAGTTCGACTGCTGACTCCCCTGCGCCTGCGCCATGAGAACGCGTACGTCAGCCCGGAGAGATTCGGCTTTGCCGATCTGTTTTCGAGCCTGCTCAGGCGTGTCTCCATGCTGAGCTATTTCCATGGCGATCAGCCCCTGCAGACGGATTTTGCCGCCCTGGCGCATGCCGCCCGCCAAGTGCAGTTGAAATCTCGCCAGCTCGAGTGGCGGGAGTGGGCCCGCTACTCCACCCGACAGGACACCAGGCTGCAAATGGGCGGGCTCTTGGGTGAAATCCACCTCGGCGAGGTGGACCTCACGCCGTTTTGGCCATACCTCTGGCTGGGTCAATGGCTGCACGCGGGCAAAGGAACTGCCATGGGGTTGGGTCGCTACGAGGTGCTCCCATCCTGACGCGGCGGGGTGTAACCCACCGCCCGTGCGTCGAGCTGGGGTGATCAAGCGGGTACGGTGGGCAACTGGTTGCCCACGCGGTCTATCCAGCTCCCACGAGAGCATGTGAATCTTGCGCGACGTTTCGTCCACGTAGCGCCTCTAGCGCCAGCCGCTGCCAGGCCGAGAACCGCAAGTCGGGGGCTCCACCAGCGGCACTTCCGGAAGCACCTGGAATCAGCGCATGGGCAACAAGTTGCCCACCCTACCTCCTCTTAATCAGGTCTGCGTTCGTACGCGCGAGGATGCAGTCCTCGGCCATCTCGCCGAGTCTCAATCCCTTCTTAATCAGGTCTGCGTTCGTACATTTGTTTGGGGCTTTAAGCGCTTGATCGCGCGGTCTCAATCCCTTCTTAATCAGGTCTGCGTTCGTACCTTGGAAAGCATCCGCGATGGGATCGGATTTGTGTCTCACTCCCTTCTTAATCAGGTCTG
>CAZLYT010000376.1:0-2697 GCA_964563515.1 uncultured Candidatus Competibacteraceae bacterium | reverse complement strand
TCTGCGGCGATCGTCCGCGCCCGAGCCCGCTACGATCCGTCCTCCAATGCGCTCTCTCTCCCTCCTCGCGCTCGCCGTCCTCGCGCTCGCTTGCGGCGGCGTGCGCCGTCCCGACGTGATCCTCGTCGTCGTCGACACGTTGCGCGCCGATCGGTTGTCGTGCTACGGCTACCCGCGCCCCACCTCGCCGGCGATCGACCGCCTGTCGGCGCAGGGCGTGCTGTTTCGCGATGCGACCGCTCAATCGAGTTGGACGCTCCCCTCGATGGTCTCGCTCGTCACGGGACGCTACGTGACGGCGTCGCGCCATTCGATAGGGGAGGGCGACGGCACTCTGGCAGAGGCTTTCCAGCGCGCCGGCTACGTGACGCTCGCGCACGTGGCGAACCTGTCGATGACGCACGATGCCGGGTTCGCCCGCGGCTTCTCGGCCTACGACCTTCGACCGGAGGAGCGCGACCCGGAGTGGATTCCGCGTCCGCCGCGCGGCGCAACCCTGCTCGAGCGCACCCTCGCCTCGATCGACGTGGCCTTCCCTCCCGAGCGGAAGGGGAGCGAGCGCGCGCCGCTCTTCCTCTTCTTCCATCCCTTCGATCCCCACCATCCCTACGACGAGCACCCGGAGAGCCTCCTCGTGCCCGAAGATGCCACCGTCGTCGAGCCCGAAGGCTGGCAGGCACGAGCGCTCGCAGAACGCGGTCAGGTCCCGCCGCCCAGGGACCCCGAATGGAGGAAGTCGCTCGCGAAGCTCCAGCGCATGCGCGGCCTTTACGACCAGGAGGTGGAGTACTCCGACCGAGTCGTCGGGGATCTCATCCTCTTGCTGCGTGAGCGCGGCTTCCTCGAGCACGCGGTCGTGGCCCTCGTGGCCGACCACGGCGAAGGCCTGTGGGATCACGTCGCGAACCGTCCCCCGCCGGAGCTGGCGGTGGCGGGACCCATGGATTTCTTCTACCAGCGCCACGGCGCGCACCTCTACCAGGAGTCGATCCACACGCCCTTCATCCTGTGGGGAGCGGGCGTGCCGGCCGGCGTCGTGATCGAGGAGCCCGTCGAGAACATCGATCTCTTCCCGACCTTGCTCGAGCTCGCGTCGGTGCCGATTCCCCCCGGGTCGGCGGGCAAGCTGCACGGACGCAGTTTGGTCGCCGCCCTGCGCACGGGGCGCGCCCCCGAGCGGTCCGCGGTCTTCTCCTTCGCCGACCACAAGGCCAGCGTGCGCGAGGTCGCGTCCGGCCTCAAGTTGACCCTCGTCCTGCGCGAGGAGTACGCCGATCGACACGCGACCGAGCTCTTCCACCTCCCGAGCGATCCGTACGAGCGCAACGACCTCGCGGCATCGCGCCCCGACGACATCGCGCGCCTCGAGGAGACGTTGCGCGCATGGCTCGAGCACCACAGCATGGGATCGGGCTCCGGATCGGTGAACGAAGCGCAGGCGCAGGCGTTGCGCGACCTGGGCTACACCGCGGACGACATCGGGCAGTGAAGGCCCGGGACCGAGTGCGGGGCGAGCGTCGGAGCGGTGCGCGGGCGTTCGCGTCGGCTGCGCTCGCGTTGCTCGCGTCGCAAGGCTGCGCGGATCCGCCCGGCGTCCGGCCCGGTGCGGACTGCGTCCTCGTGATCATCGACACCCTGCGAGCCGACGCGCTCTCGTGCTACGGGAACCCGCGCGAGACGAGCCCCAATCTCGACCGTCTCGCCGAGCGATCGGCGCGCTTCGCCGAGTGCTTCGCCCAAGCGCCCAATACGGCAACGAGCCACGCGACGCTCTTCACCGGCCTCCATCCCTGGACGCATCGCGTGGCGAACCTCACGAGCCTCGAGCAGGGCACTCCGGGACTTCCCGCCGCTTTCGAGACGCTCGCCGAGCGCTTCTCCCGCGCCGGGTATCGAACGGGGGCGTTCACGGACGGCGGACCGCTCGGTCGCACCTGGAACCTGTGCCAGGGCTTCGATGTGCTCGAGGCGCGCTACGAGGGCGTGCGCGCCAAGGTCGCCGGGGCGCTGGCCTTCCTCGACGCACGCGACCTCTCCCGCGACGCACGCCCGCTCTTCCTGCTCGTGCACACCTACGAGGTGCACGCGCCCTACGCGCCGGGAGAGGAGTGGATCGAGCGCTTCGACCCCGACTACGAAGGACCCCTCGCGGACGCGCTCTCCGCGATCCGCTCGGAACGCGCGGCGGGACGCGAGCTGCAACCCGACGCCAAGCTGCTCCTGCGCGAGCGCGCGCGCTTCACGTTGCGCGACTGGGAGCACCTGCGCGCGCTCTACCACGCCGAAGTGGCGTACACCGACGAAGAGCTCGCTCCGCTCCTGGAACGCTTCGGCGACGACGCGATCCTGGCGGTGACGAGCGACCACGGGGAGGAGTTCCTCGAGCACGGCGAAGTGGGGCACGTGCAGCTCCACCGCGAGACGCTGCACGTCCCGCTGATCCTCTCGCTGCCCGGCGCATTTGCCGCGGGAGCCGTCGTCCCGGCGCCCGTCGGCCTCATCGATCTCCATGCGACGCTGCTGGAGGCCGCAGGCCTTCCCTCGGGCGGTGGGGACTCGAGGAGCCTGCTCCCGCTACTTCGCGGCGAACGCGTCTTGCCGCGAGCGCTCTTCGCCGAGACGACCGAGCACCTGTACAGCGAGCGACCCACACCCTGGCGGCGATCGACGCGCTTTGCCGGGCAGGCGTTCCTCTCC
>CAZLYT010000375.1:0-4909 GCA_964563515.1 uncultured Candidatus Competibacteraceae bacterium | reverse complement strand
TTTCTCACTCTGCAGCGGAGCTCGAAGGTGGGACCAGCTTCGATGAGTCGCCCGGTTTGGACAACGTCTTTTCAACCAGGATGCGCTTCTTCTCGGCGGATTGGTTCCATTTGAAGTGACGCGCGTAGGATTTTTCGACGTTAGGATCTCCGGTCTTGGAGAATCGAAGCGTATGACTCTTGCCTCTGACTCGGTAGGTGTGTTGGCTAGGCACCATGTTGAGATCATGGACGTGGAAACTGATGATGCGAAGAATCCGATTGGCTTTCGATAGGTTCCCTTGAAAAACCCGCTCGAGATATGGAACTTGACCGCGACGCCAGGCGTCATGGGCTTTCGCTTCCAGATTCCCCATCTCTATGAGGATCGTGACTGGCGAGATCTCATTTGAAGTCTTGAGAAGACGTGCGGTTGCTTTGACCACCCTTGGGTAGAGGGTGTCTTGCCGGTAGTTTTGGACCGTAACTTTTTTCATCGCGAGATTCAGACCGATCTGGCCGCTGTTCTCAAGCCCGCCGCAGCTCATCGATCGCGTGCCGGGCGGTGCCCTCCAGCTTGCACAGACCGTGTAGCTGTCACGTTCTAGGCGATGGGTTCACTGACCTGCGGATCGCCGCAGCTGACCCTGACGGCCACACCTCCGCAGCCATTTGTCGAATTGCGTCCGCGCCAGACGACTATCCAACAGCGGAACCATGCTCGGGGAGAGCGCTTGGATTTTGGACCGGCTCGTGGGTGGCTGCAGAGAGACCTCTGCTCAACCGGAACCGAAGACGCTCTTCAGCAGGTCCGTGCTGCGGGCCACCGGGTCCTCCCGAATTCTCTGCTCCTCGTTGGCGAGCTTGAGAAACAGTCCGTCCAGGGTCTTGTCGGCCACGTAGCCGTCCAAATCCAGCGAGCTGGTGCCGAGCAGCCCACCCACCGATCCGCTGACCTGGTCCTCCAGGCTCTTGTAAGCGGTGGTGGCTCCAACCTGATCGGTGGCCCGCGAGATAATCGGAAGGATTGCGGTATGAAGGTCATCGCCAGCCCGTTCACGCAGGAAGCTTGTTGCGGCATTGTCGCCGCCATTGAGGATGCCGCGCACGTCATCCAGGCTCATCTCGCTGACGGTGCGCTTGACGATATCGAGGGTCTGCGGAATGGCCTCTTCTGCCGCGCGGTTGACCGTGGTCTCGAACTCGTCGACGAGGTTGCCCTGGCCCACCGCTCGCAGACCCTTGCCGGCGGTTTCCAGCATTCCAGGCAAGGGAATGTGTACGGCGGGGTCGTTAAGAAAGCCCCCGGGCTGACCGAGCAGCGCCACCGCCCGTTCGGCGCCGATAGCGAGCGCTTGCTTCAGCCCTTGGCCGATTTGGCTGTCGCTCAGGTTGCCACCCAACGTCGCCGCGCTCTCGGTGCTTGCCCCACCCTTGAGGAGATCGTCGGCGGATTTCATCAGATCGCCCAATCCCGCGCCGCTCACTGGAGTAGTGCCGACTGCGGCCAGCAGGCCGATTGTCCAAACAACACGTCGCATTTCACCCGTCCCCCGAAGGTGCCCTGACCAGAGCATGGCACAACTCCGCCGTATGATTCGTTACAGGGTATGAAAGATCCGCCGCTCGCCGCGGAGCACCGCGGGGGTGTACCGCAGCGCAAAGCTTGGTTGTCGCATCAGAGCATTGGGAGTGAATCGTGAAATACCTTTGCCTTGTCTACATCGACGAGAACAGGCTGAAGAACGTGGACGAGAGCCACTGTGTGGCCTACGACGAGCAACTTCGGCAAAGCGGCCACTGCCTGGCCTCGGAGGCTTTGCAGTCTGTGCAAACTGCCATCACGGTGCGGGTCAGAAGCGGCAGGACCTCGATCACCGATGGTCCGTTTGCGGAAACCAAGGAGCAGCTAGCCGGGTTCCACCTGATCGAGGCCCGGGACTTGAACGAGGCGGTGCAGATCGCCTCCAAGATCCCCTCCGCGCGCGAGGGCTGCATCGAGGTCCGTCCAATTCGTGAGCTACCGGGCCGAACCCGGGGCGCCGGTGCCCTGTAGCCTGCGCGCCGCGGTGATGTTTCCGCCACATGACCTGGCCGTGCTCGCGGAGACCGGCGCCGGCGAAGGAGACAGGGGTGAGCCAGTCGCCGGCCCACGGCGAGCCACCCAGGGAACTCTTGACGTGGTCGGGCGTTCAGGACGATCGTCGAAGGCTAAAGATGCAGTTGGCTCCTTGCGGCGACGGGAGGTCTTGGTTCCCGAGTGTCCAGTCATGAGCGACGTGACGGCCGAACAGGTGCGCGAGACGGTAGAGGCCGTTTATCGGTCTGACGCGCGCCGCGTGCTTGCTACCTTAATCCGCCTGCTTGGCGACTTCGAGCTCGCCGAAGAGGCCATGCACGATGCCTTCGCGGCCGCGGTCGATCAATGGCAGCGGGACGGCGTGCCGGCAAATCCCCGAGCCTGGCTCATCTCCACCGGTCGCTTCAAGGGTATCGACAGCATCCGCCGCCGTGCCCGGTTCGATGCTTCCCTGACCGAGCTCGCCAACCAGTTGGGCTCCTACACGGCCGACGCGGCGTCCGCCGACGACGAAGGCTTGGAGGACGATCGGTTGCGGCTGATCTTCACCTGCTGTCATCCGGCCCTGTCGCCCGATGCCCAGGTGGCGCTCACACTACGCGAGGTTTGCGGCCTCACCACCGAGCAAATCGCCCACGCTTTTCTCACCACGCCGTCGACCTTGGCGCAGCGTATCGTGCGCGCCAAGGCCAAGATCCGGGATGCCCGCATTCCCTATCAGGTGCCTGGGCCCGCCGAGCTGCCGGAACGGCTGGAAGCGGTGCTGCGGGTGGTGTATCTGGTGTTCAACGAAGGCTACTCCGCCTCTTTTGGCGAGTCGCTGACCCGAACCGATCTCTCCGGCGAGGCGATTCGGCTGGGCCGCCTGCTGGCGGAGCTGCTCCGGCAACCCGAGGTGCTTGGTTTGCTCGGGCTGATGCTGCTGCACGAGTCGCGGCGCCCGGCGCGCAGCTCCCCCGATGGTGAGCTGATTCTGTTGGACGAGCAGGACCGCTCGCTGTGGGACGGCGCCCACATCTCGGAGGGTCTGGAGCTAGTGCAGCGGGCTCTGACGTCGGGACCTTTCGGCCCTTACACCCTGCAGGCCGCGATCTCGGCGGTGCACGCGGAGGCACCCAATTCCGCCGCCACGGACTGGGCCCAGATCGTCGGCCTGTACGACGTTCTGGAGCATGTCCATCCCTCGCCGGTGGTGGAGCTGAACCGTGCGGTGGCGGTGGCCATGCGGGATGGTCCCTCGGCGGGGCTTGCCCTGGTGGATGCCATCCTTGCTCGCGGAGATCTGCGGGACTACCACCTGGCCCACTCGGCGCAAGCGGACCTCTGCCGTCGACTCGGCAAGACCATCGAGGCCCGCGCCGCCTATCAGCGCGCCCTGGAGATCACCCGACAGGAGCCGGAACGGCGATTCCTGGAGCGCCGCTTGGTCGAGCTGCAAGGCTGACTCGACTCGCCCGCGGACTGCCAGCGCGAGAGTGCTCGCTCAGTGCAGCTTCAGCCGCGCTTCGGTTCGTAGCCGGAACAGATTGATGAGACTCGTCAGCCCCACCCAAACCACGCCGTGCAGCGCCAGCTGATGCTTCTTGTACAGGGATAGATAGGCGATGCGAGCCACCATGCCCTCGAGCATCACGCTGCCCAGCAGATTGCCCATGATGTTGCCGACGCTGCTGTAGCTGAGGGAAATGAGCGAGCCGTAGTCCTTGTAGACGAAGGGGATGATTGGCTTGCCCACCAGGCGATTGCGGAGGGATTTGCTGAGGGTGATGGCTTGCTGATAGGCGGACTGAGCGCGGGGCGGAACCGGCCGCTCGGAGCCGGGCTGGGGGCAGCTCGCGCAGTCGCCGAGTGAGAAGATGTGGTCGTCGCGGGTGGTCTTCAGGGTCTGGTCCACCACCAGCTGGTTCGTTCGATTGGTCTCCAGCCCGTCCAGGTCCTTGAGGAAGTCCGGCGCCTTGACCCCGGCCGACCATACCCGCAGCTCCGCTGGGACGACTAGCCCGCTCTTGGTGAACACGGCCTTGTCGGTAACCTCCGTAACCTGTTCGCCGGTATAGACCTGCACCCTTAGGCGACGCAGCTCCTTCTCGGTGGCCGTGGACAACCGCTCGGGCAGGGCGGGCAGCACCCGGGGGGCGGTCTCGATCAGACTGATCTTGGCGTCATGCTCGGGGTTGATGCGGTCGAGACCGTAGGAGACCAAACGGCGCATGGCCTTGTGCAGCTCGGCCGCGAGCTCCACCCCGGTCGCGCCGGCGCCGATGATGGCCACGTTGAGCTGGCCCTCACCCAGTGGCTCGGTCTGAATCTGGGCTCGCATGCAGCTATTGAGCAAGCGGCGCTGGACCTGGTCGGCTTGCCGGTGGTTGTCCAGGAACATGCAGTGCTCGGTGACCCCGGGCACGCCGAAATCATTGCAAATGCCGCCGACGGCGATCACCAAGGTGTCGTAGCCCAGGGTGCGTTGGGGTATGAACTCGCTGCCGTTCTCATCGAGCACGGGTGCCAGCCTGATCTCTCGCTCGGCCCGGTTGAGGCCGTCCATTCGTCCCTGCTGAAACTCCACGTGGTGGGCGTTGCAGTGGCTCAGATACACCACGTCGTCCTTGTGGGAATCCAGGGTGCCCACGGCGACTTCGTGCAACAGGGGTTTCCAGACGTGGGTCAGGGCCGCGTCGATCAGAGTGATGCGCGCCTTCTTGCGTTTGCCCAGGGCATCGCCCAGTTTGGTGGCGAGGACCAATCCACCGGCTCCTCCGCCGACGATCACTATTCGGTGTAGATCTGTTGGTGCAGCCATGTCTTCTCAGTCCCGCGCGGGGCGGGTATGGGCGCAATGGACGTAGCCGAC
>CAZLYT010000374.1:0-11809 GCA_964563515.1 uncultured Candidatus Competibacteraceae bacterium | reverse complement strand
TTACGGATGGACGGAGTTTCCCGATCAGGCGCTCAGGCGCGCAGAGGAGCTTGCCCGCAAGGCGGTGGCCCTGGATGACAGCAACATCGCCGCCCACCGCCTGCTGGGTTCCACCTTCCTCAAGCGAGGCCAGTTCGAGCTCGCCATGGATGAGCTGGAACGCGCTCTCTCGTTGAACCCCAACGATGCGGAAGCCTATGCTGGACTAGGTATGGTGGCACTCTATTCGGGGCGGCCGGGCGACGCCGCCCAGGCGTTCGAGGTGGCGATCCGCTTCAATCCGGCCATGGCGCCCACCGAATTCATTAATCTAGGATTCGCCTATTACCTCTTGGAACGTTACGACGACGCCATTGCCGTACTCGAGCGCGGTCGCAACCGATACCCGGATACCGTATTCATCCACCTGGGACTGGCGGCGGCATACGCGCGAGTCGACCGACCTTTGAAGGCCGCCGAATCGGCCGAGGCGGTGCGCAGAGGTGCCCCCTTCTTCGATCTGGACAGTTTCGGCACTATTTTTCGAAACGAGGCAGATCGCAGACGCATCGTCGAGGGCCTGCGGCTGGCGGGGTTGTAACCGAGCCGCAAGCTAACACTCGCTTTGCAGTCGGCCGCGCCGGTGTACCTGCAACGACTGCGGAAGGTAACTACCCGGGCGCGGACTGGCTCTCCATATACGGTTCGCAGGGAATCAGGTTACAGCCTCAGCATATCCGCAAGATCAGCCTGTTTGGTGAGACAGAGCTTGGCGGTCGGAGAACCCCTCGGCCGCGACGTATCGTGACCATTCGTCGTAGCCGCCGCCGTTGATCCTGCCAACACGAAGGCAAGAAACCGCGATGCCGGCGATGAAGTAAAACAGGCGGAACATGGGTTGTTGGAAACTCGCAGGGGGTGGAGGAGTGACGCCCAGAGGATACCCACTAATCGGCATAGCACTTGCGGGCCTGCTGTCGGCGTCGGTTCGCGCCGCCGCCAGCGACGCCGAACGCGGGGCCTATCTCGTCGCCGCTGGCGGCTGCGGAAATTGTCACACGGACCGCGACAACGACGGCGCCGCGTTGGCCGGCGGCCTCGCCCTCGAAACCCCCTTTGGCACCTTCCACACGCCCAATATCACGCCGGACCCGGAAACGGGAATAGGCCAGTGGACTGAGGCTGGCCTGGCCCAGGCCCTGCGTCAGGGGATATCGCCGCAAGGCGACCACTACTATCCCGCTTTTCCCTACACCTCCTACACCGGAATGAGCGATCAGGACGTGGCCGACATGTGGGCCCATCTGCAGGCGGTTACTCCGGTCAGACAGCCAAATCGGCCCCATCTGCTGCCCTGGTATTTGGAGTATCGACCACTGCTGTGGGGGTGGAAGCTACTGAACTTCGATCAGCTCGACCCACCGCCGCAGGCACCCACCGGACCGCCGGAGACCCGGGGCTCGTACCTGGTGGAGCACGTGGCTCACTGCGGCGAATGTCACACCCCGAGAAATCGGCTCGGCGGCTTGCGTCGCGACCTCTGGTTGGCAGGCAACAAAGACGGCCCCGAGGGCGACGCCGTGCCCAACATCACCCCGCACCGGGAAGACGGCATCGGGCGTTGGAGCACCAGCGACATCGAGTACTACCTGGAAGTGGGCATGGATCCCGGGGGCGACTTCGTGGGTGGCGCTATGACCGAGGTAGTCGATCACAGCACCGCAATGCTCAGCGCCGACGATCGGGCCGCCATTGCCAGCTATCTCAAGTCGATCCCAGCGCTCCCATCGTTCGAGCCATCGCAGTGACAAGATCGCCCTTGCAGCCTGCACCAGCACAGCTGCTGGGCTGCTTGCGAACGCCGGGAGTCCGGGCCGCGATAGCCTCAGTGGTGGATCGGAACCAGCAGCACGGGCACCCGCGAAAACATGGCCACCTTGTGCGCCACCGACCCCAGCAGCATTTCGCCTAGCGCCGTGTGACCGCGCGAGCCCACTACCACCAGCTCGGAGCCGACATTCTGCGCCGTCTTGACGATCACATCGAAGGGGATGCCGGACTCCACCCTCAAGTCGGCGAGCACTGCGCCGCGCTCGGACTCGTCCAGCCCTGCTTCGGTGCACAGAGCCATCAGCTTCTGGCGAAGCTCCTTGCGGCTCTCCTCCAAGCCCTCGCGCTCCATGCGTTCCCGAACCTGCTGGGAGATGTAGCTGTCGACCAGTGATTGGGCATATTTGGTAAGCGGCTCAAGCACGTGCAGCACGTGCACCTTTGCACCCAACGCCGTGGCAAGGCCCTGGGCGTGCCGCAAGACCGCCGCCGAGCCTGGCTGCAGGTCAGTGGCCACGAGAATTGTCTTCACGCTGTAATCGGTCATCTTCCTCCAAGCCCCCGTGGAACTGGACGACGGCACAGCGGATGCCTCAGGGCACTCGCACCGCCGCCCGTGTACGCCGCGAAAGCTGGTCCAGAACACCGTTCACGAACCGGTGCCCCTGCTCGGCGCCGAAGCGCTTGGCCAGCTCAATCGCCTCGTTGATGATCACGCGCACATCGAGCTCGGGCCGGTGCCGAAGCTCATAGGCGGCAATCAGGAGTATGCTCCGCTCCACCGGATCGACGCCCTGGGGAGGCGTCGCCAGACAGGGCTCCAGCGCCTCCTCGAGCTCGCTTGCCCGCTCCGGTATCTGGGTCAGCAGCTCCTCGAAGTAATCCCGATCGACACGGCTGAAATCCTGGTCCTCACGGAACTGCCTGACGATCTCCGGCGCCGGTGTCTTCGTGATTTGCCACTGATAGAGCGCCTGCACCGCGAGGCCGCGGGCACGGAACCGCCTTTCGGCCATCCCGGCTGGGCGCAGGCGGCCAGCGTTCAACGGCCTCAAGCCTCCAACTGTTGCAGCAGAGTCGACATCTCGAGCGCACTCAAGGCGGCGTCGACGCCCTTGTTACCCGCCTTGGTGCCGGCCCGTTCCAGGGCTTGCTCGATGCTTTCCGTGGTGAGCACGCCAAAGCCGATGGGAATCTGGTGCTCCAACGCCACCGCCGCCAAGCCCTTGGCGCACTCACCCGCCACGTAGTCGAAGTGCGGCGTCGCGCCGCGAATCACCGTACCCAGTGCGACAATGGCCACGTAGCGGCGGCTTGCGGCCAGCTTGCGCGCCGCCAACGGCAGCTCGAAGGCCCCTGGCACCCAAATCAGGTCGATGTCCTCCGATTGCACCCCATGGCGTTGCAAGGTGTCCACGGCTCCCGCTTTCAGCGACTCGACGATCAGGCCGTTGAAGCGCGAACACAGCACCGCAAACCGGCCACTCGGTGCTCTCAGGTCGCCTTGGTAGATCTTCATATCGCGAGCAAGCTCCTATCACCGCCCTACAACGGCAGCCCGAGGACACTAGGACACGTAATCCACCACGTCCAGACCGAATCCCGACAACCCCAGCAGGCGTCGCGGTGCACCCAGCACGCGCATGCGGCGAACACCCAGGTCGCGAAGTATCTGGGCGCCGATGCCATAGGTGCGAAGCTCCCCGGGCTCTCCGCGATCGCCCCATTCGACGCCGGGATCGGTGTCGAGCTCGAGCCTCCGCACCCGCCGTATCGCCTCTCGCGGATCGTCCGCGACCCCCAGCAACACCAGCAATCCCAGCTCGGAGGCGGCGATGCGCTCCAACGCGCTGCGCAACGGCCAGCCCCCGCCGCTACGCTCGACGCCGAGCAGATCGCGCAGCACGTCGGGAACATGGACCCGCACCAGCACCGGCGACTCGGCGTCCCAGCTGCCGCGGGTCAGCACGTGGTGCACTCGGTGATCGACTCTGTCTTGATAGGTGACGAGGCGGAAAGGTCCAAACTCGGTGCTCACATGGCCCTCGGCCACCCGCTCAACCGTGGGCTCCTGGGTAATGCGATAGCGAATCAGGTCGGCAATGGAGCCCAACTTGAGACCATGTTTTTCGGCAAAGCGCTCCAGGTCGGGCCGGCGGGCCATGGTCCCGTCGTCGTTCAAGATCTCGACGATCACCGCGGCGGGTTCGAATCCCGCCAACCGAGCCAGATCACAGCCGGCTTCGGTGTGGCCAGCCCGGGTCAATACGCCGCCCGGCTGTGCCATCAGTGGAAAGACGTGGCCCGGCTGCACCAGGTCATCGGGCCGAGCGTCGGGGGCGACCGCCGCGCGGATGGTCTGAGCCCGATCGTAGGCCGAGATGCCGGTGGTGACGCCCTCGGCCGCCTCGATGGACACGGTGAAGTTAGTAGCGTGGCGCGAGTCGTTGGCGGACACCATCAATGGCAATCGTAGCTGTCGGCAGCGCTCCCGCGTCAGGGTGAGACAGATCAGACCCCGCCCGTAGCGGGCCATGAAATTGATGTCCTCGGGTCGGGCCAGACTCGCGAGCATGAGCAGATCGCCTTCATTTTCCCGGTTTTCGTCGTCGACGACGACGATCATCCGGCCCTGGCGCAGCTCTTCGAGGAGCTCTTCAGTGCTGTTCACCGCGCTCCATCCGCAAGGTCCGTGGATGGCGCCCGGGTGACATCGAATGCCACCGTGGGGTCGGCCGCGCGCTCTCCCAAAAGCAGGCGTTCCAGATAACGGGCCACTAGGTCCACCTCCAAATGCACCCTCGTGCCCTCTCGATAGTGCTCCATGATCGTGTGCGACAGGGTGTGGGGCACGATGTTGACCTCGAACTCGGCACCCCGCACGCCGTTGACGGTTAGGCTGGTACCATCGATCGCGATGGAGCCCTTCTCCGCGATGAAGCGGGCCAGCGGCACTGGCGCTCGGAATTCAAAGCGCACCGAGCGGGCATCGTGGCGGCGTGCGATGACCTCGCCCACCCCGTCCACATGGCCACTGACCAAGTGCCCGCCGAGGCGGCTGGTGGGCAGCAGCGCGCGCTCCAGATTCACCGGTGCCCCCGCCTGCAGCTCGCCGAGCAGAGTGCGCGAAAGAGTCTCGGCGGACACATCGGCACGGAATCCCTGAGCCATCACGGCCGTGGCCGTGAGGCAGACACCGTTGACCGCAATGCTCTCGCCGAGCTCGAGATCTTGCAGCTCGCCGCCCGGGGCGCGCACGTCGAGCTGTAGGTCACCGCCCTGGAGGTCCCGGGCAGCTATGTGCCCCAGGGCTCCAATGATGCCGGTAAACATCTATGGGTGAACCTCGACTCGAGCCGGCACAGCCGTGATGCGCAGATCCGCTCCCACCCGACGCTGTTCCGTGAGCCGCCACTGCAGCCGCTGCGCCATGCGCTTCAAGCTCGGCAAGCATGCGAGCGCCCGCGCCTGGCTGCCCATCAGGTGCGGGGCCAGGTAGAGCACCAGCTCGTCCACCAGGCCGGCTTCGATGAGAGCGCCGGCCAGCGTCTGGCCGCACTCCACGTGCACCAACCCTACCTGCATGCCGGCCAGCGTCCCCATTACGTCTCTCAGCTCCGGGCGCCCCTGCGGGTTCAAGCTACGTATCTCCACGCCCGGCGGGTAGCTTTCGGTTGCGTGCGCTGGTCCGGTAAGGATCAGGACGCGCCCGGGTGGTGCTAGAACCCGAGCCGTGATTGGCGTGCGTAACGATGAGTCGAGAATAACACGCAAGGGCTGGCGCACCTCGCCGGCGGCGCCGAGCTCGGCCGCGGCGAGGCGGACGTCGAGCCGCGGGTCGTCGGCCAGCACCGTCCCGACGCCGGTGAGGATCGCGCACGCCTGCGCCCTCAAGCGTTGCACATCCCGCCGGGCGGCTTCCCCGCTGATCCATTGACTTTCACCATCGGCCATGGCGGTGCGACCATCGAGGCTCACCGCCACCTTCAGGCGGACCCACGGTCTACCGCGGCGGATTCTGGAATAGAAGCCTCGGTTGAGGGCTTCCGACTGCATAGCGAGCACACCGGCTTCGGCGCTGATTCCCCGCGCCGCCAACCATTGCAATCCGCCAGCAGCCGCCGGGTTGGGGTCGAGCGACCCGCATACGACGCGGGCGACACCCGCTTTCAGCAGGGCTTGCGTGCAAGGCGGCGTTCGGCCGTGGTGATTGCAGGGCTCGAGGGTGCTATAGACGGTCGCACCCGCGGCATCTGACCCAGCGGCCTCGAGCGCGAGAACCTCCGCATGTGGTTGGCCGGCAGCCACATGCCAGCCGCTTCCCACCACCTGCCCATCCCTGACCACCAGACAGCCCACTTGCGGGTTGGGTTGCGTGGTATAGCGACCGCGAGCGGCAATGCGCAACGCCTGAGCCATGAATCGATAGTCGTCGGCGTCGGCCACGGATTCGCCTATGTGGTGTTCGGGTCGCGGTCGGGATGCACAAGACGACGAGAGACTCGGCACCGCTTGCGGCAGCGCTCTGCAGTAGGAGCCATGCCAGCCGCGATGGCGCGCACATGCGCGCCAATTTGCGCCCGGATCAGAGACGGGGCGCGTTGCGCCCCACCGCGGCGCGCGCCGCTGCTACGAAGAGAGCGCCAAGGCGGCAATTGAATGACCAAGAATCATTTCATAAACAGAGGCATATGGATCTTAGAAGAGAATCGCTGCAGGCGCCTGGCTGCTCACTCCGAAGCCGGCGTCTTCTGCTGCAATCGGTCCACCTCACGGCGGAAAGCCTCTAGATCCTCGAAGCTCCGATAGACCGAGGCAAAGCGCACGTAGGCAACCGGGTCGAGCTCCTGCAGCTCAGCCATGACCCACTCGCCCAAGTCCCGGGCTGCTATTTCGCGTTCGCCGCTGGCCCGCGCCCGCCGGGAAACCCGCTGCAGCGCGCTCTCAATGCGCTCACTGCCCACGGGGCGTTTTTCCAAGGCCCGCAGCATACCAGCCCGCAGCTTGTCCTCAGAAAAGCTTTCGCGCCGCCCGTCGCTCTTCACCACCCGCGGCATCACGAGCTCCGCCTGCTCGTAGGTGGTGAATCGTTCGCCACAGGCTGGGCACTCGCGTCGGCGGCGAATCTTGTCGCCTTCGGGGCTCAGCCGTGAGTCCACCACCCGGGTATCGGCAGTGCCGCAGAAAGGACAATGCAAGCGAGGACTCTCCGCCCCTCAACCATTGGCGCCGGGTGCCGCGGATCGGTATACCGGGAAGCGCTGGGGCATGCTGGCGTCGACCATCGGTGTCTGCCTCGATGGAATCTGATGACTGCGTCCGAGTCCGCCATAAGGCGTACACATGCCCGCGGCGTCCGGGGAGGCGCGAGATTCTAGCGCGCCTGACCGGGCGATGCATGCCAGGTCAGCGCGCCCTCGGGGTGGCCCAGGGGCTGGGGCCGCTACATGGGGGCTTCCAGGAAGGTGTCGACCACCGCTGCCCAGGCCTTGCCCACGTTGTGCAGGTCGTAGCCCCCACCCCCAACCCCCAGAATTCTCCCTTCCGCGTGCTCCTCGGCGATCCGGCACAGCCCTCGGGCGGCCCGCCGGTGCACCGCCGGCGTGTAGTGCAGGTGGGCCAGAGGATCGCCGGTGAGACCGTCGGCGCCGCATTGCATGATGACGAAGTCCGGTTTCCAGCCGTCGAGGAAGTCCTCGACCTTGTCCCACATGGTCATGAACTCCTCGTCAGATGATCGCGGCAGCAACGGAATGTTGAGCTTGCGCCCACGGCCTTCACCCTTGCCCACCTCGTGCTGAAAGCCGGTCTGGGGAAAGTTGTAGCGACCGTCCTCGTGAATATCCGCATAGATGACCCGCGGATCCTCCTCGAAGGGATAGTAGACGCCATCGCCGTGATGGGCGTCGATGTCCACATAGGCGATGCGCTGCAGACCGTAGTCTTCCTCCAACACCTTGATGGCGACGCCGCAGTCGTTGAATACGCAGAAACCGGCGGCGGTATCGGGCATGGCATGGTGCAGCCCGGCGATGGGAACGAAGGCGCGACGCACCTCGTTGCGCATGATGCGATGCACCGCATCCACCGTGCTGCCAACCACATACGCCGCGGCCTCGAACACACCCTTGTAGGCCGGGGTGTCACCGTAGTCGAGCAGACCTTCCCCCAGCTCGGAGTACCGTTTCACCCGATCGATGTACTCGGCGATGTGGAAGCGCGCCAGGTCGGTCATGGTGGCCATTACCGGCTCGAAGACCCGCACCTGATAGTCCAGCTGGCGGCGGTGCATCTCATCCCAAAAAGCATGGATACGGTCGAGCCCGAAGGGGTGATCGTCGCCGAACCCGTAGCGTTCCAACGCCTCTCCCGAATGCACACTCACGAATCTGCTTCTCGACATCGATTGCTCGCCTCCTCCGCGGCCACTTCACCGGCGTTGCCTCAACGGTGGCAGTGCAGCGGGATTCTCGCCATGACGCCCGTCAAGTAATTGCCCGAGAGCGTCCTGATGCTTGCAGTGGGTTCCGAAAGCAAGGGCCGATGGCTAGAATCCCCGCCCTTCGGATACTACCGCTCCACCCTGGGACCAAAGCTCGAATGGCACAATATATCTACACCATGAACCGTGTCGGCAAGGTTGTTCCGCCGAAGCGGGAGATCCTACGTGACATTTCCCTGTCGTTTTTCCCAAGCGCCAAGATTGGCGTGCTCGGCCTCAACGGCTCCGGCAAGTCGACGCTGCTGCGAATCATGGCAGGCGTTGACCACGATATCTTAGGCGAGGCGCGCCCCCAGCCTGGCATCAAGATCGGATATCTGCCGCAGGAACCGGAGCTAGATGCCGACCAGGATGTGCGCGGCAACGTCGAGCAAGGGGTGGCCGAGCTCAAGCAGCTGCTCGATCGTTTCGAGCAGGTCAGTGCCGGCTTCGCCGAGCCCGACGCGGACGTCGACGCCCTGCTCGCCGAACAGGGTAAGCTGCAGGATGCCATCGAGGCTGCCGACGCCTGGAACCTGGAACGGAATCTAGAGGTGGCCGCCGATGCCCTGCGGCTGCCGCCCTGGGAGGCCGACGTCAACAAGCTCTCGGGCGGCGAGCGCCGGCGGGTGGCCCTGTGCCGGCTGCTGTTGTCGAAGCCGGACATGCTGCTCCTCGATGAGCCCACCAACCACCTGGATGCGGACTCGGTGGCGTGGCTCGAGCGCTTCCTCCATGACTATCGGGGCACCGTGGTCGCCGTCACCCACGACCGCTATTTTCTCGACAACGTGGCGGAATGGATCCTGGAGCTGGACCGCGGTCACGGGATTCCCTGGAAAGGCAACTACTCCTCCTGGCTGGAGCAAAAGGAGCAGCGCCTGGAACAGGAGGAGCGCCGCGAGAGTGCCCACATCCGCGCCATGAAAGCGGAGCTGGAGTGGGTTCGCAGCAATCCCAAGGGTCGACACGCCAAGAGCAAAGCCCGCTTGGCTCGCTTCGACGAGCTCTCCTCCCGGGATTTTCAGAAACGCAACGAGACCCAGGAGATCTACATCCCGCCGGGCCCCCGGCTCGGCAATATGGTGGTCGAAGCCGATCACTTGAACAAAGGCTTCGGCGATCGACTGCTGATCGACGCCCTCTCCTTCAGCATCCCCCCGGGGGCCATCGTCGGCATCATCGGCGCCAACGGCGCCGGCAAAACCACCCTGTTCCGCATGCTCACGAATGAGGAGCAGCCGGATGGCGGCACGCTGCGGCTCGGTGAGACCGTGGAGCTCGCTTACGTGGATCAAAGCCGAGATTCGCTGATTGGCGATCAGACCGTCTTCCAGGCCATCTCCGGTGGCGAGGACGTGATCAGCGTGGGTAACTACCAGGTCAACGCCAGGGCCTATGTGGGGCGCTTCAACTTCAAGGGCACCGATCAGCAGAAGCGGGTGCAGGAGCTATCGGGGGGCGAACGCAATCGTCTGCACCTGGCGCAGGTGCTGAAGAGCGGCGCCAACGTGCTGTTGCTGGACGAGCCCACCAACGATCTTGATGTGGAAACCTTGCGAGCCCTGGAGGAGGCGTTGCTGGCGTTCCCCGGCTGCGTTCTGGTGATCTCCCACGATCGCTGGTTCCTGGATCGTATCGCCACCCATATGCTCGCCTTCGAGGGCGAAAGCGAAGTGGTCTGGTTCGAAGGCAACTACGCTGACTATGAAGCGGACCGGAAACGGCGCCTGGGAACGGACGCCGAGCAACCGCACCGGATCAAGTACCGCAAGCTGGCCTGAGTGCGCATAGGATCCAGGTGCCTGCTCCCGCGGGCAGGCCCCCTGGCTCCCCAGGGATCGGACGCAGTAGCGGGTCGGCGTAACGAGTGAGGAGAGCGCCATGCTGCTTTCGGCGCACAGGTCTCTGCTGCTCTTGGTGGACATCCAGGAGCGTCTGCTGCCGGCCATTCACGGGCACGAGGAGGTGGTGGAGAACGCCCGCTGGCTGCTCGGTGTCGCCCGCGCCCTGGACGTGCCGGTGCTGGTATCTGAGCAATACCCCAAAGGACTGGGCCCCACCACGGAGGCGCTGCGGCGCGAGCTGCCGGAGGGCTGCGTGATGGAGAAAACTCATTTCTCCTGCGCCGCGGCGCCGAGCTGTCGGGAACGCATCGAGGAGACCGAGCGCCGGCAGGTGGTGATCGGCGGCGTCGAGGCCCACGTCTGCGCACTGCAGACCGCCATCGGTCTGCGCGAGCGCGGCTACACGGCCTGCGTGGTGGCCGAGGCCGTGTCCTCGCGCCGTCCAGCCGACAAGGCGCTGGCGCTGGCGCGGCTGCGCGACGAGGGCGTGGTTGTGCTGTCCCGAGAGATGGTGGCCTTCGAGTGGCTGGGCGACTCGAGCCACGAGCGCTTCCGCGAGGTCAGCCGGGAATTTCTGCGGTAAGCCTAGCGATTCGGCGAGTGTCGACGCCGCCCTGACAGGCCACAAGGCAGTTGCACATAGCGCAGCTGTATGCACACTACCGCCTAGAGCCGGGCCGCGACCGGCGCTGGCAAATTCGCGGTCAATCCCCGAAAGCTGCTTCACCAGCCATTGCTCGAAGTCAACGGCACGCTAACGGCGGACGGGCATTCGCGCCGGATGTTCGCTCCCGGCCAAGGGGATGTTGTTCGACTTAGGTCTCGAATATTTTCACGCCGACTGTTTGCTTCGCCCAGTTCAGCAGGCCGTCGAGAGAACCCGATTGAGCATCTCGGGCCTTGCATGCCCGTCGCCCAGAACACCATGGACTGGGGCAGGTCGTGGGATATCCTTAGCTAATAACGCTTAGCTAGGCTCCTCGAGTGATCCAAGTCAACATCCACGAGGCCAAGACCAAGCTGTCGAAGTTGATTGAGCAGGCTGCCAGGGGCGACGAGATCGTAATCGCCCACGCCGGCAAGCCGGTCGCGCGCCTGATCGCGATCGAGCTCATCAAGCGGGGGCGCCAATTTGGCGCGCTGAAAGGGCGGGCGCGCGTCGACGAAAGGTTCTTCGAACCGCTCCCAGGAGGGGAGTTGGCCGCTTGGGAATAAGTCGTGTCCTCTAGAGTCCTGCTCGATAGCCACGCCCTATTGTGGTGGCTGGATGGCGATCGCAGGCTCTCAGCCGAAGCTCACTCCATAATCGGCGACGAGCGAAATCAAGTCCTTGTCTGCACGGCCTCGGCCTGGGAGGTCGCCACCAAGGTGCGTATGGCAAGGTTCCCGGAGCCTTTGAAGTCGCCGAACGCTTCGTCGAACTGGCGAGCGACCAAGTCTTCGAGCTGTTATCGATGTTGGCCGAGCATGCGACAGGCCGGATTGTTTCCTGGTCCACACCGAGATAAGAGCGCCAAAGAGAATAAGGGACCGGCCGCGCTCTTACCTCTATTCGAATGTCCGAAATGGGTCGTAATCGACCTTCCATACTGATCGACCCGCGAAACAAACGGTGGCCGAGCGCCTGCGGCCGGTCTGGCACGCTCGAGGCTACGATGTTGCCGATGACTTC
>CAZLYT010000373.1:0-1936 GCA_964563515.1 uncultured Candidatus Competibacteraceae bacterium | reverse complement strand
TGCGGGTGCGGCTATGGGGAATCGATGCCCCAGAAAGTGGGCAGCAGCCCTGGGGCGATGCCGCCGGCAGGCGGCTCCGCGAGCTCCTTGGCAATGACACCATCAATCTCGGGGTGCAGGGACTGGACGTCTACGATCGAGTACTGGCGCGGGTGAGCCTGCCCGGCGTCGACGACGCAGGGCTGCGTCTGGTGCGTGAGGGCTTTGCCAGCGTCCGTACCCAGTACGTCACCGACCAGGCGTATCGCGCTGCGCGACAGAACGCCCGCAACCAGCGCCTGGGAATCTGGTCCGTCCCCGGCGCCCAACAGCGTCCCTGGGAGTGGCGGAAGCTCAATCCCCGCCAAACCAGGCCGGCCACAATGCCATGAAGCCCGCGCCAGCGCTCCGCGAGTCGGTCTATACCGATCACTTCGGCCTGGATTGCGAACCCTTTCGAGTCACGCCGGACCAGAAGTTCTTCTTCGCGGGACCGGACTATCGGCTCATGGCCGCGAGCATGTTGGCGGCGTTGGGCGAGCCCGACGGCATCTGCCTCCTCAGTGGCTCATCCGGCAGTGGCAAGACGATGCTGCTGAGGCAGGTGGTGCACGCCCTAAACCCCCAGGTGCCAGCGGCGCTCATCTGGAGCTCAAATCTTGAGTATCCAGACTTTCTCGCATCAGTATCGGGGCAGCTCGGGGGCGATTTGGCTGAGGGCCCCGCGCCCAATCCAGGCCAGGTCATCGAAGCCAGCGCTCGCCGAGCGTTCTCGCAGGGACGCCATCCGGTGCTGGTGGTGGATGAAGCTCACAGCTTGCCAGATAGCGTGATTCGGCTGCTGCCCCGCCTGACCCAGCTGCAATTCGAACACCGTCAGGCGCTGGCGATAGTACTGGCGGTGGAGGAGGGGCATCGCGGAAGGCTGCTGGAACGCCTGGGCGTCGAGCATTTGGGCCTGGAGCTGGTCGTGCCGCCGATGGACGCCGACCAGGTCCGCTCCTATGTCGCCCATCGGCTGCGGGTCGCCGGGTATCGTGGGCCGGGCCTGTTTACGGCACAGGCGCTGCAGGCGCTGGCCCAGGTCGCTGGCGGGGTGCCGCGGCTGGTGAACATGGTGGCTGGCAAGGCACTGTTCGTAGCCTACCTGGGCAATGAGGCCCGGGTGGAGGCCGACCTGATCGACGAGGTCGCCGCCGAGCTCTGGCGGGCGGCGGGAGCCGAGCCTGGCACACCCACAGAAAGCACGCTGCCGGATCTGTACCCCGGCGCGGGGCGGGCGTCGTCTGCAGCTGGCAGCGAGTCGTACCCTGACCCAGAGCAAGCGGTGGTTCCATTTCCGGTTGTGGTCACTTCGCCGGCTGAACAGCGCTACGTGGATCTTCGGGCGGCCCTCTCCGACCAGGGCCCCCGGGGCCGGGATCGAGTCGGCGAGACCGACGGCCCGCGGCCGACTCTTCGACTGTTTTCGCCTCTGAGCCTGGTGCTACTGCTGTTGAGCTTGGCGGTGGCGACATTGGTGGCAACCGAGACCGGGCGCGGCTGGATTAAGCAAATGGGTACGCCCGTCGTGGAGCACTTGGAAAGTCTCATCAATTGGACCATTGCCCGCCGCGAACCCGTTGTTACCCAAGCCCTGCCACCGCTACGCCGGACCCCGGCGCCAGAAGCTCCCGCCCAGGCGAGTAGCGCGGCGCCCCAACAGCCGAGCGTCGCGCCCACGCCGAAGCCTGCCGAGCCAGGTCCCCAAGGGGAGGTCCGCCGGCGTCAACAAGGGCCTGCGCCAGCACCGGCTCTAAACGACGGACTGGTCGCCGGTGGCAGCGGCCGAGGGGTCGAAATCACCCCGGCCGTGCCGCTGGAGCCCTTGATAGAGCCGGAGTTGGACCTATCGATGGTGGGACAGGAGATCGAGCGCACCCGCATGGTGCGGGCCTTGATGTCGCTGGCAGCGGAG
>CAZLYT010000372.1:0-2782 GCA_964563515.1 uncultured Candidatus Competibacteraceae bacterium | reverse complement strand
CATGACTTCGGCGGCGGCGAATAAGAAGGCTTCTTCGTCCTTGTAATACTCGTTGATGACGTTTTGGGCCAGGGTGCCCGGCGAGACCGCGGGGAGAAACGCCTCGGTGGGTTCGACCACCTGGAGAGCCGCCTTAAAGTTGTCGATGTCGGTCTGCACCGCGGCTTTGTCCTGCCACGCGATCGGTCCGACGCATACCATGCGCCGGAAGTTCAGGGTGCCGCCTTCGGGCGGTTGGAAGTCCGGAAAGTCCGCTTGGTCACTCGAAATACGCGGCGGCAGGCCGTCGCGGGCGACGATGCCGGTCAGACGGTCTTTGACGTAGTTGGCAAATCCCGGTTTTCCCTCCTCACCGTCACTCACCACGTCGATGCCACAGTCGATTTGCTGCCGCACGACCTCGACAACGGCGGTGCGGACCCTTGCGGCAAATGCCTCGTGATCATAGGGTTGGCCGGCGTCCTTGGCGCGTACCATCTCCCGCAGGTCCGTCGGGCGTGCTAAACTCCCCGCATGTGTCGTGAGAATGCGCTCCGTGCTGCGTTTCATAGGCCTCTCCTCTTATCGCTGAACCACTACACGTCAAAAGAGGTCATGTACCTGAGCATATGGACCTTGATCTCTGCCTGCGGCCGTTAGTCACGCTGGGCACGGATGGCGGCGTCGAGCGTGTACTCGAAATAGGACACCGCTTCGCTCAGGCTGAACGTGTCTTTCTCGAAGGTGAAATGCGGCGTGTCGTGCTCATCGAAGCTGATCCCAACGCCGAGCATCTCTGGCCACGGCCGCAGCGCATTCCCCCGCCCCTCGCGTACCGACCGGGCCTGTGGCAGCTCTGCGAACGGGTTTTGCGGCTTGCGAACGATCGCCGGATGCTGTGCCGCAATACGGCGATACGCCTCGATGCACTTACGCACGGTCTCCAGGTAGTTGCCAGTGTCGAGCGCCTGTTCGGCCTCCAGCAGGGTGGTTTTGACGACGGGCTCGATGATCTCGGTAAGGTTGGCCATTTGGTGTCCTCCGCCTGCGGTCTGGATGCTTAAATCGAGCTGTGAACCGGAAGCTTCACGCCATCCAGTTGCTGTTCCCGCCACTTCTGTTGCAGATGGTGGCGCTCCTTAAACTCGGGCATGACCTCTTTGGCGAACAGCTCCAAGGACTCCATGATATCCTCGTGCTGGCGGTCACCGCATTGCGAAAACAGATTCAAGATATCCAGGTGCGCGGCTTCATATTGGCGGACATTCTCGCGGATGAATTGGGGCGAGCCCATGAACATGCCACGCCGGCTCATGCGGTACAGCACCCGAGCGCTCTCGTCCTCAGGTTCCAAGGCCGTGGCCGCTTCACGCGCCTGCGCGGTATCCTCGGCATCGGCGCGCTTTCTAAATTCTCGGTAGACGTTGTCCCGGCCGTAGGTGGCATGGCCGTGCATCCACCCGAACACAAAACCGAAGTACTGCGCGCCAGAGAGACCCTTCTGCACAGCTTCCGCATCGGTCTTGGCGCAGAACATGTTGCCGCCGGCGATCAGCCCGGGATTGATCGCAGCGCCGATGGGGTGGCGACAGGAGCGGATGAGTTCCCAGTAGCGGGTCACCCGCTCCTCCGTGTCCTCCGGCGTCTCGAAGCCGACGCCCAGCGCCCCGATCCCGAAACGCGCTGCGAGCATGACGGTTTCCGTACGCGACGACGCCACCCATACCGGCGGGTGCGGCTTCTGCAACGGCTTGGGAATGATGTTCCGCTCGGGCATGCTGAAGTATTTCCCCTCATAGCCGGGGTAGGGGACGCTGGTCATCATGCGCAGGCATTCGCGCGTCGCTTCTTCCCACGCCTGTTTTTTCTCCTGTTGGTTCGTCAGGAAGCCGCCGATTTCGGTGCTCGTCGCGCCTTCCCCCGTGCCGAACTCGACCCGGCCGCGCGACACGAGATCGAGGGCGGCAATGCGCTCGGCTACCCGCGCCGGATGGTTCTGCTTCGGCGGCATCTGCACGATGCCGTGACCCAGGCGAATGTTTTGGGTGCGGGCCGCCGCCGCTGCCAAGAACACCTCCGGGGCAGAGGAATGGCAGTACTCTTCGAGGAAATGATGCTCGGTAATGAAGACGTAGTCGTACCCGAGCTGATCGGCGAACTCAATCTGTTCCAGCGCCTCGTGGCAGATGTTGAGCTCGTCATGCGCCTCCCACTGGTCGGCGTCGAGCGGTTTGGGCGTCTGCAGTTGGAACATCAGGCCGAATTTCATGACCACCCCTCACTCCTGAAAGCAAACGTCAGTACGAGAAGCCCCCGGTCGTCTGGACTCAGACTGGTGCCCCTTATACATGCGGCCGCGGCCGCTGTCAACCATAGGGGGGTATGTGTCGGAGGTATGGGAATTTCGAAACCATGACTCAAGTCGAGCGGGAGTCGGCTGGGGGTAGCAAAGTCAGTCTAGAGGTCGGAGCGCACCACGATGATGTAACTCAAGAGGTGAAACGCGATGCAATAGCCACCGGCGAGGACCAGGGCGACCCACGGGAGCATGGAGGGCTCCCCGGAAAGCACGTTAAACGGGCTCTCGACAATGCCGGATAACACCTTGACCGGCAAATATTGCTCGGTCCCTTGCATCCAGAGCCTGAGCAGCACCTCTACGATCGCTTCAATGACCAGGATGTAAAGGACGAAACATGCCGTCGCCACGCCGGTGCGACGTAGGAGAAAACCCGCCAGCATCGCCAACGATAGATAGCCAAAGGTCTGCAGCCCAAAGCGTCCCATCCCTTCAATCGTTGCC
>CAZLYT010000371.1:0-2040 GCA_964563515.1 uncultured Candidatus Competibacteraceae bacterium | reverse complement strand
TGTCTGCGGTAGCTGCAAGGTGCGCAAGGTTTCCGGCGAGGTGCACATGGTGCACAACGGCGGCATCACCGACGAGGAGATCGAGGAAGGCTATATCCTGGCCTGCTGCTCCAACCCCTTGGGCGAGGTGGTCATCGAGGCGTAGCCGTCGAGGCCGCGAGTTCGTCGGATGTTAGGTGTATCAAGCCGTCCGGCCGTAATGCACTGGCTCCGGGCTCCCTTGGACGGCGGATTACGCTGCGCTGATCCGACTACGGTGCCTGCTCGAATGCCTTGGGTGAGGTGGTCATCGCGGTGTGGCCGCAGCGGCCGGGCACATTACGGCTGTAGGAGCTACCGTCCAGCTTCCGGCTGCGCGCTGTCGCGTAGCTAAACGCGTTCCAGTTGTAAGAGCAATGTCAGTTGCGAGGGCGCGCGCGAGCGCGCCGGTTTTGGACCTGGTTTGGGGGCGTGGCGCTACTACGGAGAGATGCCCGACCTGAGTGTGGATTGGGCCGTCAAGCCGTCATGCACCGTCCCAGCGCCGCGTTGGGCGATGACCGCGGTCATTAACCACGATCGGCTTCATAGCGTGCCCGGATCTTGGCCAGGTCGGCGACGATGCTTTCCGGGGTCTGAGGTGCGGTGAGCAGCGCCTGCACCTCGGCGTTGGGGCTGATCACCACCAGCGACGAGGAATGGTCCACCAGATAGTAGCTCTCGCCGGGCTCGGGCTCGTTGATGCGGTAGATCACGTACATCTCACCGCTCACCTCGTCGAGCTGCTCCCGCTCGCCGGTGGCCGCCTTGAAGGTCGGGTCGAAGTGACGGATGTACTCCTTCAGCCGCTCCGGCGTATCCCGCTGGGGGTCCACTGAGACCAGCCAATAATTCACTTGATCGTCACCACCCTGGGCGTCGATGAGCTGCTTGGCCTTTGCCAGGTAGGACAGAGTCATGGGGCATGCGTCGGGACAGAAGGTGTAGCCGAAGTAGATGACGTCCCACTGCCCCTTGAAGCGCTCCGGACCAAAGGGCTCGCCATCGTGGTCCACCAGGGTGAATGGCTTCAGCGGGGAGCTGGCGGGAAAGTAGGCCCCGCCGATGTCCAGCGGCTCGGGGCTTTGCTGTGCCCGGTAGAGCAGCCAGCCGAAGTAGGCGCCGGCGGCCAGCGCGAGCGCAAACACGGCCACCAGCAGCAGCTTGTTGAATCTCAGCATCGCCTGAGTCTCCGATGGGATGTGCAGAGCCCATGGCCTGTGCGGCGGCCGCAGCCGCCGCACAGGCCGGAAAAGGGTCCGGGAGGGGCTAGCGCACATGTCGCATTGGGTCGCACCAAGCGCCAGCCTCGCCCAGAACGGTACTGGATGACCCTGCGGCTGCACGCTCACCCGCGACCCCCACACAACATCATGTCTAGTGGGTTGCGCCGCCTTCGTGCTTCATGGCGCTGCTGCCGACGGGAGCGTTGGCGGAGGGATGCTGGATCTCGACCTCCACGGTCACGCTACCGGCGTGCTCGAAATTCAAGGTCAGCGGGAAAGAGCCGCCCTCAGCCAGGGGCGCGGTTAGCCCGATCAGCATCACGTGCAGTCCGCCGGGCTGGAACACCGTGTGCTCCCCCGGGGGCAGCTCCACGACCTCCCCTTGCCGCATCCGCATTATCCCCTCCTCCATGCGATGGGTGTGCAGCTGCACCAGGTCGACCACATCCGCCTCGGCGGAGAGCAGGCGGTCACCTTCGTCCCCCCCGTTGTGCACGGTGAAGTAGGCAGCCCCGGTTTGGGCGACGGGGGGTGTCGATCTCGACCACGGATGATCGATGGTAAGCGTGCCGATTTCGAACTCGGCGCTCTGAGCCGTCCCAACCAGGCCCAGGCTCAGCAGCAAAGCAGTCCAGGATTTCATCGTGTTGTCCTTTCCGATCTGAAACAGTTCTGGTACCGCGCGATGGGCCTTCGGCAACCGGCGGATTAGGCGACTGCTGGTCTGGTGCCAGGGCGGCGGCGCGGCGGGGTGAAGTGCCGCGGAATCGACTGATCATCAAGAGGCTGCTGAAGA
>CAZLYT010000370.1:0-41427 GCA_964563515.1 uncultured Candidatus Competibacteraceae bacterium | reverse complement strand
ATGGCGAGTGGTATTCCGCCGTGCCCAGTTCCAAGGCGTCAGCGGCTTCGAGAAAGCTTGGAGCGGTGGATTACGGCCTGCCGGCCGGGTCCACCCTACCCGGATGCGGATGCCAAGCCCACCACGTAGGGCGGAATAGCGCAGCGTATTCCGCGCCTATTGCGGCAGCACCCTTCGCTCGAGTTCGTCGCCTGACAAAAGACGAAAGAGGAGCTTTGCCGAGCATTCAGGCCTGCTCGAAGCGCGCCGCGCGGAAGCGCGGCTCTACTCCAATTTTCGGGGTGGCTTACCACGGCACGCTGTCGTAGCGTTCCAGCATCCAATGCCAGGCTGTGTGCCCCACCAGCACGGAGATTACGATGGTGGCGGCGCGCTCGGACCGTGATGAGGAAAACAGCCAGCCCAGCACCGGCAAAGCGACCAGCAGGAAGAGGAGCTGGCCAATTTCTACCCCCACATTGAATGACAGCAGCGACGTGAGCAGGTGAGAGCCCGCGAGCTGAAGGTCCTGTTGAAGAACGAAGGAAAACCCGAAGCCATGCACCAGCCCGAACACGGCCGCGACTGCCCAACGGTGGCGGAGATCGGCGGCCACTACATTCTCAATCGCCATGTACAGTATCGAGGCGGCAATCAGAACTTCCACCAGTGGGGGAAACCAAATGGCATCAGGAACGTAACCCAGCGCGGCGGAAATCAAGGTGACGGAATGGGCAACCGTGAACGCGGTGATGACGACAATTAGTCTGCGCACGTCTCGGAATCGAAAGGGCACCACAAGACATAGCAGGAACAGCAGGTGATCGACACCGTCGAGGATGTGCTCAGTGCCCATCTTGACGAAGGACCACGCAGCTTGGTGCCAGCTCGGATCCAGCAGTACTCGACCTGAATCGAAATGGAGATGGTAAGTGCGCTGCTCAGCGCCGGGCGGTAGGAAACCCAGTATGAGCTTGAGCCGGTTTCTGAGGCCCGGGGCGACCTGAAAATCGATGGAGAAATCGGACTCTGCCGACCGGATGGGGTACTCATAGTGCAGGTCGAGGTAGCCCTGATTCCAGAACACGCCGATCTCGGGCACGAGGGGCGGGCCAGCAATATTGGCGGCGGCTGCTTCGAAGCTTTCGAACGATCGATCGGAGGGCTGGGAGATGCGGGCCCGAAACTCGGGGTACTCAAGGCGCTCGCCATTCTCGTATATCAGGATCTCACTGGCGGTGGCCGCCGCCGCCCGGTCGAAGCTGTCGCTCACGCGGTCGAGATCCAGGAAGCCTGGCCCGCGCTTTGGAAGGTTTAGGTTTAGCAGCATCGCCAGCGGCACCCGCACGATGAAGTGCAGCCGGTTACCCTCCGGCTTCAGGAAGCCGTGGAGAACGAGCTCGTCAGGAATGTCATGTGCGCGGACACCAGGGCTGGGTAGGACCAGCACTACCAGCAGTGTCAGCGGCAGCAGAATACGAACCAGTAGATGGCATTCGGTTTGACACTGTCTGCTACGCCGGACCGGCCGAAGCGCCCATAGGAGAGCGCTCAGCCCGCGCATGCGTTGAAAGCAGCAGATCGACCGCTATCGGTCGTCCAGAGCATGCCGCGCACGAGCAGCCGTCGAAAGTGGCAGCAAACCAGATCCATATCGGGCCAACGCCATCGGCTGATGGAAAGTGCGCCCCCGGGGAAAGCCCCGGGGGCACGATGGCACTTACAGTTGGCCCAAGTTCCCGTAAGTCGCCGGAGAGCTAGGCCTGGACCGCGCCGCCGCTACGCTTGTTCTTGGTGGTCGGCGCGCTCTTCTGCTACCAACCTCCGTGGCTAGAGAAGCAGTGCGAACGCCCGCGGCTCAAAAATTTCTGGGCGCGCTTGCCGGTGTCAACCTCGGCCGTGTAGATGTTGCCTTGAGAATCCGTCGCCAAGTTGTGCACCCAGTGGAACTGGCCCGCACTACGGCCACCCTCCCCGAAAGTGTCGACGACCTGGAGCGACTGGCGCGCTAACACCCATACTTTCTGATTGGTGCCATCGGGATTGAACAGGCAGCTCTGCCAGCGATCGGGGGACGTGTCCAAGTCCCAGGTGCTGCCGTTGCCCAGGGTCTCAATCGCGATGAACTCTTCCTTGACGAACCCGCACTTGCCACTTCTCATGTCCGGGTTTGCACACTCCTCTCCGACGCGGTGCTTGTTGAACACCTGAATGCGGTTGTTGACCCGATCGCATACGTAAATTAGATCTCCCACGATCCGAACGCAGTGCACCGGATTCTTGAAGTTGGGGTCGGCGCCGATTGGGTTCGAGGGGGCATCGGGGTCCACGTCAGTTACCGGATTCTGGCCATAGCCACCCCAGTGCTTGATGTACATACCGGTTTCGGCGTCGACCACCAGCACTCGGTGATTGCCGTAGCCGTCGGCGATGTAGAGCTGATTGGTTTCCGGGTCCACTTCCATGTCTGCCGGACGGAACGGTTGCGGGGTGCCGTTCGCGGCGCCCTCGGTATCATTGCTGTCTGCCCCGGCAACGCCCGGATCACCGATCTGGTAGAGAAAAGTTCCGTCGCTGGAGAACTTGAGCACCATTGAGTCGGCCCCGTGGGTTCCAGCCCAAGGGCATGCTTCGCCACCACAGGTTCCGTTGCCGGTGCCATTGCCAGCCAGATAAACGTAGTCGTTGTGATCTACGTAGATGCCGTGCTCACCGGCTGGCCATTGGCATCCTGCGCTAGGATCGCAACCGGGCTCACCCGCTGCATGTGGCCCGATGAATCCTGGGTCGGCTGGACCACCCCAGGCCCGCAACAAGTTGCCGTGACGGTCAAACTGCATGACCGCCGGCGCGGGAACGCAGCAGGACGATACCTGGCCCTCCGGGCGCGGATGGCCGTTGCCATCGATGGGAACCGCCTCCGACCCGTCGGAACACATCCCAGGAGCATCGAAGAGGGTGCCATCCTCGCACCGATAAGCGATGGCCTCGGTGGCCCAGGCCTCATCGTTGGTGAGGGTTCGGGCGCGTTGCAGGATCCAGATGTTGTCGCGACGATCCACCGCAATTCCACCGACCTGCCCGACGAGCCAGTTGTACGGTAGGGTTTTAGGCCAGCTGGGGTCGACCTGGTAGTTGGCGCCACCTCCCTCACCGTAGCCGTATCCGTGGGCGTCTGGCGTTGTCGCCGCGACTGCAGTGCCCACACCCAGCAGAATTGCGCTGCCAGCGAACACTGCTCTCAAGTTGAACTGCCAAGCTTTCATCGGGTAACTACCTCCGCTGGTGGGAGCCAGCGGGCGCCGTCACCGGGGCTCGCGAGATACGCCGCGAGTCGGCCGGTGCACAGCCGTCCGCTAGCTCGTGCCTCCCCCTCGATCCTCCTGCCCTCGCGCAGGAGGTGCAGTAAAAGTAGAACCTGTGCCAGAAGCTTTCCACCTTGCGAAAAGATTTTCACCGCATTGCGAAGGTTGAGACCTGCGACAGCGGGTACTCGTTGATCACGGCGCCATTCTAGGCGCTGAAGCATTCAGGCCTGCTCGAAGCGCGCCGCGCGGAAGCGCAACTCCGCTTCCATGTTGGTGGCTCGCATGAGGTCGGCGAAGGTGCGGACGCCGATCGCTTCCAGGCGATCGAGGAAATGACTCAGCACCTCGCCGGTGGCAATGGCGTCGCCGAGTGCGCTGTGGCGGCCGCCGACGGTGATATCCATCCGCTCGCAGATCGCATCGAGGCTGTGGTCTTCGTCGATGCCTTCGATTAGGAGGGACATCAACATGGTATCCACCACCGGGTTGTCGAAGCGCACGCCGCATTCGGCTTCTTTCAGCCGCAGGAACTTCATGTCGAAGGCAGCGTTATGGGCAACCAGGACGGCGTCTCCCGCGAAAGTGTGAAAGCGTGGCAGGACCTCGCCGATTGCTGGTTGGTCGCGGACCTGCTCGTCGGTGATGCCGTGAAAACGGATCGAGTCATCAGGGATGGGCCGAGCGGGGTTCACCAGGCTCTCGAAGGTTTCACCAGTCAGTAACCGACCCTGGGTGACGCGGACCGCGGCAATGGAAATGATCTCATCGCCGTGAGTGGGCTTCAGGCCTGTGGTTTCGGTATCGAAGACGACATAGGTCAGCTCCCGCACCGGCCGACCTGCGAGCTCGTCGCTGACTGCCTGGCCACGGAACAGATCGAAGTCGTAGAACTCCGGTCGCGGCGGCAGCTTGCCGCCAGGTTCCTCTTCTTCGGGGCGCGCGGGGCGCTGCAGGGGAATGCGCAGCACAACCTTACCGTTGCTAAGCGCCTGCACCCACGGCTCGCTGCCGTGGTATTCGAGCACCTCGCCCACGGCGCCACCTTTGAGTCCCGGAATCGACTCGGCCAGCCAGAGCTTGAGGTCGTTGGCGGCAGGCACTGAACCGGCCCAACAGATATCGACGAACACTCGCTGGCCCTGGGTCTCGGCTCGCAGCTCCACCTCATCCACGCCAGCCGTCGTTGCCGCCCGATCGATGAGGTACTCAAGGATCAGCATCAGGCTGTGGCTGTCGCCCCGCAGCCACTGGTTATCGTCGGCAACTGCGACGGTCGGGCCCGCAGATCGCTGCAGGTGCCCGGCTACGCAGTTGAACAGGTCCGGCGAGTGGATATCGCTCATCGGCCATTGGCCTTCGCGGTGGCCGGTATAGGAGGCCGAGATCTGCTCCAGCCGCTCGCACAGGGCCTCGGAGTCGTTGAGGATGACCTGATTGAAGGCCTGCCGATGGCGTTCCTCCATGTCTGGGAAGCTGACCAGATTCTCTGCCGCGGCCCGCAGACTGCCGAGCGGGCCGCGCAGGTCTCGGGTGACGCTGCGCCGCACCACCTCGAAACGCTGTAGCTCCTCCAACTCGGCGCTGATGTCCTCGAGCGTCAATACAAAGCCATTGAAATCACCGGCCGGGTCCAGGATCAGCGCCATGCGCGCTTGGAACATGGTGAGCCCATCCACAGTTGCGCAAACCAGTCGCAGGTTCAGGTTGCTCTGCCCCCGTTGGTGTCGCCACTGCAGCCGTTCCAGGGCGTGCTCGATGGGAGCAGGTGCCATCACGTCGAACAGGCTACGGCCAAGACCGAGCGCATGACTGCTGCGAAACTGCCGGGCTGCCGGGTGGTTGTAAAGCAGGATCCGGTGTTGTGCGCTGCAGACGATCACGCCTTCGCGCACCAGCTCCAGCAGGATCATCTCCAGCCAGCCTTTCTCGCTCTCCATGCGCGCAGTTGCGGTGGCCACCGCCTTGATCACGTCGCGGCGGGCGCCACGTAAGTCGTCTACCAGCTGCTCGACGGTTTGTGGTAGCTCTCCCAGCAGGTGCCCCGACGGTACCCGCAGGGGGCGGTCGATCTGCTTGGCTTGCAGGAGTGTCTTGAGGTCGCGCGCCAATGCACCGGCAGCCCGTAGCGCGCGACGTTGTACCACCGCCCATACCACGACCAGCGCGGCAATCAGCGCCAGTGCGGCGACGAAGGCGTAGCCATAGACCGGGCCACGTACGGTGGCTGCGGCTGGACCGGCGTTCTGCACAGCGACGATCGCGCCACCGGCGAGCAGTGCGATGCCCAGCGCAATGACCCCCATGAACAGCAGGTTCAGGCGTCCGCCCATCGACTCCTCCTCCCACTCCTCTGATTGCGCCTTCTATTCGCGGCGCTTGGCTGTAAGGTCAGCCCGAACAATTCACCAGGGCCAGAACCAGGGCCAGAACCAGGCCAGAGTAAGCCTATGGCGGCGTCCACTGGGTACCACCGAACTTTGCGTTCGGTTGACGCCAGCTTTGTTGCAGATCACTCACCCAAGATCGAGCCATGGGCTGTCCTGGTGAACTGTTCGGGCTGGATGGCGCTCAACCGAAGCGCGCGGTCTGGAAACGCTGGGACAGCGACGACTGCATGGTGCGTACGACGGCGAAGGCGTCCTTCAGATGGTTGCGCTCGAACTGAGACAGGTCGGCGGGCGATACAAAGTTGTCCGGCTTACGGCCGGCCTTGGCTTGAGTGGCCTGGTGGCGTAGCCGGATTTCGCTGATGAACTCCAGGGCGTCGCCTAAATCGGCGCCACCTACGGCGCTGAGGCCGCCTTCGCCTCTGGCTTTGGCGAGTCGGTCACGGGTGTTGACGTCGGCTACTCCGCAGGCAAGTGCGTACACGCGAGCCAGATCGATGATCGGAACCACCCCCCGGTGCTTGAGGTCCAGGGTGTGGTCGTGCTCGCCGCCCTTGATCAGCACGAAATTGCGAAAGAACCCAAGCGGTGGCTGGAACTGCAACGCATTCGCGGCCAGATAAGCTTGGAAGATTCGATTTGCTTGGGCCCGTTCCAGGAAGTGGGTCTGCAGTTCCTGGAATAGCTGGGCGTCACCCTGAATCCGCCGCAGGTCGAAGAACACGGTGGCGTTGAGCAGGGCATCCGGTTTGGGCTGGTCGATCCAGTTCTCGAAGTAGCGCTTCCAGACCTTCAGCGGTTGGCGCCATTTCGGCGTCATCGCCATAACCTCGCCCGGACAGTAGATGTATCCGCAGGCGTTGAGCCCGTCGCAGACGAAGCGCGCCAGCGCCTCGAAGTATTCCCCGTGGCGGCGCTCGTCGTAGTCGTCGGAAAGCAGCAGGCAGTTGTCCTGGTCGGACAGGGCGGTCTGCTCGTTGCGAGCCTGGGATCCGCCCGCCACCCAGGCAAACTCGACGGGGGCGGGCCCGAAAGTTTTCTCCGCCAGCATCAGTAACCGATTGGTGACCGCCTCGCCCACCGAAGTCACGATGTGGCCGATACTGTGGGCCGAGGCATTGGCGTCCACCAGCCCGACCAACAGCTGCGGCAAGCGTTTGGTGGCGGCGGTCAGGCATTCGACCTCCTCACAGCGGTAGATCTCGCTGATCACGTACAGCGGCGACGCCGAGCGTCGGTGCAGGATGTCGGTGGAGGTGATCATGCCCACGATGCGATTGCCGTCCATCACCGGTAAGTGATGGAAGCCGTTGCGGGCCATCTCGATCAGGGCGTCATGGGTGTAGTCGCTGGGGCTGATGGTGTGGGGTGAGGCGGTCATCACTTCCCGCACCGAGTTCTCGTACGACAGCCCCGAGGCGATTACGCGGCTGCGCAGATCCCGGTCGGTGACGATGCCCACCAACGAGTCGTTCTCCACCACCAGCAAGGATGACACCCGGTGATCGGTCATCTTGCGGGCGGCATCGAGAATGCTGGCGCTGGCGTCGACGGTGATCGGGCCTCCAGTCAGCATTTCAAGTACCGGCGTTGTCATCAGGCTGAATCCCGCGCTTTCTCCCTGCTCTTGTATCTGCAGCGCGCCGCGCAGACGCTTGGGGCTGTCGGCCCCAAAAAAAAGTCGAAACTGCGCGTGCTGCCGGCTCAAGGCGTTGAAGTCGTCGGCGGCAAGGCATAGCAGCGTGCTGTCCTCGATGGCGCTGACCGTGGCGTGAACCTCACCGTCGCGGGACAGGGAACGGGTGCCGAAGCTGTCGCCCTCCCCGAGCCTGGCGAGGAGCGAGCCGGTGTGGTCGTGCACCTCGGCGGCTCCGCTGCGGATCACCCACAGGGCATCGTTGCGCTGCCCGGGCTCGAGAATCTTGCTACCGGCATTGGCAGAACGGGACTCCAGACGCTCGACCACGGCGCTCAGGATCTGCTCGCTAAGCTGGTCGAAGGGATGGTGAGCTTGAAGGAATTGATGGAAAGCCTGGCGTGGCTCGGGCGCTTGTGCCATGAGAGCTACCTAGGGGTAAGAAGATTGGCATTGACCGCAGACACATGGCTCTGCGCTCGCCCAGAAAGCGTACGGCGGTGAACAGAAGCCCCGCATGATGCGGGGCTTCGAGGGGCCCGGTCCACAGGGGCCCGGGCCGAGGTCGTTGCTGTTGTTGTTAGTGGGCTTGAGCACCGCTGGCGCCGCGTGGAGTACGAATGTCCTCCACCAGGTGCTGGATGTGCTCTGGCGGTGCGGAAGTCACTTTCGACACCACGAAGGCGGTGATGAAGTTCAGCAACATGCCGATCGTTCCAATACCTTCCGGTGAGATGCCGAACAGCCAGTTATCCGCCACGTTGCGCCCTTCGGGGACGGTGATGAATATCCCTTTGAAGTAGATGATGTAGCCCAAGGTGAAGATGAGGCCCACCAACATGCCGGCAATGGCACCCTCGCGGTTCACCTTCTTGCTGAAGATACCCATGAGGATCACCGGGAACAGTGATGCCGCCGCCAGACCGAAAGCGAAGGCTACCACCTCCGCCACGAAGCCTGGAGGATTAGCGCCCAGGTAGCCGGCGATGACGATGGCCACTGCGATTGCGATGCGCCCGCTCAAGAGCTCGGCACGCTCCGACATGCCTTTTGCGAACATACCCTTCATCAGGTCGTGGGAGATCGCCGAGGAGATCACCAGCAACAGGCCTGCCGCCGTGGACAGGGCCGCCGCGACGGCACCGGCCGCAACCAGGGCGATCACTACACCAGGCAGCTGAGCGATCTCGGGATTGGCCAGCACCATGATGTCGCGATCCACGGTGAGCTCGTTGCCTTGCCAGCCGTATTGCTGCTGCGCCATGGCCGCGAAATCGGCGTTGTCGGCGTTGTAGTACTGAATCCGGCCGTCGTTGTTCTTGTCCTCGAAGGCCAGCAGCCCGGTCTCTTCCCACTTCCTGAACCATACAGGACGCTCTTCATACGCTAGATTGGCTTCCGGCGCTCCCACCGGACCGGTCTGTATGGTGGTAGTGAGATTCAGCCGCGACATGGCGCCCACCGCCGGGGCGACGGTGTAGAGCAGAGCAATGAACACCAGGGCCCAGCCCGCCGAGGAGCGCGCATCACGTACCCGCGGCACGGTGAAGAAACGCACGATCACGTGCGGAAGCCCGGCTGTGCCCACCATCAGCGCCAGCGTGATCGCGAACATGTCGATGGTGCTCTTGTTACCCGCGGTGTACTCGGCGAAGCCCAGATCGGTGACCACCTGGTTGAGCCTGTCCAGCATGTAGGTGTCGCCGACTTGGCTACCGAAGGCGAGCTGCGGCAGGGGGTTCCCGGTCAGGGTGAAGGCAATGAACACCGCCGGCACCGTGTAGGCGAAGATCAGCACCACGTACTGAGCCACCTGGGTATAGGTGATGCCTTTCATGCCGCCGAGCACGGAGTACACGAACACTATGCCCATGCCGATGAAGAGACCGGTGAGGATGTCCACCTCCACGTAGCGGGAGAAGACGATACCGACGCCCCGCATCTGCCCGGCTACGTAGGTGAAGGAGATGAAGATCAAGCATATCACCGCTACTAGACGCGCGGTCTGCGAGTAGTAACGGTCGCCGATGAACTCGGGAACGGTGAACTTGCCGAACTTGCGCAGGTACGGGGCCAGCAGCATGGCGAGCAGCACGTAGCCGCCAGTCCAGCCCATCAGATAGACCGACCCACCATAACCCAGAAAGGCGATCAGGCCGGCCATCGAGATGAATGATGCGGCCGACATCCAGTCGGCGCCAGTGGCCATGCCGTTGAGCACTGGGTGGATGCCCTTGCCGGCTATGTAGAACTCGCTGGTGGTACCGGCACGGGCCCAGAACGCGATCCCGAAGTAGACCACGAAGCTAATGCCGATAACGATCAGGTTAAGCCAATACTGACTCATCGATGTAGCTCCTTACTCTTCGTGTACGTCGAATCGGCGATCGATACTGTTCATGCGCACGACGTAGTAGTAGATCAGGAGTAGGAACACATAGATCGAGCCCTGCTGCGCAAACCAGAAGCCGAGCTTGAACCCGCCGATCTGGATCGTGTTGAGCACGTCCACCAGTAGGATTCCGAAGCCAAAGGACACGATGAACCAGACAACCAGGCACTGGGTCAGAACCGAAAGGTTCGCCTTCCAGTAGGCCTGGCCGCTATTACTGCCATTACTCACGCGGAGCCCTCCAAATTACGGTAGCAGGTCGCGGCTGGAAGCCTGCGCCGAACGCACCAAGAAAGCGATAGTTGCGATCCCGCCTCTGTCTGGTGCACGTGCGCAGACGGCTGCACTGAGAGTTCAGAAGGCTCGATGGCGACGCTCTTGAGCTCCTATGACCAGCCTCATCGGTGCCAAGTCCTCGCTCTGTACATCTTCTGGTCGGACAGCACACCAAGCGTCAGCCCAGCGGCGCTCGAGCCGGTCAACCCCCCCAGCTGGCGCGTAGCATAACGGGTTGCGAATTCTCGCGCACGCACCTGCAGCGATTTCGCAAAGCGCATCATCGCTGCAAAGACCCAGGTCAATAACCGATGCCCTGATCGAGCGAACTTGCCGAAGGCGGCGCTGATGGAATTGGGATGGTTCTCTGGATCCCCGTCGTCTGGGGGAATTCCGGATAGAGAACGTTGCCCGCCCCTGGCGTGCCGCTGGCAGCAACCACCGCGTCGGCGATCAGGGTCTGTGATTTGAGGGTTCCGGAGCACTGGATAAGGGCCCGTCTACTTCACCTTCATGCCTGGCGAGGCGCCGCTGTCGGGGCTCAGTAAAAAAATGTCGCGGCCGCCGGGCCCCGCGGCCAGAACCATGCCCTCGGAGACGCCGAAGCGCATCTTGCGCGGCGCCAGATTGGCTACCATCACGGTGAGCCGGCCTACCAGATCCTCGGCGTGGTAGGCGGCTTTGATGCCGGCGAAGACGGTTCGGCGCTCGCCTCCCAGATCAAGAGTGAGCCGCAGTAGCTTGTCGGCATCCGGCACCTGCTCGGCCGCGATGACCCGGGCGATCCGCAGGTCTACCTTGGCGAAATCCTCGATGGAGATGGTGTCTTCGTCCTCGGCCCCCGCTGCCACCGCCGGCTTGGGGGCGGCGCCCGCACTGCCAGCGGCCGCGCCGAAGCGGAGATTGTCCCGGGACGCCTCGACCATCGCCGCAACCGCCTTCTCATCCACCCGTTGCGCCAGGGGTTCGAAGGGGTTCACTGCATGTCCCAGCAGCGGCTGCTCCAAAGCGGCCCACTCGAGGCTTGGCAGCTTGAGAAATTTGGCCACCAGCTCGGCCTTGTGGGGTAGCACCGGCGCCAAGTAGGTGACCAGCACCCGAAACAGGTTCAGCGCCGTGGTGCACACGGCGTCCAGCTCGGCATCGTCGGCGTCGTTTCGGGCCAGCACCCAGGGCTGGCGCTCGTTGATGTAGTGATTGGCCACGTCGGCCAGCGCCATGATCTCCCGCACCGCATGGCTGTACTCGCGGCTCTCGTAGTGGTGACCAATGCGCTCGCCCGCCTCGAGGAACTGGTGGTAGAGCTCCGGGCGATCCATGCGCTCGCCCAGGCGGCCATCGAAGCGCTTGTGCACGAAGCCAGCCGTGCGGCTGCCGATGTTCACCGCTTTACCTACCAGGTCGGAATTCACCCGCTGGCGAAAGTCGTCCAGATTGAGGTCGATGTCGTCGATGCCGCTGCCGAGCTTGGCGGCGAAGTAATAGCGCAGGTACTCCGGATCCAGGTGCTCCAGGTAGGTGCGGGCGGTGATGAAGGTACCCCGCGACTTGGACATCTTGTGCCCGTTGACGGTGAGAAAGCCGTGACAGTACACGCCGCTGGGCTTGCGGAAGTTCGCCCCCTCCAGCATCGCGGGCCAGAACAGGGTATGGAAGTAGGCGATGTCCTTGCCAATAAAGTGATACACCTCGGCGGCGCTGTCGGGATACCAGTAGGCGTCGAAATCCACGCCGCTGCGGTCGCACCAGTTGCGAAAGCTCGCCATGTAACCGACCGGGGCGTCGACCCACACGTAGAAGTACTTGCCCGGTGCATCGGGTATCTGGAAGCCCCAGTAGGGAGCGTCCCGGGAGATGTCCCATTCCTGCAAGCCGGCTTGGAACCACTCCTCCAGCTTGTGGGCCATCTGCGACTGGATACGGCCGCTGGCGACCCATTCCCGCAGCATGGGCTCGAAGTCCGCGAGCTTGAAGAAGTAGTGCAACGACTCGCGCGCCACCGGTTCGGCGCCGGAGATCACCGAGCGGGGGTTTCTCAGGTCGGTGGGCTGGTAGGTAGCGCCACACACCTCGCAGCTGTCGCCATACTGATCCGCCGAGCCGCAGCGTGGGCACTCGCCTTTGATGAAGCGGTCGGGGAGGAACATCTCCTTCACCGGATCATAAGCCTGGCGGATGGTGCGGGAGCTGATGTGTCCGGCGTCTCGGAGGCGACGGTAGATGGTCTCCGAGTAGCAGCGGTTCTCCTCGGAGTGGGTGGTGTAGTAGTTGTCGAAGCCGATGAGGAAAGCGGCGAAATCGCGTCGGTGCTCCTCTCCGAAGCGGGCGATGAGTTGCTCCGGGGTGACGCCTTCCTGTTCCGCCTTGAGCATGATTGGCGTGCCATGGGCGTCATCGGCGCAAACGTAGATGCAGTGGTGCCCGCGTAGCTTCTGGTAGCGCACCCAGATGTCGGTCTGGATGTACTCCACCAAGTGGCCCAAATGGATCGAGCCGTTGGCATAGGGCAGGGCGCTGGTAACCAGCAGCTTGCGAGCTTTTCGTGTCATGACCGTGAGTTGGAGGGCATCGGCAGGGACGCCAAGGTTAGCATAGCGGCCGCAGGCCCCGGTGCGTGCGAGAACCCGCACCAGCGCCAGCCTGTCCTCCAATGCTTCCCGGGATTCCTACGCTATCCTCGCCCTCCAATATCTCGCTGAGATCTTGCAAGCGATCGTGGGGACGATATACCCCGGTCATTCTCAGCGTCATGGGTCCAGTTTCCCCTGCCCAGCCTGGGTAGCGGAAGCTAAGCGCCTGTTGCCGAGGAGGCAACGGGCGCCGGCAGTGAGCCCTCCGAGAGGTGTCGTGAAGAAGCTGATACTGGCGGCTATCGCGGTGATCATCGTGATCGGTGTGATCTGGTACGCAACCCGCCCCGAGCCAATCCCGGTGGCTGTGGCCGAGGTCACCACCGGGCCGGTGGAGGCCAGCGTCGCCAACAGCCGCGCGGGGACGGTGAAGGCGTGCTTGCGGGCGCGGCTGGTGCCGCCGAGCGGTGGCCAGGTGGCCCGTCTCACCGTCAGCAAGGGTGAGCGGGTAGGGGCGGGTCAGATCCTGATGGAGCTCTGGAACACTGATCTGCGGGCGCGCCAGGATCTGGCTCGAAGCGAGCTGCTCGCCGCCGAAAGCACCGCCGAGCAGACCTGCATCAACGCCGACCAGGCTCGGCGCGAGGCCGATCGGCTGCGGCCGCTGCGCGCCGATCGCTTGATCTCGGAGGAGCAACTGGATGCAGCGGAAACCACCGCCAGGGCGCGCCAGGCTGCATGCCGGGCGGCTCGCGCCCAAATCGAGGTCGCTCGGGCTCGCTTGGAGGTGGCCACCGCGGAGCTCGATCGCACCATCCTGCGGGCGCCGTTTCCGGGCGTCGTCGCAGAGCTCACCGGCGAAGTCGGCGAGTATGTCACGCCCTCTCCCCCCGGCATTCCCACCCCGCCGGCGGTGGATCTGATCGACTACAGCTGCGTCCTGGTCAGCGCCCCCATGGACGAGGTGGATGCGCCGGCCGTGCGGGTCGACATGCCGGCGCGGGTTACCCTGGACGCCTTCCGCGACCAAGTCTTCGAGGGCCGGGTGCGGCGCATCGCGCCCTACGTGTTGGACCAGGAGAAACAAGCTCGCACCGTGGAGGTGGAGGTAACCCTCGAGGATCCCTCGTTGGCGCAGGTGCTGCTGCCGGGCTATAGCGCCGACATCGAAGTGGTGCTGGAGCGCCGGGAATCGGCCCTGCGGGTGCCGACCGAGGCGCTGCTGGAGGGCAATCGGGTGCTCGTGCTGGGGGCGGGTGTGCTGGTTGAGCGCAGCGTCGTTACCGGCCTCGGCAACTGGCGCTGGACCGAGGTGTTGGAGGGCCTCAGCGCAGGCGATCGGGTGGTGGTGTCGGTGGACCGACCGGGTGTCGCGGCGGGGGCCACGGCGCGCGCCGAGGAGGCCCGGCTATGAAGGCCGGCCGGGGCTACTGATGGCACCAGCGCCTGCTACCGGGGCTCGGTTGATCGAGCTCACCGGCGTAAGCCGGGTGCATTGGGTGGGGGATCAGGACGTGCACGCCCTGCGTGACGTGGATCTGAGCGTGGAACGCGGTGAGTACATGGCGATTATGGGGCCATCGGGATCCGGCAAGTCCACCCTGTTGAACGTGGTGGGGCTGCTCGACCGGCCCACCGCCGGCAGCTATCGTCTGGACGGGGTGGAGGCGGCGGGCCTCGACGACGAGGAACGGGCCCGCCTGCGACGCGAGCGCATCGGCTTCGTGTTCCAGATTTTTCATCTGATCCCCCGCCTCACGGCGGCCGAGAACGTGGAGCTACCCATGGTGCTGAGCGGCGTTGCGCCGGCACATCGCCATTCGCGGGTCAACGCGGCGCTGAGCGCCCTGGGCCTTGCCGACCGCGCGGATCACCGTCCCGAGCAGCTTTCCGGCGGTCAGCGTCAGCGGGTTGCCATTGCCCGGGCCATGATCATGGAGCCAGATCTGCTGCTCGCAGACGAACCCACCGGCAATCTGGACCGCCAGGCCGGCGCCGGGGTGCTGGACACCCTCGAGGCGCTGAATGCCCGTGGGGTGACACTGCTGGTGGTGACCCACGATCCAGAGGTGGGCGACCGAGCCGCGCGACGGCTGCGCTTGGTGGACGGTGCGGTACAGGACGATCGACGCCAGAGCAAACGGGCCGCGACGCCGGCGCCGATATGAGGCCCGCCGATCTGCTGGTGTTTGCCGCCCGAGCCGTCGGCCGCTACCGGGTGCGGTCAGCGCTCATCATCGTCGCCACCGCAGTGGGGGTGGCGGCGGTGATTCTGCTTACCGCGCTCGGCGAGGGGGCGCGGCTTTACGTGGTGGAGCGGTTCGCGGTTCTCGGCTCCGAGCTCCTCATCGTGTTTCCGGGCCGCAACGAGACCCGCGGCGGCGCGCCGCCCATGCTGGCGGAAACACCTAGGGACCTGACCTTGAATGACGCCCTGGCGCTGACGCGCAGCAGCTACGTGCGCCGGGTTGCGCCCCTGGCGCTGGGCGGGGCCGAGGTGACCTACGGCCGCCGCGGTCGAGAGATCACGGTTATCGGCTCCACCCAGGACTTTGAGCACATGCGCCACGTCGCCCTGGCCCAGGGCCGCTTTCTGCCAGCATCCGAGCCTGACCGGGCCACGGCGGTGGCCGTGATCGGGGCTACCGTGCGTGATGAGCTTTTCGGGTCCGAGCGGGCGCTGGGAAGCTGGCTGCGAGTGGGGGAACGTCGCTTTCGAGTCATCGGTGTCATGGCCAACACGGGGCAGTCGTTGGGCACCGATCTGGACGACGCGGTCATCATGCCGGTGGCCTCGGCCCAGCAGCTCTTCGACTCCCCTTCGCTGGCCCGCATCCTGGTAGAAGCTCGCCGCCGTGAGGACCTCGATCGGGCCGAGCGCGCGGTGATCGACATCCTCACAGAGCGCCACGACGGCGAGGAGGACGTCACGGTGGTGACTCAGGAGTCGGTGCTCGGCACCTTCGACCGCATCCTGCGGATCCTGACCCTGGCAGTGGGCGCCATCGCCGGTATCAGCCTGCTGGTAGCCGGCATCCTGATCATGAATGTCATCCTGGTGGCGGTATCCCAGCGCACCACGGAGGTCGGCCTGCTCAAGGCCATCGGCGCTCCCGCCCCCACCGTGCGCGACGTGTTCCTAGCCGAGGCGGCCGTGCTGGCCGTTGCCGGAGCCGGTGGGGGACTGCTGCTGGCCTGGATCGGGCTCTGGATTGGCCGTCGGGTGTTTCCGGAGTTCCCCTTAGCCGCTCCAATGTGGGCAGCGCCCGCGGCCGTAACCGTGGCGGTGGTGACGGCACTGCTATTCGCGGTGCTGCCGGCGCGCCGCGCCGCCCGGCTCGATCCGGTGGAGGCCCTGGCCCGGCGATGACTGGCACCGATTGGCTGCGCTTGGTGCTGGGCGCGCTGCTGGCCCGTCGCCTGCGCAGCCTGCTGACCGCGCTCGGTATCGCGGTCGGTATCGCTGCGGTGGTCCTGCTCACTGCGCTTGGTACCGGGGTGCAGCGCTACGTGCTGCAGGAGTTCACCCAGTTCGGCACCAACCTGATGGCGGTGAATCCCGGACAGCAGGGGACTTTCGGCGTCTCCGGCGCGCTTTTCGCCAGCACCCGGCCGCTGAGCTTGGACGATGCCGAGGCACTGCGTCGGGTCCCGGCGGTGACTGCGGTGGTGCCGGTGGTTCAAGGTAATGCCCGCCTCGAGGCGGGTCCGCGCAGTCGTCGCAGCGAAGTACTAGGGGTGGGGCCGGAAGCGCTCCAGGTGTGGAACTTCGAACTGGCTCAGGGGCGGTTCTTGCCCGCCGACGACCCTCGGGCGCCGCGCCCGTTTGCTGTCTTGGGAGCGGATTTGCGCGAGGACCTGTTTCCGGGCGAGTCGGCCCTCGGTCGCACGCTCCGCATTGGCGATCGACGGGTGCGGGTGGTGGGGGTGATGGCCCGCCGCGGCCGCATCCTGGGCTTCGACATCGACGGAGCCATCTACGTGCCAGCGGCTGTGGCTTTGGAGTTGTTCGACCGGGATGGGCTGGTTGAGGTGGACCTGCTGTACCGCCCGGAGGCCTCGGTGGCCGCGGTGGAGGCTTCGGTAAGGCGGCTGCTGCTCGCGCGTCACGGTCGCGAGGACTTCACCATCACCACCCAGGCGCAGATGCTGGAGGTGCTGGGCGACATACTGGGGGTGCTCACCGCCGCGGTCGGGGCCCTGGGTGGCATCTCCCTGCTGGTGGGAGCCATCGGCATTGCCACCATCATGACGATTGCCGTGGGTGAGCGCACCGCCGAGGTCGGCTTGCTACGCGCACTGGGCGCGCCACGGCGGCAGGTGCTGCTGCTGTTTCTGGGGGAGGCGACTCTGCTCAGCGTGCTGGGGGGCGTCGGCGGGCTGCTGGTGGGGACGCTGGTGATCGCGGTGGTTCGAGTGGCGGCGCCGGCCGTGCCTATCGAGCTCTCGGTGTTCTACACTACGCTCTCCCTGGCGCTGGCAGCCATCATCGGGCTTGCCGCGGGCGTGTTGCCAGCCCGTCGAGCAGCAGCGCTGGACCCAGTCGAAGCCCTGCGTGCGGAGTGAGGACCTACGCCGCAAGCCTGCAGACAGTTCCGGAGCGGCGGGATGGCAGAAGATCTCAGGTCTCAGCTCCTCAAGGCCGGTCTGGTCACCGAGGAGCAGGTACGCAAAGCCGAATCCAAGAAGCGCAAGGCGAAGCGTCAGGAGCCCCGGAAAGGGGTCCGCAGCTTTACCGAGCCCGAGGAGCAGCGCCGCCAGCGTGAGCTGGAGGGGGCCCGTCAACGAGATCGCGACGAGCAGCGGCGCAAGCATCAGGCCCGGGAACAGGCGCGCCTGGCCAAGGCCGAAGCCGAACGCAAGGTGCGGGAGGCGGCAGAGTCGGCGCGGCGAATTATCGAGCGCAGTGGTTTGGCGCCCGATGCGGAGGGCGCGGTCCGTTACAACTTCGTCGAGACCGGCGTGGTGCGGACGCTGTCGATCAGCGAGCAGCAGCGCAAACAGCTCAGCCGCGGCGAGCTCGGCATCGCTCGCCCCCACGCTAGGCTGCAGCAGTATGTGCTTGTGGATCGCGCTGCTGCCCAGGAGCTGCGCCAGGTGTGTCCGGAAAAGTTGGTGCTGCTGCACGAATCCGGCGCAGACGAGGACGACGAGTTCGGCGGTTTGATGTGGTGAAGCCGCCCGCGTGGCGCAGGACCGCAAACGCTAGCAAAGGGCCCGCAAGGGCTCAGTGAGAGGATTTATGACCGCTGTTACCCGCGAGCAAGTGAAGGCCGCATTGCATGGCTACGTCGACCCTTATCTGAAGGAGGATCTGGTCTCGGCCCGCTGCGTCAAAAGCGTGGTCGTGGAAGCCGATCGGGTCAGCGTGGAGGTGCAGATGGGCTTTCCCATCGAAGGCTATCGCCACCAGTTGGCGGCCACGCTCAAAGACTTGGTGGAGGCCGTCGAGGGCGTGGCTCATGCCGATATTCGGGTGTCCTGGAAGGTGGAGCCGCACTCGGTGCAAAAAGGCCTCAAGCCCATGGCCAACGTGCGCAACATCATCGCGGTGGCCTCGGGCAAGGGCGGGGTCGGTAAGTCGACCACCGCCGTGAACCTGGCGTTGGCTTTGGCCGCCGAGGGGGCCCGTGTAGGTATTCTGGACGCCGACATCTACGGGCCCAGCCAGCCCCGCATGCTGGGCGTCTCCGGCCAGCGTCCCGACTCCAAGGACGGCCGCAGCCTGGAGCCGGTGAATGCCTACGGCCTGCAGGCCATGTCCATCGGTTTCCTGATCGAGGAAGACACCCCGATGGTGTGGCGTGGCCCCATGGTGACCCAGGCCCTGGAGCAACTCCTGAATGACACCCGCTGGCAGGAGCTGGACTACCTCATCGTGGACATGCCGCCGGGCACCGGCGACACCCAGCTCACGCTGTCACAGAAGGTGCCGGTGAGCGGCGCGATCATTGTCACCACGCCCCAGGACATCGCCCTGCTGGACGCCCGCAAAGGACTGAAGATGTTCGAGAAGGTGGAGGTGCCGGTGCTCGGCATCGTGGAGAACATGAGCATCCACATCTGCAGCCAATGCGGGCACGAGGAGCACATCTTCGGTGAGGGCGGTGGCCAGCGCATGTCCGAACAGTACGACGTGGAGCTGCTGGGGGCGTTGCCCCTCGATATCCGCATCCGCGAGGAGGCGGATAGCGGCAAGCCAACGGTGGCGGTGGATCCGGACAGCCGAGTGAGCGAGATCTATCGCGAGATTGCCCGGCGCACTGCTGCTCGGCTCGCCAGCAAGGCCAAGGATTACGCCCACAAGTTTCCCAATATCGTCATTCAGGCCACCTGAGGCGTGGTGCGACGCCGGCAGTGCGCGGTTGCGCCCTTCTCCGCCAGGGGTGTGAGAGGGGTGTCGTTAACCAACGGGCGCCATGGCGCGTGGGTCAATGGCAGTGCGGTAGGATGCGCGGCAACCGCAATAACGAAGCGAGAGGGTGGGTTAGCGCAGCGTAACCCACCATTCAGGTACCGGCAGAGGGTGCATTACAGCCACTGCCTAATTCACCCTACGCAAATCAACCCCGCATTTGACCTATTTGTTCTTTTTCATAACAACTAGTTAGGTAATACCGGATGGGAGTGAAGTCCGACCGTTGGATCCGTCGACACGCCCTGGAGGGAATGATCGAGCCCTACGAGGCCGGGCAGGTGAGGGAGACCGATGGCGGGCGCATCGTCTCCTACGGCACCTCGAGCTACGGCTACGACGTGCGCTGCGCCGACGAGTTCAAGATCTTCACCAACATCAACTCGGCGGTGGTGGATCCGAAGAACTTCGACGACTCCAGCTTCGTCGACGTGCGCTCGCAGGTCTGCATCATCCCGCCCAACTCCTTCGCTTTAGCCCGCACCGTGGAGTACTTCCGCATTCCGCGCGATGTGCTGGTGATCTGCTTGGGCAAGTCCACCTATGCGCGCTGCGGCATCATCGTCAACGTGACGCCACTCGAGCCCGAGTGGGAGGGGCACGTCACCCTGGAGTTCTCCAACACCACCACCTTGCCCGCCAAGGTGTATGCCAACGAGGGGGTCGCGCAGATGATCTTCCTGGGCTCCGACGAGCCCTGCGAGGTCTCCTACGCCGACCGCGGCGGCAAATACCAGGGCCAGCGCGGGGTGACGCTGCCACGCGCCTGAGGTCCGGCCAAGCGCCGCACTCACGGCCGCGCTTCGAGCCCTTCGATGGCGGTGAGCGTCATGCGCAGCACTTCGTGGCCACTGCGCTCCTGCACGATCAACACCGGTAGATAGTGGTAGGCCGGCGCGCACCACAAGGTGGTGCGTCGATCGTGCCCGGTGCGCTCACGTTTCACCCCGACCGTGTCAACGGGTCCGAGGGCCGTTTGCACTCGTCGATCGCCGGCGGGCTGCAGCTCGTAGTTGCGAACCTTCCCTGCTCCCAGCGCCAGATACGAGGCTGGCAGCTGCTCCCGCTTCAGGTCCAGCATCAGCGCCACGTAGAGCGAAGCCTCGTCGTAGAGCGGCCGTTGCTCGATGGGAATCCGACGTTTGGTGTCGAGCTCGGTGATGATCACCACGCTGCGCTGCCAGTGGAACTCGGCAGTGGCCGTGATCGCATCGTCGCGCTCCCGGGTCTCGATGAACTGCTCGGGAACCACCGTGCCATCCTGGTAGCGGAACAGGCTCTCCTGGCGCTGGGCGTCCACGCCCAAGGTGCGGGCAACCACGTTTGGCAGTATGCGCGCGACGAAGCGCCACCGGTTGTCACCGGCTTGCTCCAGGATGAAGTCGGCATCGCCAGCCGGGATACCAAGCCCCACCACCGAGAAGCTGGCGCGAAACGGTGGCAACGGCAGCTCCGCCGCCGTCGCCGTCGACTGCACCACGAGGAGCGCGAGCGAGAGCGCGACCCTAAACAACTCGTGCATCGGTCGCCACCGGCAGCGGCGCACGCAGTGGGACGTCGTCGAACAGCATCTGGTCCCCAGCTAGGCGGATCCGTCCCTCGACGAACCAGCCGATGACGGCCGGTAGCAGGTGATGCTCCTGCTGCAGCACCCGCGCGGCAAGTGTTACGGGGTCGTCCCCTTCCAGCACCGGCACCCGGGCTTGAGCGATCACCGGCCCACCATCCAACTCAGGGGTGACGAAGTGGACGCTGGCGCCATGTTCCCGGTCGCCGGCGGCCAGCACGCGCTCATGAGTGTGGAGGCCCCGGTAAGCCGGCAGCAGGGAAGGATGGATGTTGATCATGCGCCCCCGGTAGCGGCGCACGAAATCGTCTCCCAACACCCGCATGAAGCCCGCCAGCACCAGCAGCTCGGGCTGGTGGCGATCGATGGAGCACATCAGCACGCGCTCGAACTCGTTACGGTTTGGGAACGCCCGGTGATCCACCACCTCGGTGGCAATGCCGGCCTCTGCGGCACGCTGCAGACCCGCTGCCGACGGCCGATTGCTGACCACGGCGCGCAGATCGGCCTGAAGCTCGCCGGCGCGAATTCTGTCAATGATGGACTGCAGGTTGCTCCCGCGCCCCGAAATCAGCACCACCAGCCGCAGGGGCTCGCGCCGGGTCATGGCTTGAGCTCCACCCGCGGTTCGCCCCCTGTCTCCACCCGGCCCAGCAGCCAAGCCGACTCACCGCTGGCCCGCAAGCTGTCCAAGGCGGGTTCTGCATCGTCAGCGGCCACGCATACCACCATGCCCACGCCGCAGTTGAAGGTGCGATACATCTCGGCGTCGGCGATGCCACCGGCACGTTGGAGCCAATCGAAAATCGCCGGTCGTTGCCAACTGCCGGCATTGATCACCGCCCGGGTCTGCGGGGGCAACACGCGAGGCAGGTTTTCGGTGATCCCCCCACCCGTGATGTGGCAAAGGGCGCGCACCGGTACCGTTTCGAGTAGCTTCAGTACCGACGCCACATAGATCCGGGTCGGGGTCAGCAACGTTGCGCCCAGGGTGGAATCACCGAATGCGCTGTGGAGGTCGCTTCCGGCGTGCTCGAGCACGCGCCGAATCAGTGAGTAGCCATTGCTGTGGGGCCCGGAGGAGGCCAGTCCGATGAGCACGTCGCCGTCATCTACCGTGGTGCCGTCGATGATCCGATCGCGTTCCACCACGCCCACGCAGAAGCCCGCCAGGTCGTAGTCGGCATTTTGATACAGGCCCGGCATCTCCGCGGTTTCACCGCCCACCAGAGCGGCGCCGGCCAGGCGGCAGCCCTCCGCGATACCGCCCACCACCGCAACGGCCATCTCCACCTGGAGCCGACCGGTAGCGTAGTAGTCCAGGAAGAACAGCGGTTCCGCACCGGTAACCAACACGTCGTTGGCGCACATGGCCACCAGGTCGATACCGATGGTGTCGTGCTTGCCGGTGGCCAGTGCCAGCTTGAGCTTGGTGCCGACCCCGTCGGTGCCGGAGACCAGCACCGGTCGGCGGTAGCGATCCCAGGGCAGCTCGAACAAGGCGCCAAAGCCACCGATTCCGCCCAGCACCTCCGGCCTCATGGTGCGTTTGACCAGCGGCCGAATGCGCTCCACCAACGCATTGCCGGCGTCTATGTCGACCCCGGCGTCACGATAGCTGAGGCCGGTGGCCGGATGCTGGTCGTCGGTATCACTCAAGGCGGCGCCCTCCAGCGCGGCATCGGACCGGCCGCCATTCTACCCATGTCTTGGGACGCCCGCGCCGCGGCTGGCTCGACCGGGACCCAATGCGGGCGGCGCGGCGAGTGATCGCGATCTGTGCCCGCCGGTGGGTCGGCCGCAACTGTAGAACCGCAAACTCATCCTCGGGGCGTTACACTGGCGCCGAGCGCGGGAGCGGGCGAGGGTGTGGAATCGACGGTGCCGCACTTGACCACGTGGCATGGATTACCTCCAATACGCAAGCCTAGCGATCCTCACTCATGTAACTTCACCTCACCTCGCGCCATCCCTGGTCGTAGGTCCAGCGCTAGCGTGGCGATCGGGGACCCTGGAAGGCCCTTGGACAGCATGCTCATACGCCATCTACCCAACGTACTGACCGGCGCGCGACTGGTGCTTGCCGTCCCCATCGGCTGGCTGATTCTGGAGCAGCGTTTTGCTGGTGCGCTGGTGCTGTTCTTCGTGGCTGGATTCAGCGACGCGTTGGATGGCTTCATTGCCAAGCGCTACGGCTATCAATCCTGGATCGGTGGTGTGCTCGACCCAATCGCCGACAAGACCCTGATCGTAGTCTGTTTTCTGGCGCTCGGATCAGTCGGTGTGGTGCCGCTGTGGCTAGTGCTGCTGGTCATCGTCCGCGATTTGGTCATCGTGGCCGGTGCGGCCAGCTACTACTTTCTGGTCGAGCGCTTCGAGCCCGAGCCGACCCTGGTGAGCAAGCTGAACACCCTGCTGCTGCTGCTCCTTGTTCTGGGCGCCCTGGTGGACCGGGGGCTGGTCGCCTTGCCCTCGCTGGTGCTGCAGTTCCTCGCCTACGGTGCGGCGGTGACGACCGTGGTGAGCGGCTTGGGTTATGTATGGGATTGGAGCGCCCGGGCCCGGCGTCAAGGGTTCAGCCGCGATGGACAGTAGCTGTCGCGCCTGCGTCTCCTTGCTCGGCTTTGCAGCCCTCTGCATCCTGGTGTGGCTGCTGGGCCCGGTATTGGCGCCTTTCGCTGCCGGCGCATTGCTCGCCTACCTGGGCGATCCCCTGGCCGATCGGCTCGAGGCCCGACGCCTCCCCCGCACGGTCGCGGTGGCGCTGGTGTTCGCCGGCATCTTCCTGGGACTCACATTGGTCGTGCTGCTGGTGCTGCCAGTGCTGGAGCGCCAGATCGCAGCGCTGGCCGCAAAGCTCCCCGAATACCTGCGCTGGGCTCAGGAAACGGTGTTGCCGATGCTGCGGGAGACGCTCGGCATCGACGAAACCTTCGACCTGCAGGCTATCGGGACCGCCCTGAAACAGCATTGGGAAGAAGCCGGTGGTTTTCTAGCCGCGCTGGTCGGCTCCATTACCCGCTCCAGCGGCGTTCTCGTCGGATGGATCGCCAACTTGTTGCTGATTCCGGTCGTCACCTTCTACCTATTGCGGGACTGGGACCTGCTGGTGGCGAAGATTCGAGATCTGCTGCCTCGACGCATCGAGCCGGTGGTCTCCAACCTTGCCGCCGAGTCAGACGAAGTCCTGGGCGCTTTCTTGCGGGGGCAGCTTCTGGTCATGCTCGGCCAAGGTTTGATCTATTCGGTGGGATTGTGGCTGGTTGGCTTGGACTTCGCCCTGCTGATTGGAATGTTCGCGGGGCTAGTCAGCTTCGTTCCGTATCTGGGGGCCATCGTCGGCGTGGCGGCGGCGAGCCTGGCGGCTTACTTCCAGTTCCAGGAAATCTGGCAGCTGCTGCTGGTGTGGTTGGTGTTCGGGGTCGGGCAGGCGGTCGAAGGCATGCTGTTGACGCCCATGCTGGTGGGAGACCGTATCGGTTTGCACCCGGTGGCAGTGATCTTCGCCGTGCTGGCAGGGGGGCAATTGTTCGGCTTCTTCGGCGTTTTAGTGGCGCTGCCGGTGGCTGCCGTCATCATGGTGCTGCTACGCCACACCCGAGACGAGTACTTTCGAAGTGATTTGTACGAGCAACCCCCGCCCAGCGGGGGGGCGCAGCCACCCCCTGCCAGTCCGCCCGAGACATGAGCAGCCAGCTTCCCCTGGGATTGCGCTTCGCCGAGCGCAACAATTTCGATAGCTTCTTCCCGGGCCCTAACCGCGCTGTGGTGCGCCAGCTGATAGCGCTTCTGCATGCACCCGGGCCGGCTGCGATCTATCTACGGGGCGAGTCGCAAACGGGCAAGAGTCACCTGCTGCAGGCCGCACTGCGAGCGGTCACGGCGGATGGCCGCACTGGGGTGTATTTGCCGCTGAGCTCGGAGGACGAGCTTTGTCCCGAGCTGCTGCTGGGAATGGAAGCTCTAGATCTGGTGTGCCTCGACGACATCGATCGGGGTCCCCCGGGCTCCGACTGGACAGCGGCCCTGGCTGGGCTACTGACGCGCGCAGGGGCGACATCGGGCCGCGTACTGCTGAGCGGACGGTCACCACCAGAGGGTCTGGACCCGACCGGGAGCCTCGGCATCCATTTGGGTCTGGCGACGGTGCTGGAGCTATACCCGTTGACCGACTCCGACAAGACCTGGGCGCTGCAGGCGCGGGCACGTGAGCGCGGGCTCAAGCTCCCCGAGCATGTGGGGCGTTGGTTGCTGCGGCACTACTCCGCGGACCTGGGGCAGCTGACCCGGGCCCTGGAATCCCTCGACTACGCTTCGCTGGCCGCTCAGCGCAAGCTCACGGTGCCGTTTATTCGGAATCTCCTGGGCGGTCGCGGGTAGCTGCCTCCGACCCGGAGTCTGCGGCGCTTGGTGCTGATTCCGACCCCTCTAGCTCTCGGTGGCGCCATCTGGCGTACAACGCGCAGCTCAGAAACAGCAGCGTGGCCAGCCCCGCCTGAACCCAGCCCAGAGTGCGCCCCGGACCCGGGGCGGCAGCGTGATAGACCCCGTAGGTGAAATAGAACAGCGCCAGCAGGGCACACCAGACGTGGGCGCGAGGGCGACCGTGCAGCAAGCCGTGCAGCGGCAATAGCAGAGGCAGCCCGAAGGCCAGCAGCACCAGCGCCTGTGGAACATGCTGCGGCGGCGCCAGCAAGGCGATCCCTGCGACCACCAGGGCCAACAACCCAAAGTAGGTGACGAGCGCGCCGGCTCGCACCAGGACGATGCGGTCGAGACTCATTACGCCAACGCTTGGGCCAGCTCTGCCACGCGCCGGCCCTGGGCGCGGCAAATCGCTTTTTCGTGCTCGCTGATCGGACTCTTGCCGTCGGCACCCGCCACATGGCTGGCGCCGTAGGGCGTGCCGCCGTCCCGGGTTTGCATCAGCGCGCGTTCGGTATAGGGCACGCCGACGATATACATACCGTGATGCAGCAGCGGCAACATCATCGACAGCAACGTGGTCTCCTGCCCGCCGTGCTGGCTGGTGCTGGAGGTGAACACCCCGGCGGGTTTGCCAGCGAGCCCTCCGCATAGCCATAGCCCGCTGGTGCCGTCCAGGAAGTACTTCATGGGCGACGCCATGTTGCCGAAGCGGGTAGGGCTCCCGAGCACCAGTCCGGCGCACTCTTCGAGATCGGAGATCCGGGCATAGGGGGCGCCTTCATCAGGTACCGGTGGGGCTACCGCCTCGCATTCGGAGGATACTTTGGGCACCGTGCGCAGGCGCGCGCTGACACCCTCTATCTCCTCGACCCCTCGCGCGACGTGGCGAGCCAGGGTGCGGGTGGCTCCGTGCAGGCTGTAGTAGAGCACCAAAACTTCGATCATGGGGCGTCCGGAAAGAGCTCGAGCACGCGCTCGGGAGGGCGCCCCAGCATGGCCTTGCCCTGGCTCAGAACGATGGGACGCTCGATGAGCTTCGGGTGCTGAACCATGGCAGCGATCAGCGCCGCCCGGTCCAGCTCAGGACTGTCCAAGCCTTGCTCCAGGTACTCCGCCTCTTGGCGGCGCATCAGCTGCCTTGGTTCCAATCCCAGGCGGTCCAGGATCGAGGCCAGCTCCTCGGCGCTCGGTGGATGTTCGAGGTACTCGATCACGATTGGTTCGACGCCTCGTTCGCGCAGCAGCTGAAGAGTTGCCCGCGACTTGGAGCAGCGCGGATTGTGCAGAATGGTGACCTGCTCATTGTCGATCATGGTGGCCTCTCGGGGGTCGCCTTGACGCTAATAGGGGCGGGTGTTAGGTTCGCGCCGAGCGCGGGATCAAGCCCGCCACGAGCCGCCGAGAGCATATCAAAAACCTTGTCGAGCAAACCCCTAGGGCGGTTGCTGGGTCTCATTCTGCTAGCCGGCTGCGTAAGTGCTCCGGTGCAGGAGATGAGCGACGCCCGCCAAGCAATTCGCGCCGCCGAGAATGTCGGACCGACGGCTAGCGGATCAGCGGATCTGCGCGAAGCGCGGCTCCTGCTGGAGTCCGCTGAAAAGGCACTGGCTTCCCGGCACTACGAAGAAGCGCGTCGGCTGGCCGACGATGCCCGTGGCCTGGCGATCAGGGCGCGCGAGCGCAGCGCCGCAGACGCGGAGCGGTGAGCTCATCCTCCAGCGCCCAGCGCAAGTCTGGAGTCTCCCAGAGCAAGCGCTCGACGCGACGTGCGGCGACCACTTTGAAGGGCTGGCTCGATCACGTCCGGTCTTGGCTTCCAGTACGGATCTTCATCGACGTCCTCAGGCGCTTCATGGAGCACGACGGACCGGAGTTTGCCGCCGGCCTGGCCTACACCACGCTGCTCGCCATCGTGCCCCTGATGGCTGTCGTGCTGGGCGTGGTTTCTGCCTTTCCGGTTTTCGATCGCCTGGTGGTCGAAATCCAGGAGTTCGTGTTCCGCAACTTCGTGCCGGCCTCGGGCGAAGTGGTGAAACAATACCTGACCGAGTTCGCCGCCAAGGCTCGCAGTCTCACGGCGGTTGGCACTGGTGTGCTGGTGGTGACGTCGCTGCTCATGATCGCCGCCATCCACGCCGCGCTAAACCGGATCTGGGGCGTACGTCGCCATCGCAGCTTCGCCAGCAAGTTCATCGTGTACTGGTCGGTGCTGACACTTGGCCCTTTGTTGATCGGCGTCAGCATTGCGGTCACGTCGCTGGTGGTGTCCTTACCCCTGTTCAGCACCGAGACCCTGCAGGGATTGCGGCGCCAGATTCTCTTGTTCCTCCCCTGGGCAGCCGCGACACTGGCTTTTACCCTGCTATATACGGCGGTGCCGGACGCGCGAGTGAGACTTCGCGACGGTCTGATCGGGGGTGCGGTGGCGGCCTTCTTGTTCGAGCTCGCGAAGCGCGGTTTTGCGCTCTACGTGACGCTGTTTCCTAGCTACGAGACGGTATACGGAGCCCTCGCCGCGGTGCCGGTGTTTCTGATCTGGATTTACGTGAGCTGGGTGCTGATCCTGCTGGGCGCGGAGTTTTGCTGTCGGCTCGGCTATCCGGATCACCATGAGATCCGGGCAGCGCCTGCGGCCGAGCAGTTCCACCTGGCGTACCGGGTGCTCGGCCACCTCACCGAGGCACGACGCCGCGGGACGGTGCTATCCGCGGGAGCCATCGAAGACCTGGAGCCGGCGCATCACGCCCAGGCCGTGGAGAATGCGCTGACTGCTTTGGCAGAGGCTGGAGTGTTGTTGCGAACCGATCAGAACGATTGGGCGCTGGCGAGGGACACCCGGGACATCACCGCTTATCGCCTGCTGCGCGCGCGTCCCTTCGCCTTGCCCTCGCCTGGCGATCTGGACCCGGAAGACCCCTGGGATCGTGCCCTGGCACAGGCGCTGGAGGACGTGGAGACCAGCTTGGAGCACGCTCTCGCCATGCCGCTAGAGGCGCTATACGCTGAGCGGAACAAGCGCTGAACCGGAAACCCCTGATATGCGACGATGGCTGCTGATCCTCCTCGCCCTAGCGCTGACAGCCCTGCTTGTGGTGCCGTTCGCGTTCTCGGCCCGCGGCCAAAGTCCGGACTTCGAGCTCAAGGACCTTGCCGGGCGCACTCACCGCCTATCGGACTACCGGGGCAAGTGGGTGGTGGTGAACTACTGGGCTACCTGGTGCCCTCCTTGTCTGGAGGAGATGCCGGAGCTGGCGGCGTTTCATGAACGCTATGGCGAGCAGGGCGTGGTGGTGCTGGGGGTCAACCTGGAGGAAATTGATCCAGCCGAGCTGGAGGCTTTCGTGGACAGCCTGATGGTGGACTACCCCGTTCTGCTTTCGGGGATGTTGCCTCCGGATGGCATGCCCGCTATTCGAGGTTTGCCCACGACGCTGGTGATTGCGCCGAGTGGTGAGATCGTTGCCACCCGGCTCGGTGGAGTGACCGCGGCGCTGCTCGAAGACATCATCCGCTCCGAGGGTGGCAGCCTGGGTGCGGGTTGATAGGCATTGAACCTCGACCGGCCAACGGGAGAGAACATGAGCGACATCTGTGTGCGCTGCCACGTTTCGGGCCGGGTACAAGGCGTATGCTACCGGGCGGCAGCCCAAGAGCAGGCTCAGGCATTGGGCGTCAGCGGATTTGCCCGCAATCTGGCCGACGGGCGAGTCGAGGTGTTGGCCTGTGGCAGCCGCAAAGCCGTGGACAGGATGGTGACATGGCTGGCCGAAGGCCCGCCCATGGCGCGGGTGCAGCATGTGGAGCGGAGTGAGGAAGCGTTACCCGCGGACGACGTGCCAACGCACTTCGACGTGTACTGACCCATGCGTTGCTACGTTTACCGCAGCGCCCGCCACTCCGGCACGTATATCTATGTGAGCAGCAGGCGGGTCTTGGAGGTGTTACCGCCGGCCCTGGCCGAGCGCTTCCTGCCGGCAGAGCCGGTCATGGAGCTGGTGCTTACGCCGCAGCAACGATTGGCAAGGGAATCCGCGCAGCAGGTGCTGGCGAACCTGCTGGCGCAGGGATTCCACCTTCAGCTTTCGGTCCCAGTGATTCCCCTGAGCGCGGAGACATCACTGCTGCAGTGAGCAGGCTGCCATGCCGCCGGCGGTTGGTCGGGGACCGCGCGAAACCGGTCAAGCTCTGAGCTTCTCTTGGAGCACGGCGACGATCTGGTCTCGGCTGATCAAGGTCGGCTGTTGCTCGGTGCGGCCCTGATATTCGACCTGGCCCTGACCGAGAGTGCGGCTGCCGATCACGATGCGATGCGGAATGCCGAGCAGCTCGGCATCGGCGAACATGACACCCGGGCGCAGGCCACGGTCGTCGAGCAGCACCTCCACGCCGCGCTCGCTCAGCTCCTGATACAGTGCCTCGGCGGTCCCCGCCACCGCTTCGGACTGGCCCGGATTCAGAGGCAGTAGCACCACCTGGAATGGCGCCATGGCCGCGGGCCAAACGATGCCCCGCTGGTCGTGGTTCTGCTCGATGGCTGCTGCCACCACTCGGGTCACGCCAATGCCGTAGCAACCCATGGTTACCTCCTGGCTTGCGCCTTCCTCATCCAGCACGCTAGCCCCCATGGAGGTACTGTACTTGCGGCCGAGCTGAAAGATGTGGCCGACCTCGATGCCACGACGGATGTGGATCCGGCCATGCCCGTCCGGGCTGGGATCGCCTTCGATCACATCGCGAATGTCGACCACTTCCGGCTCTGGCAGGTCGCGTCCCCAGTTCACCCCGGCGAGATGCCTATCGTTCTGATTGGCTCCGCAGACCAGGTCCGCCATGGCGGCCGCACTGCGGTCCGCCAAGACCCGAACCTGCAGGCCGACCGGGCCCACCGAGCCGGGCGCAGCGCCGCTGAGCTCGCGAACCCGCGCTTCGTCGGCGAGTCGCAGAGGCGGCGCGAGCCCAAGCTCCTTCTCGGCCTTGAGTGTGTTCAGTTGATGGTCTCCGCGCAGACACAGCGCCACCAGCCCGCCGTCGGCGTCCTCCACCAGCAACGTCTTGAGGCAGGTCTCGACGGGCGCCCCGAGGAAGCGGGCCAGCTCAGCCATGGTGTGGACACCCGGGGTATCGATCATCGCCATGTCGGCCTTTGGCGAGGGTCGCGGCTCGGCCGGTGGCAGTGCCTCGGCCAGCTCCACGTTGGCCACGTAGTCGCCGCCGTCCGAGAAGGCGATGCGGTCCTCGCCGGATTGAGCAAGCACGTGGAACTCGTGGGAGTAGCTGCCACCGATTGCCCCCGAATCGGCCCGTACCGGGCGGAAATCCAGGCCCAGGCGTTGAAAGATGCGGGTGTAGGCGCCGTGCATGGCCTGGTAGGTCTGCAGCAGCGATTCGTCATCCAGATGGAATGAGTAGGCGTCCTTCATGATGAACTCGCGTGCCCGCATGACCCCGAATCGCGGCCGGATCTCGTCACGGAACTTGGTCTGGATCTGATAGACCACCAGCGGCAGCTGGCGATAGGACTTGATCTCGTTGCGAAAAATGTCGGTGATGACTTCTTCGTGGGTGGGTCCGAAGCAGAAGTCGCGCTGGTGGCGATCTCGCAGGCGCAGCAGCTCCGGGCCGTACATCTCCCAACGCCCGGATTCCTGCCACAGCTCCGCTGGCTGGACTGCCGGCAAGAGCAGCTCCGCCGCGCCGATGCGGTTCATCTCCTCCCGTATCAGCCGCTCCACCTTGCGCAGTACCCGCAGCCCGAGTGGCAGCCAGCTATAGAGCCCCGACGCCAAGCGGCGAATCATGCCGGCCCGTAGCATCAGCTGATGGCTGATGATCTCGGCGTCCGCCGGTGTCTCCTTGAGGGTGGGGACGAAGAACTGGCTGTAGCGCATGGTCGGCTCCGGATCGAACAAGGCCTGCGATCTTACCCGGAGGATTGCTGGCGTCCAGGGAAGCGCTGATCCATTTCCGAACACGCCAATGCATCAGGGTTTGCCGGAGGAGGACAGCAAGCAGCCGAGCCCCTGTAACGCCCAGGGGCCTCATGCGGAGTCGTACTCGAGCGGGGCCGGGGCTGGAGGAGCCGCAGTCTCGACCGTAGCCCGGCGGCTACTCGCAGAAGTAGCCGACGTCGCGCTCGGCTTGACGCAGCTGCGACTGTCGCTCTTCATCGCTCAAGCGGCGGTTTTCCCCCGTGTCCGGGTCGGCCATCAATATGGTGGTCTTGGTGGAGAGCACTTCCAGGTTCTTGCGGGCGATTTCGCAGTTGCGCTGCTTCGCTTCCTGCACCGAACCAGCCTCAGCCGTGGCGATCGGAGTGTCGGCCTCCGACTCCAGGTCTGCGTTGGCAGCGGCGGGTGTCGTCCTCGCTGGGGTCGGAGCCGCCGGGTAATGGCGCTGCTTTACGACTTCGAAGGCGCGTCCCTCGGGGGGCGCCTGAGTGTATTGGATGACGCCCGCGTCGTCGGTCCACTTGTAAGCATCGGCTGCCAGTGCATCGGCGCCGAAGGTCAGAAGCGCAGTGAGCGCGGCGGTGGCCAGTCTGATCATGGATCGAGCCTCGTACCGGGACTGATGTGCCAATGGGTCGCGACGGTCCCACCCGGCGCGAGCTGCCGACCTCCGGCGCCGGCGCGAAAAGCATAGGTCGGCCCTGACATTGGCGTCATGAGCGTATTTCCTAAGCCAACGTGGGCCCGTTCTTGATTTTCCCGGATGATGCCAGTAGTGTCCCGACTCTTTCGGGACCACTCTCGCCCGCGTCCGCGGGCGATTTCCTATGGAGACGCGGGGACACTCCGCAAGGCGTCACCCGGTGGCACAGCGCACCGCGCCCCGGTCGCCCGCTATTGCCGGTGAACCCCGGTCCAAGTGAGGAGACCAGGCCAGTGGAACTCACGGGCGCCGAGATCGTCGTGCGTTGCCTTCAGGAGGAGGGTGTCGAGTACATCTTCGGATATCCGGGCGGCGCAGTACTCCATCTCTACGACGCATTATTCAAACAAGAAGACGTAGTGCATGTTCTGGTGCGCCACGAACAGGCTGCTGGGCACGCCGCCGACGGCTATGCCAGAGCCAGTGGCAAGCCGGGCGTGGTGCTCGTGACCTCGGGCCCCGGGGTCACCAACGCGGTCACCGGGATCGCCACCGCCTACATGGATTCCGTGCCGATGGTGGTCCTCTCCGGCCAGGTTCCCACCAAGCTGATCGGAAACGACGCTTTCCAGGAAGTGGACTCGGTGGGCATCACTCGGCCCTGCGTCAAGCACAACTTCCTGGTCAAGGATATCAATCAGCTTGCCGAGACCATCAAGAAGGCGTTCTACATCGCCACCAGCGGCCGCCCTGGGCCGGTGCTGGTGGACATTCCCAAAGACGTCACGGTGGCCAAAACCGAGTTCGTCTATCCGCGCAAGATCAAGATGCGCTCCTATAACCCGACGGTGAAAGGGCATACCGGTCAGATCAAGAAAGCCATCGACCTAATGCTGTCGGCGCGGCGACCGGTGATCTATACCGGAGGTGGGGTGATCCTGGACGATGCCGCTGGTGAGCTGACTCAGCTCGCCCGCACGCTCGGCTATCCCACCACCAATACCCTCATGGGCCTCGGCGGTTTTCCAGCGACCGATCGCCAATTCATCGGCATGCTCGGCATGCACGGCACCTACGAAGCCAATATGGCCATGCACAATAGTGACATGGTGCTGGCGATCGGGGCGCGTTTCGATGACCGGGTGACCGGTGACCTGGAGAAGTTCTGCCCCACCGCCAAGATCGTGCACGTGGACATCGATCCTTCCAGCATTGCCAAGAACGTGCCGGTGGATGTGCCCATCGTCGGATCGGTGAAACAGGTGCTAAAGAGCATGCTGGATATGCTCGAGGCCAGTGAGCGCAGACCGGATCAGGAGGCCCTCAAGACTTGGTGGAAGCAGATCGAGGAATGGCGGGCCATCGACTCACTGCGCTACTCCCAGAGCGACGAGCTGGTCAAGCCGCAATACGTGGTGCAGAAGCTCTACGAGATTACTGACGGCAATGCCGTGGTCACCTCGGACGTGGGCCAGCACCAGATGTGGGCGGCGCAGTATTACCTATTCGACAAGCCACGACGCTGGATCAATTCCGGTGGCCTCGGGACTATGGGCTTTGGTCTGCCGGCGGCCATGGGCGCCAAGTTTGCGCGCCCGGAGCTGGACGTGGTGTGCATTACCGGTGAGGGCAGCATCCAAATGATGTTGCAGGAATTGTCCACCATGAAGCAGTACGGTACCCCGGTGAAAGTGGTAAACCTCAATAATGGCTACCTTGGCATGGTGCGCCAATGGCAGGAGTTCTTCTATCAGAAGCGCTACAGCATGTCCTATATGGATGCCCTGCCGGACTTTGTGAAGCTGGCCGAGGCCTATGGCCACGTGGGCATGCAGATCAAAGCGCCGGGGGATGTGGAGGGCGCGCTTCGGGAAGCTTTTTCCATGAAGGACCGGACGGTATTCATGGACTTCGTGATTGATCCCAGCGAGAACGTCTACCCCATGATCCCCTCGGGCGGTGGCCACAACGAGATGATACTCGGCGGTCGCGACCCGATGGTCTCGAAGCACGAGAAGGGCATGGTGTTGGTGTAGGCATGCGGCACATCATTTCAATCCTGGTGGAGAACGAGCCCGGCGCGCTGTGCCGGGTGGCGGGGCTCTTCAGCGCCCGCGGCTACAACATCGAGTCCCTCACCGTTGCGCCTACGGAGGATTCCTCCCTGTCGCGACTGACGCTGGTCACCAGCGGCACCGACGGAATCATCGAGCAGATCGTGAAGCAGCTGAACAAGCTCATCGAGGTGGTGAAGCTGGTGGATCTGACCGAGGGCGCTCATATCGAGCGTGAGCTGATGATGACCAAGCTGAGGGCAGCCAGTGCCGAGGCGCGGGGGGAGGTGATGCGGTTGGCGGATATCTTCCGAGGGCGGATCATCGATGTGACCGATGGCACCTACACCTTGGAGTTGACGGGCACCAGCGAGAAGCTCGATGCCTTCGTGAAGGCCTGTGACCCGGGCGATATTCTCGAGGTGGTACGCACCGGGGTGTCGGGCATAGCGCGGGGACAGAAAGGACTACGGGTTTGAACGGCGCGGCGGTCGCGGATGCGATGAATTGGAGAGAGCAGAGCGAATGAACATCTATTACGACAAAGACGCGGACCTTTCGATCATCACCCGGCGCACCGTGGCGATCATCGGTTACGGCTCCCAGGGTCACGCCCACGCCAACAACCTGAAGGAATCCGGGGTGGAGGTCATCGTCGCTTTGCGGCCCGACTCCAAGTCCGTAGTCAAGGCGCAAAATGCCGGGCTGACCGTCAAACCGGTAGAGGAGGCGGTTGCAGCCGCCGACCTGGTCATGATGTTGGCGCCAGACGAGCATCAGGCCCGTATTTATCGGGAACAGGTCGCCCCCAATATCAAGGACGGCGCGGCATTGGCTTTCGCCCACGGCTTCAATATCCACTTCGGACAGGTCGAGCCGCGGGCCGATTTGGACGTCATCATGATTGCGCCCAAAGGACCTGGTCACCTAGTGCGCTCCACCTACACCCAGGGTGGCGGCGTACCTAGCCTGATCGCCATCTACCAGGACGCCAACGGCCAGGCCAAAGAGCTGGCGCTGTCCTATGCCGCCGCCATCGGAGCCGGTCGGGCGGGGGTGATCGAGACCAGCTTCCGCGAAGAGACTGAGACCGACTTGTTCGGTGAGCAAGTGGTGCTATGCGGTGGATTGACCGCCCTGGTGGAGGCCGGTTTCGAAACCCTGGTCGAGGCCGGTTATGCGCCGGAGATGGCCTACTTCGAGTGCCTGCACGAGCTCAAGCTCATCGTCGACTTGCTGTACGAAGGGGGTATCGCCAACATGCGCTACTCGATCTCCAACACAGCCGAGTACGGCGATTTGACCCGCGGGCCGCGCATCATCACCGAGGAAACTCGGGTTGAGATGAAGCGTATCCTCAGCGAGATCCAGCGGGGCCAGTTCGCCCGCGAGTTCATCGTTGAGAACCAGGCCGGGGCCGCCACTCTCAAGGCGCAGCGGCGGATTTCCCGCGAGCACCAGATCGAGCAGGTGGGTGAACGTCTTCGAGACATGATGCCCTGGATCAAGGCCAATCGACTGGTGGACACCTCACGCAACTGATGGCCTCTGCGCGAGACCACTGCCAACGGGGCGGCTGAGGCCGCCCCGCTTCGTTACGGCAGCGATCGATCGGCGAGGCCTGGGGGCGAGCGCCTTGTACCTGTGCAGGGCAGCGCCTACACTCGAATTCGTGCGTAATACAAAGAACTATGCATTCAGTCGTTGGCACGCAGGGGCTTGATCCCCTTCGACGTGTGCCGGGGCGCACCGAGCGAAAGCAGCTTTTGGGGATTCGGAGGGCGCGTCAAGCGCATGACCCAGTTGCCCATTTCAGGGTGTAACTCTGCACTTTTTATGCGGCCCCGCGCGGCCCTAACCCCTGCCGTCTTCTCACCGCCCCCAGCTGGGCATCAGAACTCGAGCGCCCACCTCCTTTGGCCGCCGGTCGGCCACTTCAGCCCCATGAGGATCTAGCACCGATGGCAGGCGCCGATGCTTCCGCCTATGTCAAGTTTGAACGTGTCCAGAAGAGCTACGATGGCGTCGTCCTGGTGGTCAAGGATCTCAATCTCGATGTTGCCCGGGGCGAATTTCTAACCATGCTGGGCCCCTCCGGGTCGGGCAAGACCACCTGCCTGATGATGCTTGCCGGGTTCGAAACGGCCACCCACGGCGAGATCTACCTGGATGGCCAGCCGATCAACAATGTGGCGCCACACAAGCGCAACATCGGCATGGTGTTCCAAAACTACGCCCTGTTTCCGCACATGACCATTGCCGAGAATCTGGCTTTCCCGCTGGAAGTGCGGGGAGTGGACAAAGCCTCCGCGGAGAAGCGCATCCAGGGCGCGCTGGACATGGTGCGGCTGGGTGGATTCGCGGGCCGGCGTCCGGCCCAGCTCTCCGGCGGGCAGCAGCAGCGGGTGGCGGTGGCACGGGCGCTGGTGTTCGAGCCCAAGCTGGTCCTCATGGACGAGCCGCTAGGGGCCCTCGATAAGAATCTCCGGGAGGAGATGCAGTACGAGATCAAGCATCTGCACGATGAGCTCGGCATCACCATGGTCTACGTCACCCACGATCAGAGCGAGGCGTTGACCATGTCGAACCGCATCGCGGTGTTCGACGATGGCGTCATCCAGCAGCTCGCCGAACCGAGCGTTCTCTACGAGAAGCCATGCAATGCTTTTGTGGCTCAGTTCATCGGTGAGAACAATCGCCTCTCGGGCGTCGTCAAGGAAATACAAAACCACGTCTGCACCGTGCAGATGGAAAGTGGTGAGATGGTGAAGGCGCTGCGGGTCAACGTCGACGGATCCGGCGCTCGCACCACCTTGTCCCTGCGACCCGAACGGGTAACGTTGGGGGACACTGTGGGGGCCAAGCCCAACAGCTTCGACGCGGAAGTGCTCGAGTTGATCTACCTGGGGGACCACATACGTTGCCGGGTCTCGGTGTGCGGACGCGACGACTTTATCGTGAAAGTGCCGAACTCCACCGGGGGGCGGTCCCTGGAGCCCGGTAGCAGGGTGCAGGTGGGCTGGGAAGTCGATGATTGCAGGGCGCTCAACGCCTGACCCGCAAAGCGATAGCTCGGCCTGTGGGCAGGGCAAAGAGCCGGCGCAGCCGGCATCAAGAAATCAGCTCAACATAGAGCGATGAGGAGAGAGAGCATATGACCAAGCGATGGAAAATAGCTTCGGCCGGCATCGCCGTGGCTGGCACGGTGGCGGCGGTGGCTTATGCCGCACCCGAGACTCTGACCGCCGTCTCCTGGGGCGGCGCGTACACCGCCAGCCAGATCAAAGCCTACTATGAACCCTGGACCGCCAAGACCGGCACCAAGGTGATTACCGAAGATCCGGGTGGCACGGCCCCGGCCGGAATACGGGCCCAGGTGGAATCGGGCAAGGTCACCTGGAACATCGTGGATGTGCTGGAGGCCCCCGCGATCGCCCTTTGCGAAGAGGGGCTGATCGAGGAGCTCGACATGGATGAGGTGCTGGCGCCGGCACCGGATGGCACACCGCCCTCCGAGGACTGGGTGGGCGGTCTCAGCGACTGTTTCGTGCCCAGCATCGTTTACGCGACCCTGTTCGCCTACAACGACAGCATGTTCCCCGAGGGCAATAAGCCGCAGACCATTGCGGACATCTTCAACGTGCAGGATTTCCCTGGCAAGCGGGGCCTAGAGAAGACACCCTACGGCAACTTGGAGTGGGCATTGGTGGCCGATGGAGTACCGGCTGATCAGGTCTATGAGGTGCTTGCCACCCCAGAAGGCCTGGATCGCGCCTTCGCCAAGCTCGACACTATCAAAGGTGACGTCATCTGGTGGGAAAAGGGCGCCCAGCCACCCCAGCTGCTGGCGGACAAGGAGGTGGCCATCGCCAGTTCCTACAACGGCCGCATCTTCGACGCCCAGGTGAAGGAGAAGCAGCCTTTTGTGATCGTCTGGGACGGCCAGCTGCAGGAAGTGGACGGCTATGTCATTCCAGTTGGCGCGCCTGATTTGGAGGCCACGCTGGATCTGCTGCGTTTCGCCACCTCCACCCAGTCGCTGGCGGAACAGGCCAAATACATCTCCTATGGTCCCGCCCGCAAGTCCTCGGCGCCATTGGTTTCCACCCACGAGGAAACCGGCGTCGATATGAAGCCGCACATGCCCACCAACCCTGAGAATATGAAGACTGCCATCACCAAGGATGCGCAGTGGTGGGCCAACAACTACGAGGCCATCAACCAGCGCTTCAGCGCCTGGCTGGTCAACTAGCTATACCCGCTTCAACGCGGGTCGATGCGCCGGGGGCGGCAATGCCGTCCCCGGCTTACTGCGGAGGCGCGCACCATGGCTGAGCTTGCCACAGCAACGGTGATGACCACGGCGGACGGGACGCCGCTGAAGGTGAGCCTGCAGCGGGCGCAGCTTCGGGCCCGAATCAGGGCCTTCTTGCTGGTTGCGCCATTGCTGGCTTTCGTCGTCATTACCTTCGTCATGCCCATTGGCGACATGCTACTGCGCAGCGTCCAGAACCCGCAGATCAACAGCACCATGCCCAACCTGGTGGCGGCGCTGGAGTCGTGGGATGAGGACAGCGGCGAGCTGCCATCGGAGGCGGTCTACGCTGCGTTGGTGAACGACCTCGTCGCTGGATTCGAGAGCCGCGAGATTGGCAAGGTTGGTACCCGGCTCAACTACGAGCAGACCGGCATGATCAGTCTGATCCGCAAGTCCGCCACCCAGGCTCGCAAGATGGAGTCGGGCCCTTACAAGGAACAGATGATTGAGGTGGACGAGCGTTGGGCAGATCCCGGGCTGTGGCGTCTGATCAAGCGCGAAAGTGGCCCCTACACCGATTCCTACCTGCTCGCTGCGGTCGACCTCACCCGCGACCAGAGCGGCGACATCACCCAGGTGGCGGAGTACCAGCGCATCCATCTGCTGCTGTTCTGGCGCACCCTGGTCTTGAGCGTGACCATCACCGCGCTGACCATTCTGCTCGGCTATCCGATTGCCTGGTTGATGGCCAATCTGCCGACTAGCAAGGCCAACCTGCTGATGATCCTGGTGTTGCTACCGTTCTGGACATCACTGCTGGTGCGAACCACCTCTTGGATTGCATTGCTGCAGACCCAGGGTGTGATCAACGACTCGCTGGTGTGGCTCGGCGTCATCAGTGACAACAATCGCCTGCAGATGATCTACAACCAACTCGGCACTACCATCGCCATGACCCACATCCTGCTGCCGTTCATGGTGCTGCCGCTATATTCGGTGATGAAGACCATCTCGCCTACCTACATGCGCGCGGCGCGGTCTCTGGGCGCCAATCCAGCGGTCGCCTTCTGGAGGGTCTACGTGCCCCAAACCTTACCCGGCATCGGCGCCGGTGGGGTGCTAGTTTTTATCCTGGCGATCGGTTACTTCATCACGCCCGCGCTGGTCGGTGGCGCCTCGGGCCAGTTGATCAGCAATCGAATCGCTTTCCACATGCAGGAATCCCTCAACTGGGGACTGGCAGCGGCCATTGGCACCATTCTGCTCGCGCTGGTGATCATCCTGTACGTGCTCTACAACCGTCTCGTCGGCGTCGACGAAGTGAAGCTGGGGTGACGTCATGGCAGTGCCGACATATGCCGGACCTCTGGAGCGTAGCTGGTACTACGGTTTTCGCGTGATCTGCGGGTTGATCTTCATTTTCTTGGTAGCCCCGATCCTGATCATCATCCCGCTATCGTTCAACGCCGAGCCCTATTTCAGCTTCTCGGAAGGCATGTTGCGTCTCGATCCGGACGCGTATTCGTTACGCTGGTATCAGGATTTCTTCGGCAGCGAGGCGTGGGTCAACTCGTTCAAGAACAGCTTCATCATTGCCATATTCGCCACCATATTTGCCACCATCCTGGGCACAGTCGCAGCTTTGGGCCTGTCGCGTCGGGAGATGCCATTTCGCAACTTGATCATGAGCATCCTGATTTCGCCCATGATCGCGCCTATCATCATTTCTGCGGCGGGCATGTATTTCTTCTACTCTCGCTACAACCTGCATCAGACCTATCTGGGTGTCATCCTGGCGCATACCGCCATGGGTATTCCCTTCGTGGTGATCACCGTGACCGCGACCTTGAGCGGATTCGATCGCAATCTGATTCGCGCCTCGCAAAGCCTGGGAGCTGGATCAGTGCGCACCTTCTTCAAAGTGATCATGCCCTTGATCGGCCCAGGGGTGATTTCTGGCGCCTTGTTCGCCTTCATCACCTCGTTCGACGAGGTCGTCATCGTGCTGTTCTTGGCCGGGGCCGAGCAGCGCACGGTCACCATGCAGATGTGGGCTGGGATCCGCGAGAACATCAGTCCGACCATACTTGCCGTCGCCACCTTGCTGATCGTCATCTCGGTGGCGCTGCTCACCACCCTCGAGTTGCTGCGGCGACGAAGCGAGCGGCTGCGAGGAATCAAAGCGACCTGAGCCGGACTCAACCCGGACGGGTCTCATTCAACAGGCCAACTGGAGGCGGGCCATGGCTTCTGGGCGCACGCGAATCACTACCAATCTGGACCTCAACCGCCAGGGTCGCCAGTGCGGACATCTGAAGGTCCCACATTCCACCAACCGTTCCGGCTGGGGTAGCTTGTTGGTACCAATTGGCTGCCTATCCAACGGCAGTGGTCCAACAGTGTTGCTTACCGGCGGCAACCACGGCGATGAGTACGAGGGGCCGCTGGCCATGTTCGACATTCTCGCCAGTCTCGATTTGGAGGCGGTGCGGGGTCGCGTGGTGGTCATGCCGGCGTTGAACTTCCCCGCGTTGATGACGGGAACGCGGTTGTCGCCGTTGGACGGCCGGAACATGAATCGGGCTTTTCCGGGGCGGTGGAATGGCACCATCACCGAAATGTTGGCTCATTACGTCCACGAGTACCTGCTGCCTCCCGCCGATGCGGTGATAGATATCCACTCCGGTGGTAGCTCGATGATCTTCGCTCCTTCGGTGGTCGCCCACCACTTGGACGATCCGAGGCTGATGCGCGACACCTTGCAAGCGGCGCTTGCCTTTGGCGCCCCCTTCGCCATGCTGCTACGGGAGCTGGACGACGAGGGCATGTTGGACATCGCTGTCGAGAGCCAAGGGAAGCTTTTCCTTTCCACCGAAATCGGCGGCGGCGCGTTCGTGACGCCGCAGAGTACGCGATTGGCGCGGGATGGGGTGCTGCGTGTGCTTCAGCATCTGGGCGTCGTCGATCAGTCTTTCCAGGTGGCGGAGGCCGATTCCCCGTCGCGGGTGGTGGAGACTCCGGCCGAAGGTGGTTTCTTGATGGCCGAGCGCTCCGGACTCTATCAGCCAACGGTCGAGGTCGGTGAAGCGGTAGAAGCTGGGCAGACCCTCGGTTGTCTACACTCGCCGGACGAGCCGGGCGCCGCCCCCGCTGAGGTTGCAGCGGCCATTGGCGGCTACCTCATGACCCGGCCAGGCAGGGGTTGGGTGAACCGTGGCGACACCGTGGTCGTGCTTGCCCAAGAGGCGGTCACATCCGTTTCCTGAGGATTCGCGAACGCAAGCCCCCAACCGCGACCACGTGCTCTGGTATCGACCTTCGATGGCGAGACTGAACGGAGGAGGTTCAAATGCCTATGCCCTTCGAACGCGATGAGTACGAAGCGCGGGTAGCGCGCACCAAGGAGAAGATGCAGGAGTACGGCATCGACGTTCTGGTGGCGACCGACCCTGCCAACATGAACTACCTGACCGGCTACGACGGCTGGTCGTTCTATGTGCCGCAGGTGGTGTTGGTTGCCCTCGAGGACCCACAGCCGATCTGGATCGGTCGCCGCATGGATCTTC
>CAZLYT010000369.1:0-23464 GCA_964563515.1 uncultured Candidatus Competibacteraceae bacterium | reverse complement strand
AGCTTGTGGTGGCGGGCGCTGCGCCGCTGGGTGAGCAGCTCCCGGGGATGGTCGGGGTCCTCGAAGTCGCGGTGTCGGTCGTAGCTGCGCGGATGGCGGGCGATGAGCTTATCGCCGGCGTAGAGGCAAATCCGCTCGGGGTAGCTCTTGAGCATCAGTTGCCTTGAGGCGTACTGCGCTGGCACCGAGTAGCGATTGGACTCGACGGTGACGCGAAAGCGGTTGGAGGCGCGCACGGTGCGCAGCGTAGCAATATCGTAGGGGTTGGCGGGTGCGGGGTGCAGACGCGGCTGCTCGATCTCAAAAAGCTCCACCGGGCGGCGATGGGTCTCGCCATGCACGCGCTGGTTGGCGACAGTGTCGAGCCAGTGTCGGGCGGCCGGGGCAAGGGCATGGAAGTCGGGGATATCGAGACCGGCCAGCAGATTCTTTTTCACATACCCGACCCCGGCCTCCACGCGCCCCTTCTCCTGAGCCTGCCCCACCCCACAGGGGACGATCTGAAAGCCATGGTGGTGAGCGAAATCTAGATAGCGACGGTTGAACACCGGCGCTTGCCCGCTCAAACGCTGAAGCACCGCGGACTTGAGGTTATCGACCATGATCTTGGCCGGTACCCGGTGGCCGAAGAACTCGAAGGCGTGCTGATGGCAGCCCAGGAAGTGCTCCAGGCTCTGGCAGACGGTGAACTCCAGATACATCAGCCGCGAGTAGCACAACACCATGACGAAGAACGAGAGCTTGCGCCGGGTGGTGCCGACGCTGACCGAGCCCCATTGGCCCCAGTCGACCTGGGCGCACTCCCCTAATCGAAAGCGCGCCGTGATGCGAAGGAAGCGGCCCGCCCGCTGGTATTTGCCGGCCGGCGGGCCCCGCGACCTTGCCATTACGGGCCTGTGCTATTCAGAGCGAGTCGAGCCAGGCGAGCAACTCCGGATTGCGCTTCCACCGTGGGGGCCGGCCGGGTTTCGTCGAGGGGTCGACCTGTTCGAGTGCTCTTCGCTTCGTCTCTAGATTGGCTCGCGCGTAGTGATTGGTCGTGTCCAGTCGCGCGTGCCCGAGCCAGTTGCGGATCACTGTCACGTCAACACCGGCAGCGACGAGCTGAACGCCGACGCTGTGACGCCAAGTGTGCGGTGTGACGTGCTTTGTCGCGAGCGATGGCACGTGCTGGGCAGCCGCCCGGACGTATTGCTTGAGTTTGAAACGAACCCCTGCCGCGCCAAGCGGCTGACCGTATCGGTTGACGAAGATGGGCTCGTCATCCGCGCGCGGTTGTCGCCTCAGCAATGCCTTGAGTACGGCCACTGTTTCCGGCCATAGGGGGCAAATCCGGCTCTTGCGCCCCTTTCCGAGCAACTCGACCTGAGCGGGCGATTCGAAGCGGATGGCCCGCGGGCACACATCCAGCGCCTCCTGGATGCGGGCTCCCGTGTTGTAGAGGAACGCCAACAGCGCGTGATCCCTTTGTCCTTCGAGGCTCGAGCGATCTGGTTCGCGCAGGATGGCGGTGATCTCCTCGGCATCCATGTAGCACATGGCTGGCCGGGAGGTCTTCTTGACGGGGATGCGCAAGATCTCAGCGCATTGCGCAATTGCCAGCGGTTCGCGATGGGCGACAAAGGTAAAGAAGCTGTGGATGGCGGCCAGCCGACAGTTGCGTGTGCTGATAGACACCTTCCTTTCCTTCTCCAGGTGCTCCAGGAACGCAAGCACCTCGCTGGCCTGCAGGTCGGCCAGTGATAGCTCCGCGATCTCGCGCCGTTTACGCTCAGAGGCAAATCGCAGGAACAACTTCCAGCTATCGCGATACGAACATACGGTGTGACGGGAGAGATTTCTCTGATTGCCCATCCATTCATGGAAGAACGCATGCAGCAGGGAGGCAAGAGAACTCGCTTTCATCGCCAGTCCTCCGCCCTCTGTAGCGCTGATGCGCCACGCTTGCGGAAGCGCTCAGCAGCTTCCTGCAGAAGCTCCGGAGTGATGTTCATATACACCAGCGTCGAGCGGATATCTTTGTGCCCGAGGTAGGTCGCAAGATAGGGGAGTTGGGACTGTGGATTGATGCCCGAGTTGTACCACTCGCGCATCCGATGGCCCACCATCGAGTGTCGCAGATCATGGATGCGGGCTCCGACTGCCCCGCGCGCCGGTTTGACCCCAGCGCGTCGCAGTACATCCGTTAGTACGAGTCGCACCCCTCCGATGCAGTAGCCTCGGCCACGCTGGGGACTCCAGAACAGGGGGCTCTCCGGATTCGTCGGAGCACCGGCGCTCTCACGCCGTGAGAGATAGCGCCTGAGAGCGGCCATCACTCCAGGCGCCAGAGGCAAGCGGCGATGCTTGAAGAACTTTGTCTCTCGGATGTCAATCGTCTCCTCCCGCAGATCGACATCTCCGAGCCTCAGGCGCACGATCTCTCCTCCCCGTAGACCGGCACAGTATGCGAGCACGAGCATCGTGAAGAGGGTGATGGGCCGCAGCGGCGCCTTCGGCGAGGGATATGACAGCGCAGAGCGCAGTATCCTGTGTATTTCCTCGTCCGTGTAGAGATGGGCAGAGCGGTGGTGCTGGCGCGCTGCTCGAGCTACACCCGCACCAATGGGCAAGATGGGCACCCGGGGATCGAGCCGGTGCATAGCCTTCGATACTAGGCGGCCCGCCCTGTGCGCATCGTACAGGCGAGACGGCGAGGGCTGCTCTTCGCTCCAGCGCTCAACGAGCTTGTTCAACGCAAGGCCGGACAGCTCCGGGTGGTGCTGCAAGAAGCGGTCGAAGCGCAGCAGCAGCTCTTCATGGGTGTCGTACCGATAGCCCAGCGCGCGCATGTGCGCGACATGCTCCTCCATCACGCTTCCGAGAAAGCTACCGAACTGGGGAAGCCGACGAATCTGCTCCAATGCGGCGTTGCTGTGTTCGCTGACCAGGGCTCGTACGATCGGAGTGGTGCGCGGGCCGTACTGTCGGTGAAGCTCTGCAAAGGGGTTTGATGCAATCACCCCCTGGTCTTGCGACCACTTGAGATAGCGCTCAACCAGGAAAGTCCGGTGATAGAGTATGTGCGCCGGCCACTTGAGACTGCGTTCCTTCAGCCATTGCTGCACGATCGAGGCCGTGGGTGAAGCGCCTGCACCGTGCGTCGCGACGAAGCCGTCGAAACTGCGCAGAGTGCCGGCGTAGTTCTTGGGCGTGGCCGGATGACGAAAGTGTTGGGTCCGCAAGAAGCGCTCGATGAGCTTCGTGTCGACTGGAGATGGACGAGTCATGGCGACACCCCGCTCGGAAGCTCCAAGCCGACGGCTCGAAGGTCCTCCGTTGCCAACTTCAGATACTCGGCAGTCGCCGCGGCCGACGTGTGTCCCAGCACGTCGCCGATAGTCTTGAGCGGCACGCCGGAGCGCAGCAGACTGACGGCGCGCGCGTGGCGAAAGGCATGGGGCCCCTTCCTACCCTGCGCAGTGATCCCCGCCGCTCGCAGACGAGTGCTCGTAACGCAGTTGAGGATTGATCCGTTTTTGAACGGGCGCTGCGGTGCTTGGATGCGCAGAAACACCTCTCGATGCACGCTCGGGGGACGCGCCTTCTCCACGTATCGAAGCACGGCTTCGCCAGGTTCACGCAGCAGTGGAAGCTCGGAGTACGTCCCCGTCTTCGAGTGGTGCACGCGAAGAACCTCCCTTCTCCAGCCGATATCGTCCAGGCACAAGCCGACGATCTCCGCGGCCCGCAGGCCATAGGTTGCCAACAGCGCCAAGATGGCGTAATCGCGAAGACCAATCGGGGAGAGATCCTGGCGGGTAGTTTCCAGCACTGTGCGCACCGCCTCGGCACTTAGTGCCGAGGGGATGTCTTCGTGGTCGTAGATGCGTGGTCCGATGACGGTGCCGCTGAGATCGGCGACAGTGCGCCCGCTACAGTGCAGATGGCGCAAGAAGTCTCGAAGACAAACGGTGCAGTCCTCGATGGAGGCGCGTCGCAGTCCGGAACAACATTGCCTCAAATACGCATCGATATCGCGAACGCTCAGTCGCGCAAGAGTCTCCTGGTTGGCGCGTGGGCCGAGGGAGGCCAGGAACCGTAATGCATGTGTCGTGCGCTTGGTGCGCGTCTGCGGTTGCAGTCCACGCAGATCTCGCAACCATGCGTCGTAGTCCTGCACGATGTCACGGTGGAACGCTTCCAGGGCCGAAGCTGGCGGGTCGATAACCGGCCAGCGCCCGTGCACCAGACGCAGCAACATGTGAACAGCACCGGTGTATCGCCAGCGCCATCTCTGGAATGGCGGCACCTTTCCGTGCCGCTTGCTGAAGAGTCGATATCGCCGTCGCAAGAACTCCGTCAGGTGCGCCGAGCGGACAGCTTCGATCGCGAGCGCCTTGGTGTCGCAGTAATCCAGGAAGTGACGCGCGAGAGTTGGATACGACCGCCGGATCGATGGGGAATATTCCTCGGCTTTCAGGTAAATCCGGAGTCTCTCGATCAACGAAGCATGGGCAGCTGAAGGGGTGGACATACGAAGCTCCTCGCAAGAGAGAGCCTCCGAGGATCCCACGTCCCCATAATGCGAAGCAGAGTATCGAGAGAATGCCGGAATTCCGTGCCCTGGGAATCGTCCTTTTGATTACGGCGCGCTTTCGATTAGGGGAGCTAATGAAAAGCTTTTCATTACTCCCCGGGGGCGAAGGCCAGGGTCAGAAAGGCCGGCGCGCGGCGCGGGCGCACAGTGCTGAGATAGTTCTTGAGCACCGTGAGGCCGCCCTCATAGCCGAGCTCGCGTAGCCGCTGCAGGATCTGCACGGCGCTGTAGGGGTGGGTCTCGATGAGCTTTCGGATCGTGGGTTTGAAGGGCTCGAGCTTGCTCGCTCGGGGGGTGGTGCGCCGGGGCCGGTAATGAGCTTGAGCGAGCCAGGCGGCGACAGTTCGCTCATCGAGCGCGAGGGCGCGCGCGATCTGGGCAACGGTGAGCCCCTCGTGCTCATGGAGGTGGTGGATGCGGCAGTAGGTTTCGTAGTCGATCACCGGCCTCTCCCACCGACCCTCAGAAGGGCGACTCATCATCGGGCCAGAGCGGCTGCTGTCGTTCATCGCCGCGGTGGTAGTAGCGATGCAGCTCGGCGGCGTAGTGGTTCTCGAGGCTGCGCACGAGTGCGTGGAAACATTCCAGGAGCTGCGCCACGGTCTCCTCGGAGAGATCGGTGGGCAGGCTGAGCAGCGGTGGTGAAGGTTCCCAAGACATGGCGGTACTCCTCGCCTCTCAGGGCGCGTACTCGGGGCGAGCGCGCTCGGGGGCGGTGTTGAGGATGTCCTGGGCAAGAGCGTGCAGGTGGCGGGCGGTGCGCGCGATGTCTTCTTGCAACGCAGCGCCGGTTAAGTGGGCGATCAGCCCCATCAGAACAAGGGGTTGGGCGTGGCAGATCTCTTGTAACGCAGCATCCACTAAGGGGGCGGAATGACTCGCTGATTCAGTGCCTTGTGCTGATGAGTGTGCTTGTAACGCAAGACGCCTCTGGCGCCAGTAACCGGGATGCGCGGCCCGCCAGGCGCGCACCCGGGCCACATTCTCGGGGCCGCAGAAGTAGTGACGATTGGCCGCTTTGGCGAGCCAGCGCTGCTGGCTGGCGGCCTTGCTGGCCCGACGACACAGGGGTTGCGAGCAGTAGCGTTGGTGCCTGAGGTTGCGCGGATCGGGGCGGAACAATGCTCCGCAATGCCGACACTTACGCCGTCGTCGCTCGCTCATCGGCTCCCCCTCCTGGGGAGCGATGATGGGGCTTACACCAGCGAAGAAGACGTTCGGCAGGTGCTGACCAGAAGCCTTTGACGATTACGGAAAGACAGGGACTATCTCGCGCAGTCCGGCGCCCTCACCCAGCGCCTATCCAGCACTTTCAAGCCGGCCGATTAGCCGCAGTTTCGGAACGACGATGGCAGCGTTCGAGCTGGGACGGGCGTTATGTGCTCGGCTGGCGGTCATTGAGCACCGGCAACGAGCAAGTTGTCGATCTCCAGGTACAGGACCTCGATGGGCGAGCCGTGCTCGATCAGAGCGGAAGATTCGATGGCCCCAGGGGGGACAACCCGGACCCCATCGCCGTGCCTTCGCCCGACGGAAGCTTGCTTTTCGTCGCCGCCGGAGACGGTTCCGGACAGCTGTACGACCGTGATGGCACACTGCTTGGCTATGTATCGCTCGATGAGCTGTCGAGCGGCGAGACATTCGAGGCGTGCACGCAGTCAGGACCCCCGTTGTACTTCTACACCGTCCGCCCTCGAATCACCGCCGCTGCTTTCGCACCAGACAACAGCGTCCTCGCGGTAGCCTACTTCACCTACGAGGGGCTGGTGCTGCTGGCGTTCTTCGATCGCACTTCAGGCGGAGAGCTCTCTCTGGATGTCGAGGCCACCGTCTGTTTCCCGCCAGACAGTGATGACGGGCGCCCATACGGCCTCTCTGCGGAGCGGCGTGCGGCGAGCCGGCTCGTCGGTCGTAGTCCCGTGGAGGCGCTGCGGTTCTCGCCAGACGGACGCGGACTGGTCGCAGCCAGTCTCGAAGGCGGTGGCGCAATCTATGCGCTGGGCGATACGGGCACCGACTCCGAGCGCAGGTACCGACGCATTGCTCCCCTCGAATCGGTGAATGATCGCTACATCGGTGTTGCCTGGGACCGGCATGGAAGGGCACTGACCGCCTCCGCGGACGGCACCTTGAAGCGCTGGGAAGTGCCGACCAGGACGTTTGCAGATGCGCTCCCCGTGGAGACTGACCAGGGGCGATGGGATCGAAACTGTCGGACGCAGACCGGGGCAGGGTTGTGCATCGACACTTCCCCCAAAGAAACGGTCCTGCTACGCGATGCGCAGGGCGCTCTGCTGGCTCAGACCTATTACATGCCGCTGTTTTCGTCGCGCGGCAGCTACGTCCTACTGCCTTTTCGCACCCCACCCCATGGCGCAACTATTGCGCGGCGATAGCGGCCAGCTACTCGCGCACGTCGCCGGACCGCCTAACGCCGACGTGTCGGGCGCGCACTGGATCGACACGGACAGGAGACCCGCCCTGATCTTTTCCGCCGACGAGCAGCTTCTGCTGACCACTGACACCGATCCGCCGCTGGCATGGCCTTTGTCGGCCGAAGCGATACTCCAATTCGCCGACGAGCATCAACTGCCTAGCCCGATCCATCGCTTCAGCGCGGATGAGCTACGCCGCCTCGGTATCGACGCGCAATAACGCATCTGCTCGGACGACTCGATAGCGCCCCCTGAGCGCGGGACGCATGGCCTGGGTAGGAGTTAACGCCGAATACCCGGATCAGCGGTTTGCCAACAAGGCCTTACCGCCGCTTCGGTCGGCACCCCTAGCGAGTCGCCATGTAGTTGCAGGTGCATTGCGGTGTCGCCGACGCGGGTGGTGTTCAAACACGAAACTCCGTCACACCGTACGACCGATCAGGGTCGCCTGCGCTGGCTGGGCTACCAGAACGGCGCCCTCAACGGCATTAGAAACGCACTCAGGCTGGGCTGCAGCTCCATATCCATACAAATGGCGACGAGGCGGTGGAAGTGATGCTGGACGCGCTGGAGGAGGGTGCGTCGCCTATTTCCTAGGCCTATTTCCTTCCACCGAAGCTTGTTCTTGACTGAGCTGTGACTACGGCTACGCATTCCGATCCAGGATGTCCGCGACGCAGGCCAAGTGCCCGATTGGCTGGTTTATTGATCCACTGGACCACCTGACAACCTCACCGAACGCGGGCCGGATCGGCGGCGGCCTCCGCGATCACCTGCGCTCACGGCACTGAATTTCGTTCATCACCGGCTTGTGCGGGTTCGGTCGCAGTCGCGGCAAACGGCTACAGTTCCCTGTAGGCGCGGTATGTTGGGCCGCGATATCTCGCGTGCCTCGACCATGCGCGCTAGAACCGTGCATGACGGACGGGTGGCAGCGAGGCTGCCTGCTGCCAGGAGCTGGAAGCAGAAGGACACAGGGGGTGCAAGGAGCAGTGAGAGGCGCTCTCATGACCGCACGGCGTGAGAATGGTCTCGAGTCAGGCGGCTGTTGGGGCCATCCATCGAGGCGACTGACAGTCGCGCCCGAGGGGGGAACTACGCGAACCGATGCCTCGAGATCGGCGGTTTCTTATCGACCTGGAAGCCGAGTGTCTGCGCCACGGCGCGGATACGCTTTCGCTACGCCCAAAGACCTGGGCGGTGTTGCGGCTGCTGGTCGAACGCACAGGTAAGCTCGTCACCAAGCAGCAGCTCCTCGATACGGTGTGGCGGGATGCGGTGGTCGAGGAGAAGACCCTCAACGCGTCGATCTCTGAGATTCGGCACGCGCTCGGCGACAGTGCTCGCCAGCCGCGCTTCGTGGAAACCGAGCATGGACGTGGATTCCGCTTCGTTGCATCCCTGTCGTCATGGCATGCCGCCGCGGGCCCGACGGTGGAGCCGCGAGTCGCTGCCAAGCGCCGAGGCGTGGAGCGCGCCCCTTTCGTAGGCCGTGACGCCGAGTTCTCGCACCTACGTACCGCGCTCGTAGAGCTGCGCGATGGCTGTGGCGGTATTTGCCTGATCGCGGGGGCCGCCGGAGTGGGTAAATCCCGCTTGGTGGGAGAGCTGCTCGCAAGCTCCGAGGGACGCGAACACACGGTGCTGGTTGGGCGGTGCCTGGAGGGCGGCGACGTCCCCTACTGGCCGTGGATCGAGATGATCCGATGCCACATGCGCACCGCGGACCCGGAGGGCCTTCTGGCGGGGGGTGCTATCTCGGACCTCGCCTGCCTCGTGCCAGCACTGGGTACGGGCGAGACCGGGAGGATCCTGGTTTCGGACTCCGATCCCGACCTCGCGCGACTCAGACTGTTCGATGCCATCGGACGATTCCTGGAGGGAATCGCAGTGGCACAGCCGCCAATCCTGGTGATCGAAGACCTGCACTGGGCAGATGTCGCCTCGCTGCGAGTCCTGCAAGCGCTTGCCGCCCGCGTCGCCGTTCTTCCGGCACTCGTGATCTTGACCATGCGCGACGAGGCGGCAGACACAAACGCTCGCGTTGTCGACATGCTCGCTACGCTCGAGCGAGACGATCGATTCACCACGCTGCGACTCGGTGGACTGCCCGAGAGTCCGGCTCGGGAGCTCGTCGCCGAACTGGTCCGTTCCCCCATACCACCCGCCGTGGTTGGCCAGATCGTGGAGGTCAGCGAGGGTAATCCCTTCTTCATCGAGCAGACCCTGCGCCACCTCACCGAGCAGGCACCGCTGGGTAGCGCCGCGGCATGGTGGAGCAGGTTTTCCGCTGGGCAACTCGACCCACCCGCGAGCGTTGCCTTGGTGTTCGAGCGCCGCGTCCGTCGCCTCTCGAAGACATGCCGTCACCTGCTCGATGCGGCTGCAGTGATCGGGGTCGAATCCGACGAGGACGTACTCGCCTGCACACTCGGGGTCGAGGCTGAGGCGCTCGCTGCTCCTCTTGGGGAAGCGATAGCAGCCGGTGTATTGCACGAGCTTCCCGATCGTCCCGGGGTCTATCGCTTCGGCCACACTCTGATGCGCTTGGCGCTGTACGACTTGCAGAGCGCGCCGATGCGTCGTCGACGTCACAAGGCTGTGGCGGAAGCAATCGAGCTGCTGCGCGACGTGCGAGAGGCTTTGCCGGACCTGGCATACCATCTCTGTCAGGCAGTGCCCACGGTACCAGCGGAGCGCGCCATCGATGTGGCGCTGCTCGCCGCGCAGCGTGCCGAGGCGCAGCTGGCCTATGAGAGCCAAGCCGAACAGTATCGGCGGGCATGGTCGCTTGCTCGGGCCTCCAATGTCCCTGGCGTACGGCGTCGCTGTGCGGAGTTGGCGGTACGCCGTGCCGAGACATTGCAGAAGGCCGGGGATGGCGTGGCCGCATCGGTCGCCTTCCGGGAAGCAGTTCGAGATGCGCGGGAGTCGGATACACCCGTGTGGCTGGCTCGCGCCGCGCTGGGGATGTCGACGTTGTGGGAGCTCGACGCACCCGACGTCCAGTCGCACATCGAGGAGGCGCTCGCAGGTATTGGCGACACCGACCTACGGCTGCGGACACGGCTGCTCGCTCGTCTGGCCGTCGTCTTGTACCCGCTGCCTGACTCGCGAAAGCGCTGCGAACAGCTCTGCGAGGAGGCACTTGCGAACGCCCGCAGGATCGGCGAATCCCGGCTGCTGGGTCAGACCCTGAGTGACTTGCTCGCTGGACAGTGGTATCCATACAATCTCGCAGCCCAGGCGGAGGTCTGTGAAGAGCTGACGAGTGTTGCCGGGGTCAGCGGCGATCGTGAGCTGCTCGCAAGCGCCCTCGGCTGGCAGGTAGTGGTCGCGCTCGGAGGCGGGAACATCGGCCTCGCTCGACGACAGGTCGCTACGCTGGTCGATCTCGCCGCCGAACTGCGGCAGCCGACCCACCAATGGTGCGGTACCTACCTGAGCGCAACGATCAAACTACTCCTGGGCGATCTCGAAGAGGCGGAACGGCGCTCGGTGCAGGCGTTCGCTATTGGCGAGACCTGCAGTCCCAACGCGGCGCGGCGGATTCACGCGGCACAGATTCTGACCATCCGCCGGGAGCAGAATCGCCTCGGTGAGCTGCTTCCTGCCCTCCAGCGGCCTGATCACCCTCATGCCGACATCCTGATGTGGACGCTGCCCCACTTCCTCGTAGAGGCGGACCGACCCCATGAGGCACACGAAGCTTACGTCCGCGCGCTGGCCCGGGGCATCGATGCCATGCCAGGTGACAACTCGCGCAATCTGCGCCTCATGACGCTCGGCGCCATGGCGCACGCGTGCGCCGCCTTGCGGGAGACTCAGACCGCCGCGGAGCTCTATGCCCGCATCGCACCGCATGTGGAGCGATGGTCGGTCGCTGGGTGGGGCAACGTCTGCTACGGGCTCATGGCCAACGGCGCCGGCGCGCTTGCCACTTGCCTTCGTCGCTGGTCGGAGGCGGAGCATCACTTCCAGTTTGCGATCGCCGAATATGAGCGGGTGGGCGCCGAGGTGGCGCTGGCGCGCAGTCTTCACCTCTACGCCGAGATGTTGATCGAGCGCGATCGAGACCGCTCCGATCGCGACCGAGCGCTGTCGGTGATTGGACTTGGGGAGAAGGTGTGTGGCGCCCACGGGCTCAAGCGGGTGGCGCTTCTGCTGCAGCGGCTGCGCGAGCGCACCGCTTGAGTGCCTCTAAGCCGGAAGGCCGAGGATTGCGAACTTCTTGGGAGATTTATTCCACCGAGTTCTGGCAGCCTGCAGCTGGCTGTGACTCGCGAGGTGCGAGGCCGAGGATCGATTGGGGTTCTCGTCGCTCCGGCCACCGGACATGGGGGGACCCGTAAGCGGTCGCGCCGCGGCGCGGAAGGCTTATACCAACACCGGCGGTTCGGTCCGCGCGACGACAAGCAATTGGAAGCCACCTGCCCCGAGGAGAATAGCGCCATGATGATCATCAGGAGGACAGGTTCTCGACGTGAGCCCAGCGAACGCCGGGTGCGGGCAGCTCCCACCCGCCAGCGCGCGGTGGTTGCATTGTTGGTGCTTGCTACCTGGGTAACCCTACAGCCCCAAGATGCGGGTGCGGCCCCCGCTGCGCCGGACGGGTCGAAACGGCCGAACATTCTCTTCGTCATCATGGATGACGTAGGTATCGACCAGATGAGTATCTTCGGCTACGGAGGGCCCGTCCCACCCAGCACCCCGAACATCGACGCCCTTGCCAGCGGTGGCATTCGCTTCCACAACACCTGGGCGATGCCGGCCTGCACGACGAGCCGAGCCGTGTTTTTCGGAGGCCGGATGCCCGTGCGCACCAACGTCTACGGCGCCCTGGGCCCTAACGATCTGGCCAACTCACAGGTCTCGCCTTACGAGATGACCGTACCGAAGCTGCTCGGGCGGCGAGGTTACCAGAGCGCGCTATTCGGGAAGTTCCATCTCGGCCTCCAGGGGAACAATCCAGACGGCTATGCAATGCCCAGTGCCCTGGGCTGGGACTACTTCTCCGGGTGGCTGGACGAGACCGGTGATCCTTCCTCCATCGACACCACGGCGGGTGGCGTTGCGCCAGACGGCACCTGGTCCTGCGGCTTCGTTCCCGGCGCGATGCAGGGTGGAGCGGACTCCGGCGCCTGCTACCGCGCCGATGGCACTTGTACCGAGCTCGCCAGCGATGGGCCGGTGGCTCCCGGCCGGATTTGCCGCGACAACGGCGGTATTTTCGATCCGGGGCAGAGCTGCGAAGTTCCGGGCCCCGACTACCTGGACTTCTCGAAGCTCAGCGGTCACTACGTCTCGCCCCTGGTCATCAACCACGAGAACGGCCGAGTCGAGCAAGTGCCGCCGACGGATCTGCGCGCGCGACGCTTCCGTGCTGCGGTCGTGGTGGACGCCGCCATCGACTGGATCAGACAGCGCCGTGCCAAAAGACCGTGGATGGCCACCGTGTCGTTCGCCTCGGCCCACACGCCGGTTATGCAGCCGCCGGTGGACCCACTATTGCCGGGAAACATCGTGGCTGAAGAACTCGACTGCAGTAACTCCGAGGAACAGCGGGTGATCACCAATCTGATGATCTCGTCGCTCGACGCCGAGCTGGGACGGCTGCTGGTGGCGACAGGGCTCGCGACTCGCGGTGCAGACGGCGAGCTCGTCTACGACCCCGAGCAGACCCATACGATGGTGATCCTGGTTGGCGACAATGGCACGCTCGGAACTGCGGTTAAACCGCCGTTCGACCCCCAGCGAGCCAAAGGGACGGCGTACCAGACCGGCGTCTGGGTGCCGCTAATCGTGGCCGGGCCGCTGGTCCAAAGCCCCGACCGGATCGTTTCCCACATGGTGAACGTGGCCGACCTGTTCGAGCTCTTCGGCGAGATTGCGGGCATTGACGTACACGCCACGGTGCCGCGGACCATCGACTCAGTGTCGATGCTGCCGTACCTGCTCAACCCAGATCAGCCGGGCATTCGCAGCTCCAACTTCACTCAAGTTGGCCCGAACCTACAGGTGAACGACGGCGTCAACGGCCCCTGCGTCATCCAGTCGAGCTGCACCCAAATCCCCGTGTCAAAGGGGGTGTGTGAGGACAACAACGGCGTGTGGTGGGGGGCCGGTGCCGACGATCCCTTGACCGCCGGTGTCCCCTCCGAAGGGCTGGCTCGCTGTTGCAACGTGAACGCCTTCCGGGACACGCAGGGTCAGCCTACCTATACCATCACCCCCGACTCGTCCGTCGCGATCCGGGATGATCGCTACAAGATCGTGCAGAACACGTTCTGGGCCTACGAGTCGCAAGAGGTACCCTGCACGGAAAAGATCACCACCGAATTCTACGAGATCAACGAGAACACACCTATCCCCAAGCTAGACCGTGAGCGCACCGAGCTTCCGATCGACAACTTGCCCAGCGACGCGCAGCAGAGCTACGACAATCTCTCCGAAGAGCTCGCTGACATTCTTGGGTCCGCCCCGGATTGCCCGGGCGATGGCAACATCGATTCGGTGGTGAACGGCGCCGATCTCGCCGGCTGGCTGTTTTATTCGAGGACCTGGAGACTTTCGAGCGTCTTCGACTTCAATCTAGACGGCCATACCGACGACGCGGACCGCAGGATCATCGAGGCGAATCGAGGCAGCCGCTGCAACTGAAGATCGGGTTGGATGGCCCTAGTACCCTGCTTCACCTTGATTTGCCCATTCAGAGCCTCCCAAATGCGGCCAGGCAACGCACAGTCCGCAGGGGAATAGCCGTCGCTATTTCCAAGGTCTGTAACGCAGCCTTGGCGCATTTGGGAGGCTCCCTGCGGGCGTGGCGATAAGCGGCCATCTGCGGCGTTGCGCGAGCTGGAAATAAGCGAGCTATTCCTGCGCTCGCGCGCCTTGCATCTGCCCGCTTCTCGCCACGCTGAACGGGCAAATCAAGGTGAAGCAGGGTACTAAACAGGGCCTTCAACACACAGAATGGCCGCTCCAATTGGCAGGTACTCGCTTGGTGCGGCCATTGACTGTGTCGTAGAGGAGTCTAGTGTACTGTTTCCAATATAGCTTTACACTTTGAGACCTTTGCCAAGATGTCCTCTACTCGTGCGGTCCATACAAAAGGCTTGGGATCTCAATTGTTCACATCGAGGAATTCGCGGATTGCCTGTTGCAGGTCGGGCACGCTGCGGAATACACCTCGTCGAATACGCTTGTCAGTGAGCTCACGAAACCATCGCTCCACCAAGTTCAGCCAGGACGAGAGAGCTGGAGCCGGTGGCGTGAGCTGGATTACCGAAAGCGAACGCCTTGCCCTTGCCGAGTCTGCCTGGCTCACATTGCCATGGGAGCCATCAACTGGCGTTGGCGGCCTCGCATGATGAGAGTGTAATCCCTTTTAGATCATTGGAGATTCCAAGCGTTCTAAAATCTCACCATAGTTAGACTTGAATCCGAATCAAGACAAGGAAGTGAAGATGGAAAACTCACTGGCTGAATATTTCGTGGCCTTTGCCGCCGGGCCTCTGTTTGTCTTTCCGCTCTGGAAGACACATGCAAAGGCCGGCTTGCCGCCTGCGCTCTCGCTATTCATTTTTCTCCCCTATATGGGACTGCTCATCGACACCGTGATTCTGGCGTTTTCGCGCTGGCCCGCGACGGCCGCAGGGGGGGCCAAGTACACCTGCAAGGAGGCTGGAAATGAACATCAGTTGGCAGGCCGCCATCATCTTGTTGATCTGCTTGGTGATCTTGGTCTTCAACATCTGGGTCAACTGCAGTGTGCTGAATAAGGCCGGATTCTCCAGGTGGTGGGTGGTACTGATCTTCGTTCCCGTGGTAGATCTCGCGGCGATCTGGCTCTTTGCGTTCCTGGACTGGCCGAATCTCGAGGCCGACGTGGAGACCTGATCCTTCCCAAGGCCCGGCTGAGCCGCCGTGAAGCTCGAACGAGTGGCTCGGCCGGCGTCGTGCATCCCAGCAGCGAAGCCGGAGTCGACTGAACACACGACGTAAGCGACTCGTATAGGACCCACCGGCCTGGAGCCGACAAAAAATTGGCCGTCTCAGCCGAGACGACTTCGTCACGTTGGCAGCGTGCAGCGGGTGGTGCGGCTTCTTCCCAGAGCACTCTCATCCGTCGAAAACATCCCGCCCGATTGAGCAGAGACCGGCACTGGTCCGCAGCACCGCTCGTTTGTGTGCGGGTCCAGTACCGCGTTGCCTATTGTCCCGCCAAGAATGCACACATCACCTCGGGTATACGCGTTCTGCAAGCCGAGTCAGTGATGGCCGCTAGATCCGTGTTCAACTCCTTCGCCCTTGCCATCAGACTTTTCTCACAATGGGATCTGAAAAAAGAGATGGTGGACACCAAACGTTTTGTTTACCAGCGGAGTGGTCGTCCGGACGGCCATGAGTGGGTCCGATCCGTGCATGGCGTAAAACAAGCGTTACACCGGTCAAAGAAAATGAGGACTCCTTGCCGTTCATCCGGCTTCACCCTGATCGAGCTGATCGTCGTAGTCAGCTTGAGCGCCATATTGTTGGCGATAGCCGTGCCGAACATGTCGCAGTTCATACAGAACAGCCAGATTCGCTCTATGTCATTCGACTTCCATAGTGCACTCGCCGTCGCCAGAAGCGAAGCCTTGCGCCAGCGAGGGCGGGTAGGAATCTGTCCATCCACCAATTCGACTAGCTCGACTCCAGCCTGTGCGGGCGCAACCCGCGACTGGTCGACAGGATGGCTGGTTTTTGTGAGTGACGACAATACCTTCAATGCAGCTTCTGATCTGCTGCTGAAAGTGGGAACTGGCGCTCCACAAGGACTTCAGATCCGCTCCAGCTCGGCCGTGGTCGGCGCCTTCGCCTTCCGACCCGACGGTAGTCTCGACGCCGCCGCGGGAACGGTGCGGATCGCAGTCTGCGATGAGCGCGGTGGCGCGCATGGCATTCAGATCAATACATCGTCGCTCGGAGCCAGCACCAGCTGGAAAGGCACGAGCGACCAGCCCGTCAATTGTAGTGACCCAGCCTGATTGAGCCGTGAATACCATGTCCGCCAAAGCCAAAGCGTGCCACCAAACCGGTAGTTCATTGATTGAAGTTCTTGTTGCGACATTTGTGATGTCAGTCGGAGTGCTAGGAGCCGCAAACCTTCTGGTCACCTCGAAGCAAGGCAACCTGGAGGCACTGCAAAGGACCCAAGCGGCACATTTTGCAGACTCCTTAGTCGAGCGCATGCGCGCAAATGCGCGCGGGCTAGATGTCTTCACCAACAGCGGTGGTGGCCGAACTATTTCTGGCGCGCCGACGACTCCGACGACCTGCGGTGGTGGATGTACCCGTGAGGAACTCGCCCTATTTGATTTGGACGAGGTGTCCCAAGCGATATTCGGGGAGGGCGAACTTTTGGCAGGTGCACCGACAGGCGGACTGGTTGACCCAACGATATGCGTTGCCGGTCCGGCGGGAGGCAATGGTTTCTACACGGTTGCTATCGCCTGGCGGGGTCTCAGCCGACTCAGCAATCCTGTGTCCAACACATGTGGCGAGAATTCTGGTCTTTACGGAAACGGCGCTGATATTGATGCGTTTAGACGTGTACTCGCAGTCACGACCTACATCGGAGAACCGCTGTAATGCCTGTGCACGCTTTTCCCAGACAATCGAGACAAAAGGGCTTGACCTTGGTCGAACTGCTTGTGGCCGTTGCCCTCGGCCTAGTTATCAGCGCTGCGATTTTTACGGTCTTTGTTTCTAGCAGCCGGAGCGCGCGCGAGGACGAACAGTATCGCCTGATGATGGAGAGCGGACGCTACGGCACCAACCTCCTCAGGGACGAGCTTCGCATGGTGGGATTTTGGGGAATGGTGAGTTCACCCGACAATATCACTTCAACGCTCGTAGCAACGCCTGGAAGCTGCGCCGCAGCTCTTGGGCTAATGGATGCTGGGATGTCTTTGCTGTTCAATGACGGTGACGACCTGGCGTCGACCGCCCAGTTCGCTGCGTGTAATGCCATGACGACCAATCATATCGCTGACACCGACATGCTCGTGATCAAGCGTGTTGCCGGTGAGCCCACAGCCCGGACGCTTGTCGACCGGGCAGATCTAGACGGGGATGGTGACACCGCAGAGACCCTTCAGATCGGGCATGGAGATCTGCAAACAGGTGTGGCTTATCTGAGAACAACCGCAACGGACGGGCGGATCATATCGCACGCCTCCGCCGGAAACCCGCCCGCGCTTGGCGAGAGCGACTGGTTGCTGACCACGCGTGCCTACTTCTTGCGTGACCATTTTAGTCAAGTGGGTGATGGCACGCCTTCCTTATGCAGACTTTCCGTGGTTGGGGTCGAGCTAGGAAATGCCGAGACAGGTACCGCAAACCAAGCCGAATGCTTCGTACCGGGGATAGAGGACTTTGACATTGAGTTCGGACTCGACACCAACAATGACGGTATCGCAGACCAATATGAAGCCGAGCCAAGCGTTGCACAGATGGAGAATGCAGTTGCTGCCCGCATTCATGTGTTGGCGCGGGCGCCTCAGCAGATCGCTGGTTACCAGAATGCGAAGACGTACCAAATGGGTGACAGCAGCTCCAATGGTCCATTCAACGACGGCTTCTACCGAACGCTCTTCAGTACGACAGTTGCGCTCCGTAATCCAATTAATCTCGCTCGGTTGAGGTAGCAACACAGTGCCACAGAGTCTAGAAGCACTTCCTCGAAGACAGCGAGGGCTCGCGTTGATTATCGCATTGGTAATCCTCGCGGCAGTAAGCCTTTTGGGTTTGGGAACTCTGCAGGCAACCCGCACTGGATTGCTCATTGCTGGAAATAACCAGGCGGCTATCAACACATTCCAGATAACGCAATCCGCCCTAGACTCGTCGTCCGCCGACCTGACAAACTTACCAACATTTGGGCCGCTCAATGTACCTCAGAACGTGGCACTTACAGGCGCACTTTTTCAGACCAGTGGTGCCGACCAAATCGTAGCCAATGCGACCCGCACTGCGGACTGTGTGCCTCCACCCCGAGTGCGTTCTGGAAGCAGTTTGGTGCACTTCTCCGCCTTCCATTACGACGTTGCAGCTCAGGTGGACTTGCGGGAGGCGGGCTTGGGGCGCAGCCAGACTTCCCAGGGATACATCATTCTCGGCCCTAAATGCGTATGAGCAATGTGCCGACCACGGATAAGACGAAATCAGGAAATTTTCGTATGAAACGCGCAGCAGCCTTTGTTGCGGGACTACTTTGGTCCCTGGCCATTGCCACTCCGGCGCTGGCCGACGATACCGACATCTACCTGGCGCCGCGGGTTGCGATCGGCGGCGAGCCGATGGTGATGTTGATGCTCGACTGGAGGCCAAACTTGGGGTCCACCGCCTGTCAAAGCGGAGAATGCGCGACCCTCATAACTGAAGGTTACTTGGCGAGCAGCGGTCCGTACACGTTTTTCGACGTGTTTCGCGCCGCCCTGAAGAAGGTGCTCGATCCGCTTGAGGGGATCAAAGTCGGTCTCATGATGAACCACGACAACACCAACAATTGTTCGGGACCGCAGAATCAGAATGAATGCAGTAATGGGGGATTTGTAGTATCCGGTTTGCAGTCGATGGTGTCGGGAGATGCCAATGGCGCGAAGGCTGCATTGGCCACAAAGCTCTCTTCCATCCCGCTCCCACAGGGTAATCTGTCCCACAAATACCAGGGCAAGGAGCTGTATTTTGAGTTCTTTCGCTACCTGACCGGGCAAGAAATCTATAACGGCCACAATGGCTGGATCGACTTCGGCACGGATGATACGTACAACATCGATAGTGAGGTTGATTCCGTAGGCTGGGACAGCAGCGTGGAGCAGGGGGTCAGTTATCGCAGTCCTTTGGAGGATGCCAGCGAGTGCACCAAGCTGTTTGCATTGAACTTTATGTTTCAGGTTTCCCAGCAGGAAGACGATTCCGACAACGCTATTACTGCCGATCGCGCATCGGGTGGCATGGGTGGTATCAACCTAAGTGGAAATAGCAATAGCTTCAATACCGTTATTGGTTATTTGAGGGATACCGACCTCGCCGATGCTAGTTATAATCAGAATGTCGATATCGCTGGACAACAAAACGTCATTTCCTATTTTTTGGTGGACCCGCAACACCGGAACACAACGACAAATGGCTATGCCCAAGCGGGCGGCACGGGTAATGCTCTGCTGTTGAGCGAGAATCCGGACGAACTGGTTGCCACGCTGAACAGTGTGTTTCAGAGTGTGTTGAGCGTTAGTACAACCTTTGTGGCTCCCTCGGTGCCGGTAAACGTCTTCAATCGTGCGGAAACGGCCGACGAAGTGTTCATGGCGCTCTTCAAAGCCGACGAAAACCGTCTGCCACGCTGGCCCGGAAACTTGAAGAAACTCCGCATCGTGGAGGATGCTATCTCGGGACGGCGCGAGCTCCAAGACGCAAACGGATTGAATGCCATCGGCTTGGACGGTCGTATCAAGCCCGAGGCTGTCACCTACTGGACCAATACTGCATCTCTGAGCGTTCCTACCAACGATGACTCCGTGGTTGGCACCGACGGCCGGGCGGTGAACCGCGGTGGCGCAGGTCAGCGTATTCCCGGCTATCTGGCCGGAAATCCCGGCCTCGAGAATTCCGACGGTTGGCGGCAGATTCTGGCCAGCGATCCCACCGACTCTATCGCTGGACTCATGGACCTGGATAGCACTGACGAAGTTGCCGAGGCGAAATGGAGCGTCATTACTGCCAAGTGGTCTCCCCAGGCGTCCGCCAGCACCTTCGGTGCGGCAACGACTGATGAACAGAACCGGGCGCGGGCGATTCTGGACTTCGTGCGTGGTTTCCAGTCCGATGGCAGCACGATGCAGGATTGGTTGATGGGCGACCCACTCCATTCCCGTCCGCAAGCGATCAACTACGGAAGCCGAGGTGCTGGCTACGACAGTTCCAACCCGGACATCCGAATCCTTGTGGGCTCAAACGATGGTCTCATGCGGATGGTCCGCAACACCGATAGCAACGGCAATCAGGACGGAAGTGAGAGCTGGTCTTTCGTGCCCGATGAGGCGCTTGCGGTGATGGATCGTCTCGAGGGAAATCTCGCGGGGTCACCAGTGCATCCCCTGAGTGTTGATGGATCGCCCGCCGTATACCTGCACGATGTGGCTGGTGACGGCAGTTTAGTTGCGGCCGAGGGGGACAAAGCCTATGTCTATTTCGGGCTGAGGCGGGGCGGAAAAGCCTATTACGCGCTGAACGTCAGTGATCCGGACGCGCCGCAGTTCATGTGGAAGATAGCGAAAGGTACCGCAGGAAGCGCCTTCGGAGAACTAGCTCAAACCTGGTCCACCCCACAAATCGGCAGGGTTTTAGTAGGCAGTAATGTCGTGCCGGTAGTGGTTTTCGGCGGTGGCTACAACGGTGACGACGATGGTGACAACCTGGGTGACCTTGGCAAGGACGCCGCCAACCGTACCGCTACCCGGGTAACCGGCACCGACGACGATGAGGGCAACGCCATCTATGTCGTCAATGCAGTTACTGGCAGCCTAGTATGGAAAGCCAACTATGGCTCCTCGGAGGTATATGATTCGTCGGAGCAGGCCTATCACCATCCGAATATGGTTGATAGCTTTGCTGCCGATGTTTCGGCTCTTGATACCAACGGCGATGGGTTGTTGGATCGAATCTATGCCGGCGATACCGGTGGGACTCTGTGGCGGATTGATCTTGTAGGAGCCGTCGATAGCGACGGGGATTCCCTTCCCGACGCTCTTGTCCACGGCGATCCCACGACCTGGCAGGTCAATCGATTGGCCAAAATTGGCCGCCACGGAGCTAGCGGCGTCCAGAATGACCGCCGCTTCTTCACCCGCGCGGACGTGGTTCAGACGCTTGATGGATCGGGTGCCTTCGACGCCGTCTTGATTGGCACCGGCGACCGCGAGGATCCCAACGGCACTGAAGTGGACAACTGGTTCTTTGCTTTCAAGGATCGCGGCATTACCAGCGGATTCCCGAACTCCGCCAATTATCCTCTGGAGATCGGCGACTTGGGTGATGTCACCAGTATTTGTGTCGCGGACCAAATCTGCTCGGTAATGCCTAGCCTCGCCAATGGCTGGAAACTCCAATTGACTGCAATCGGGGAAAAGAATTTAGCGCCCCCTGTCACCTCCGCGGGTGTCACGTTTTTCACTACCTTTGAGCCGACGCCCCCGGCGGGTGCATGTGGATTGAGTGAGGGCCACGGATATCTCTACGCTGTAAACCTTGCTGATGGCTCGGCAGTCTTCAACTTCGATTTGTCCAACGATACGGTCAATTCAGTCGTACTTGATCGAATTACGCCCCTCGCGAGCGGCGGAATTCCGGTCGAAGCGGTTGTATTGAGGGCCAACTTGTTGCTTGTTCAGGGCATGAGTGGCGGCAACAACATTATCCAGATTCCTGGCCCAAGCACCTTCAAGACTTATTGGCGAGAGTTCTGATCATGGCAGAGTTGTATGGCAGTGGCGGTTATCCGGTTGGGGCCCTTGGATCGCGCGATTCGACTTTGCGGTCAGGCACCTGGCAAGGGTTTACGCTTATCGAGCTTCTGATTGCAATGGTTGTGGTGGCAATCTTGGCCGCTCTCGCTTTTCCCGCATACCAAGACCAAGTGATGCGCTCACGGCGTGCGGAAGCGCGCGCCGCGTTGCAAGAAGTGGCGGTGCGGCAACAGGCCTTCTTCTTGAACAACCGTACCTATACCACGTCGTTTGGGACCGCTGGAATCAACTTTCCCACGACCACCGAGAGTGGCTTCTATAACCTCTCGGTCACCAATCCTGCCGGCTGCGCCATAGGCTCCTGCTACCAGCTGCAGGCCGTGCCGACAGGTGCTCAGGCGCGCGACAGCTGCGGCACGCTGGTCCTCACCTCAGTCGGGACGAAGCTACCAGTGGCGTGCTGGTAGCGCCGTGTAGGCGACGACTGTCCTGCCGGCATGACCACTGGGGCTGAGCTCGGCCTCACGGAGTCTCGGATTCGGTGGTAGCGGCCCTGTTGGCGGAGGCGATGCAGCCCTTATCTTTAGAAGGGGCTTCTGGGGCTACGCATCGGCTGGCGTAGCGTTGAGCACCAGCGTGGATAGAACTCCTCACCACAGTGAGGGTAGATTCACAAGGTGCCGCGCCGATGGTGCGCCTGCTGGTAGCTTGCTGCTATTGCCCGAAACGGAGAAACGGCAATACAAATGAGGCGCCGACCAACGAGTGGGACGATCATCGTCTGTGCACTGGCGCAACTACCCCTCGAAGCGGAGATCGGAACACGTCGATGCCGGCACCCGGTCGAGAAGGAGTAGCGAAATATGCAAGTACCGCTGGAGCTCAGCTTCCATGGCGTTCCCCGCTCCGACTGGAGCGAGAACGATATCCGAGTGCGTGCCGCCAGTCTGGAGCGCTTCTGCGACAACATCGCGGCCTGCCGAGTGGTGGTGGAGGCCCCTCACAAGGGGCACCAACATCGCTAGCGGGTTCGTATCGAAGTCACCATTCCACCCAATCACGACCTGGTTGCCGACAAGGAGATGACGGAGGAGAGCACCACCGAGCTACGCACGGTGATCCGCAACGCCTTCGACGTCACGGAGCGCCGAATCAAGGAAGCTGTGGAGCGTCGCCGCCACGAGGTGAAGAGCCACGCCGGAGAGCCCCGGGCGCTGGTGGTACGCCTGTTCCCCGAGCAGGATTAAGGCTTCATCCGCGACCCGAAGGGCACCGAGGAGTATTACTTTCACCGCAACGCGGTGCTCCACGACGACTTCGACCGATTGCGGGTGGGCACCGGGGTGCGCTTCGAGGCGGCTATGGGCGAGATGGGTCCCCAGGCGAGCTCGGTGCAGATTGTGGACAAGCCCGGGGCCAAAGAGAGCGGTGAACCGCCACCGGAGCTGCCCATGGACTGGCAATGAGCGACCAGGCACCGGCGATGGTTGGCAACGACACGGCCGGGCGCTGATGCGCCCGGCCGTGTGTAGTCCGCAGCCCGTTTCCAGCTTAGGCTCGTGGTCGCCACGGCCAGTAATCGGGCTTCCATATGCTGTTCCTCGACGGGGAGTATATCGAACACCCAGGCGGCGTGTTGCGTTTGCGCTGGGTGAAGGCACCTACCAGCGCCGAGCTCACCCGGCTTACCGAAACCCTGGCACGGCGCATCGGGCCGTACCTCGAACGGCAAGGGTGGCTTACTCGGGACGCGGAGAACAGCATTCTGGCCGGCGATGGACTCGAGGCCGGGCCGATGGGTGAACCGAAACCGAAGTGACTTAAGGTCACTTCGCAGTTCGGTGAACGCCCGGTCAAGGATGACCGGGCTGGGGTTTGTCAAAGCATTGCGGTTGCGCCAAGGACGGCTTGTGAAGGCTTGAAACAGAGACTGTAGGTTC
>CAZLYT010000368.1:0-3357 GCA_964563515.1 uncultured Candidatus Competibacteraceae bacterium | reverse complement strand
ATGCGGCTGACGAGGAAACCAACGACCGCGGCGATGCCCACCGATTTCAGCGGATTGGCAGACACGTAGCTGCACGTGTCCGACACCAGTTTCTTCTGCGCGGCGTTCAGGCTCTCGCCCTGCTGCGCCAGCCATTGGGCCGCAGGGGCGGCGGCGCCGGCCGTGCTGTCCACCACCTCGTGCGCCATGCCCGCCACCCGCTCGATCGCGGGTTTGGCGGCTCTGGCAATCGAGTTGACGGCGGCGTGGGCACTTGTCGAGGCCTTGTTCAGGGCGTCGTCAGCGCTGTTTGGCGTGCCGGCAGCGCCGGACGTATTGACGCGTAGTGTGGATTCCATTTGCAGCTCCTGTTCGGTTGGCGGATGACTAGTTGAAGATGAGGTAGACGATCACCAGCACGATGACTGGCACGCCCATCACCCATCCAAGAAAGTACTTGCCCATGTTCGATACTCCAGTTGAGTTGATTTGGCGTCGCCCGCAGACAGTACGCGGCGGCGCAGGCGAAAACCGTTCGTTGGCGCACGAATCTGGCGTTGAAAAGAAAAAGGCTCCGCTCGCGCGGGGCCCTAGGTTCCGTGCTGCCGGACGATCGCTTACTGGCATCGCGGTGATGCAGATCAAGGCCGGCGCGCTGCGCGTGGCCACGCCCTCCTGCCAGGTCGGCTTCAACAAGGCCTTCATGCGCGTCCTGGTCGAGCGCCTCGCCCAGGCCAACCGCCAGCTCGCGCAGCGCTAAGTGGCGCGCGCGTCATTTCCTGGCGTTGACGACCTAAAACGGTAGCGGCGTCTTCCAGGTCTCGTACATCCGCCCAGCCCACCGCTGCACATTCGTGAAGCCCATGGAGTCGATCATCTCTTTGAATTGCGGATTGATGGCATTGAACCAATAGTTCGAGATCAGGATGAAATCGGCAGCGGACTCCTTGTCGCCCAGGAAATACCTCCGTCTCGCGAAGTGCTGGTCCCAGATCGCAAGATGGGCTTGATATTTTTCCTTGTTCCGTGGCAGCAGCGCGGCCAGCTCGCTCGGGCTTTTCCCCATCCTCTCGATAACGTCCCTGTCGAACGCGTCGCTTTTGAATACTGCGGCGGCGGCGGGAAAGAAGACTTCGAGGCCCATCCTGAACAGGCTGCCCTCGACATAACTATCGATCATGTGGCACAGGGCGCGGCTATCGTCGGAATAGATGCTTGGACCCGCGAAGTTGTCTTCGATATAGTCAAGCGCCTCGATCGAACTCGGGCCGACCGTATTTCCGTCGTGGACCAGGATCGGAACGAGCTTCTGCCCGCTGGCCTTGACGAGGTTCCGCCGATCGAACCAATCAACTTCCACCGTTTCCCACTGGATGTGCTTGTGGTTCAACGCCCGGCGGACTTTCTCGGCGCTGCATGAAACGGCGAACTGATACAAAGTCGGCTTTTTCATGGTCCCTCCGACAGCCCCGCCCTGCGCAGGCCGTCGAGCAAGTGCTCCAGTTCTGCATGATCCGTGAACGGGCAGCGGGCGGCGACGAATTCTAGCCAGTTCCGCGGATACGGAACACCGATATCCGCGGCTTCTGTGCGTGCGGCTGCCAGGAGCTCCTTGGCCGCTTCCCTCCCTTCCTTCTCTCTGCCTGCGTGGCCGAGACTTGCCACCAGCCAAGAGCGCACGAAGGCGACGGGGTTACGGATCTTCTTCAAGGCATGAATTGCCTCTTCGTAGCGGCGTCCGGCAAAGTACGCCTGACCCAGGTACCAGTTGAAGTTGCCGAACGGATTGAGGCGACAGGCTTGCGTCACTCGCTCCACTGCCTGCTCAGGATTGCCGACATTCACTTCATATCGAGCCATATTGACCAGCGCGCGCGTATCGCTGGCGTTCAGGGCGAGAGCCCGGTCGAAGTGATTACGGGCGCGGTCGTGCTCGCGACGGAACAAATGCGCGCTACCGAGCGCGGTATGCGTACGGCTGTCGCCGTCGTCCATCGCTACCGATCTTTGCGCATTCTCGAAGAAGCACTCCAGGCTAGCGTCGGAATCCCGGCACCAGCCGCTCACCCAGTCCATGTAGTGCGTCTTTGCCAGCCCGGCGTAGGCGGCAGCATATCGGGGGTCGAGCGCAATGGCCTTTTCGAACATCTCCCGAGACGTGCGATTGTCCTTTGAGGTCCAGATGTAATAGTGCTCTCTGGCCCGCAACAGATATTCATACGCTTTCAGGTTGGTGGTGGATTTGCGCTTGGCACGCTCTCGCACCGCGTGCTCGAGCCTACCCGCCAAAGTCGCGACGATGGTCCGCACAACTTCGTCCTGGACCGCGAAAATGTCCTCCAAGTCGCGGTCGTAGCGGTCCGCCCATAGATGGTTGGCGGCGATTGCGTCCACGAACTGCGCCGTAATGCGCACTCGTTTGCCGGCCTTTCGCACGCTGCCCTCGAGGACATACTGAACACCGAGCTTTTTCGCCACGTCGGCGATGTCCACCGATTGACCCTTGAAGACGAAGGAAGAGTTGCGCGCGATGACGAAGAGCTCACGAAAATGTGAAAGCTCGGTGATGATGTCTTCGGTAACCCCGTCGCTGAAATATTCCTGTTCCGGGTCACCGCTCATGTTGTTGAAAGACAGGACCGCGATTGAAGGCTTGTCCGGGAGGGTCAATGCCGCCTCGCCGAGGCCGAACCCCGCCAACGCCGCGCGCGCCTCGAGCACGATGCGAAACGCTCGTACCGGCTCGGCGATGTTCTTCACCATCTGCTCGCCGAGGTCCTCGAACTCGAGCGCCAGCCGTTGTTTCACCTGATCGCGTACCGGCTTCGACACGCAGATGCCGCCCGGCACCGAGAGGGACTCGAGGCGGGCGGCGATGTTCACGCCGTCGCCATAGATGCCTGCGGTATCCACGAGCACGTCGCCGAGGTTAATTCCGATCCGGAACTGCATGCGCCGCTGCTCAGGAAGATCAGCGTTGCGCTCGGTAAGGGCACGTTGGATAGCCAAGGCGCACTCGACCGCATTCACGACCGAAAGAAACTCGGAGAGGATGGAGTCGCCCGGGGCATTGACGATTCTTCCGCCGTGGCTTGTCACCTGCTCGGAAAACAGGGCTCGCCGCTCATTCAGCGCCTGCAGGGTTGCCTCATCGTCCTGCTGCATGAGGCGGCTGTAGCCGACCACATCAGCGGCAAGAATCGCCGCCAGCTTTCGTTCGACCCCAGGTCGATCCATGGCCTCAAGTATGGGCTTGCGGCGGCAAAAATTCAGCCGCACGCGAGGACAGCTCTCGCGGACCCGCGAAAATTCTGGCGTCCCCACGGGGATTCGCGCCCCAGTTATCGCCGAGCAAGGTATTAGCCGACCGACCCTTTT
>CAZLYT010000367.1:0-7233 GCA_964563515.1 uncultured Candidatus Competibacteraceae bacterium | reverse complement strand
GAGCGCAGGCCGCGTTTGCTTCCCGCACCCGGGTACGCTCCCGCGCGCCATCGCTTGGTGGGAGCGCCTCCAGGCACGATGCGGTGCCGCTAAAGGCAGTGGCATGCGGCAGAACACCGCTTCGGGGCTTCCGCCCTCGGGCTTGGTGAGGCGACGTGCGCAGGTGCCGGGCCCGATCGCTGCGTGTGTCGCCCTTGTGCGATCGTGACCGGCTACATGTTGCGGCGGTATTGCCCGCCCACTTCGAACAGGGCTTGGCTGATTTGACCCAGGGAGCAGGTGCGCACGGTGCGCAAGAGCTGGTCGAAGAGGTTACCGCCTGCCACGGCTGTGTGTTTGAGGTTGGCCAAGGCCTCGTCGCTCTCCCCGGCGTGGCTTGATTGAAAGTCACGCAGGCGCTCGAGCTGGCTCTGCTTCTCCTCTTCGGTGGAGCGGGCGAGCTCGACTTTTGCCGGCTCCCGGCTGCCCTCTGCCGGCAAGAAGGTGTTGACGCCGATCAGAGGCAGCGAGCCGTCGTGCTTGCGCACCTCGTAGAGCATGGATTCATCTTGGATCTTGCCCCGCTGATAGCCGGTCTCCATGGCACCCAGCACCCCGCCGCGCTCGGCGATGCTCTCGAACTCCTTCAGCACCGCTTCCTCCACCAGATCGGTGAGCTCGTCGATGACGAAGCTGCCTTGGTTGGGGTTTTCGTTCTTCGCCAGCCCCCACTCCTTGTTAATGACCAATTGGATGGCCATGGCCCGCCGCACCGACTCCTGGGTGGGGGTGGTGATGGCCTCGTCGTAGGCGTTGGTATGCAGCGAGTTGCAGTTGTCGTAGATCGCAATCAGCGCCTGCAAGGTGGTGCGGATGTCGTTGAAGGCGATCTCCTGGGCGTGCAGGGAGCGACCCGAGGTCTGCACGTGGTACTTGAGCTTCTGGCTGCGCTCGTTGGCGCCGTACTTGAAGCGCATGGCGACAGCCCAGATCCGGCGCGCGACCCGCCCCAGCACCGAGTACTCGGGGTCCATGCCGTTGGAGAAGAAGAAGGAGAGATTGGGGGCGAAATCGTCGATATGCATGCCCCGGGCGAGGTAAGCCTCCACGTAGGTGAAGCCATTGGCCAAGGTGAAGGCAAGCTGCGAGATGGGGTTCGCGCCGGCTTCCGCAATATGGTAGCCGGAGATGGAGACCGAGTAGAAGTTACGCACTTGGTGGTGGACGAACCACTCCTGGATGTCCGCCATCATGCGCAGCGCAAACTCGGTGGAGAAGATGCAGGTGTTCTGACCCTGGTCCTCCTTCAAGATATCCGCTTGCACGGTGCCGCGGACGTTCTCCAGGGTCCACTCGCAGATCTTCTCGGCCTCCTCGTCGGTAGGCTCCCGGTCGTTCTCCTGGCGGAACCTCTCAAGCTGCTGCTCGATGGCGGTGTTGAAGAACATGGCCAGGATCATGGGGGCCGGGCCATTGATGGTCATGGAGACCGACGTGCTCGGCGCGCACAGGTCGAAGCCCGAGTACAGCACCTGCATGTCGTCCAGGGTGGCGATGGAGACGCCAGAGTTGCCCACCTTGCCGTAGATGTCGGGGCGCTCGTCCGGGTCGTGGCCGTAGAGGGTCACCGAGTCGAAGGCGGTGGAAAGCCGCTTGGCCTCGGAATCTTTGCTGAGGTAATGGAAGCGACGATTGGTGCGAAAGGCGTCGCCCTCACCCGCGAACATGCGGGTCGGATCCTCGTTCTCGCGTTTGAAGGCGAAGACGCCGGCGGTGTAGGGAAAGCTCCCGGGCAGGTTCTCCTTCAGCAAAAAGCGCAGCAGCTCGCCATGTTCCTCGAAGGGCGGCAGGCAGACTTTGGGAATGTGGCTGCCGGAGAGGGTCTCGTGGTCGAGCTTGGTGCGGAGCTCACGGCCGCGAATTTTTACCACGTACTCCTCGCCAGAGTAGCTCTCCCTCACTCGTGGCCATTGCTCCACCAGCTTGCGAGAGCGCGGGTCGATCTTGGATTCGGTGGCTTCCAGCAGCCCGTCCAGGCTGCCTGTGTCCTCGCCCTTGTCAGTGAGGAGCGCCTTCACCACCTCAAGCTGCTGACGGCGTCGCACCAGCTTCACCTGCTCGCCGCTGGTGCGGTGATACTCGCGCACGGTCTTGGCGATCTCCGCCAAGTAGCGCACCCGGGAGGGGGGCACGATGGCGGTATCGGCGCTGGAGATCTTGACCTCGGGCCGAATCAGCGCGCCGGCCTCCGCCGCCAACCCGGCCTCCCGCAGCAGGTCGAACAGGACGCCGTAGAGCGCGGTGACGCCGTCGTCGTTGAAGCGCGAGGCGATGGTGCCGAACACCGGCATGTCCTCGGGGCGGCCGCCGAAGTCCTCGCGGTTGCGCAGCACCTGCTTGCGCACGTCGCGCAGCGCATCGGCGGCGCCCTTGCGGTCGAACTTGTTGATGGCGACCACATCGGCGAAGTCCAGCATGTCGATCTTTTCAAGCTGGCTGGCGGCACCGAACTCGGGAGTCATCACGTAGAGCGAGCGGTCCACGAAGGGCACCACGCCGGCGTCGCCCTGGCCAATGCCCGGGGTTTCCACCACCACCAGGTCGAAGCCGGCGACCTTGCAAGCGGCGATGACTTCCCTCAGGTACTCGGGGATGTCGCTGCCGGCGCCACGGGTCGCCAGCGAGCGCACGTAGATGCTCTCGTGGTGGATAGCATTCATGCGGATGCGGTCGCCGAGGAGTGCACCGCCGGTCTTGCGGCGGGTGGGATCGACGGCCAACACTGCGATCTCGAGGCGGTCACCCTGGTCCTGGCGGAAGCGCAAGATCAACTCGTCGGTGAGCGATGACTTGCCCGCGCCACCGGTGCCGGTGATGCCGAGCACCGGGACGCCCTCGATCGCTTCGGCCCGCGCCATCAGATCGGCGCGAGAGGGCTCCGGTAGCGAGCCGGTTTCGATCTGGGTGATCACCCGGGACAGCGCGCCGCGATCGCCGGCCGACAGCTGCTCCACGGCTGCTTGGCCCTGCTCGGCCAGGTCCACGTCGCAGGCCTCGACCATGCTGGCGATCATGCCCCGCAAGCCCATCTTCTGGCCGTCCTCCGGGGCAAAGATGCGGGCGACGCCGTAATCCTGCAGCTCGCGGATCTCATCGGCGACGATCACCCCACCGCCGCCCCCGAACACCTTGATATGACCGGCGCCGCGCTCCCGCAGCAGGTCCACCATGTACTTGAAGTACTCCACGTGTCCGCCCTGGTAGGAGCTCACCGCGATGCCCTGGGCATCCTCCTGGATGGCGGCGGTGACAATCTCGTTAACCGAGCGGTTGTGGCCCAAGTGGATGACCTCCGCGCCGAGGGACTGGAGGATCCGGCGCATAATGTTGATGGCGGCATCGTGGCCGTCGAACAGGCTGGCGGCAGTGACGAAGCGGACCTTGTGGCGCGGGTGCCCCGGCTGGTTGGCGCTATGCCTGCGACTGCGCGGGTGTGGGCGAACCACTGCGGACATGACCTCTACCTCCGGGGTCGCCGGCTCCGATCGGTCACACCCGGGAGGGTCGAACCGCTGCGGCCGGCGTCGTTGTAGAACCGGCTCAATGCTAGCCGAGGCGTGGTTGCAGCGAAACTTGGCCGTGGCGCTCGGAGTGCCCGGCGCCTGCAGGCGCTAGAATCCCTATCAATCCCCGTTTTCCCGCCTCTAGGAGTCCCCCATGGAACCGTTCAAGGCTTTCCGCGTGCACGAGAAGGAGGGCAAGGTGGTGAGCCGGTTGGAAACCATCACGCTGGATGACCTGGGCCCCGGCGAGGTGGTGGTACGCACCGCCTACTCCGACATCAACTACAAGGACGCCCTGGCCGCCACCGGGGCCGGCAAGATCATGCGCCGCTTCCCCTTGGTCGGGGGTATCGATCTGTCGGGTGCGGTGGTGCACTCCGACGACCCTCGCTTCCACGCCGGCGATGAGGTGGTGGTCATCGGCAGCGGTCTAGGAGAGGAGCGCGACGGCGGCTATTCCGAGGTGGCGCGGCTGCCCGCCGACATCGTCCTGCCGCTGCCGGACACCCTGACCCTATACCAGGCCATGGCCATCGGCACCGCGGGTTTCACCGCCGCGTTGGCCATTCATCGCATGGAAGAGAATGGCCAGGAACCGGATCTCGGGCCGGTACTGGTGAACGGCGCAACCGGCGGCGTCGGCGGCTTTGCCATCGACATGCTGGCCGGTCGGGGCTACGAGGTGGTGGCCGTCACCGGCAACATGGAGGCCGCGGACTATCTCGGCGAGCTGGGTGCCGCCCGCGTGCTGCTGCGAAACGAGATCGACTACGGCAGCCGGCCACTGGAACGTGCCCTCTGGGGCGGCGCCGTGGACAGCGTCGGAGGCGATCAGCTGGCCTGGCTGACCCGCACCGTGGTGCCGCTGGGCAACATCGCCGCTATCGGCCTGGCCGGCGGCCATGAGCTCAAAACCACCGTGATGCCCTTCATCCTGCGCGGCGTGAGCCTGCTCGGCATCAACTCGGTGCTGATACCCCTCGAGCTCAAGCGGGAGGTGCTCACCCGCTGCGGCGGCGACCTGCGGCCGCGCCACCTGGAGCGGATCGTCAATCAACAGGTCACTCTGGAAGGGCTCGCCGAAGTGTTCAGGAGCTATCTGAGCAGCAAATCCATTGGTCGAACGGTGGTGAAGGTGGGCTCGGCCTGAGCCCGCTTGCCCCGGAGCTCGGGCCTGCACACCGCCTGGGCCTTGCGCTCTCCGGCGGTGGCCTGCGGGCGGCGCTGTTCCACGTGGGGGTGCTGGCGGCGCTGGCCGAGCACGACTTGCTGCGCCGCGTCGACGTGATATCCACGGTCTCCGGCGGCTCCATCATCGGCGCCTACTTGCAGCTCAAGATCAAGCAGCTCCTGGAGCGACGACGCAGCGACGGGCTGGCACCGGATCGGGATGGCTATTTGCAGCTGGTCCAGGAGCTCGAGCGCGAGTTCCTGGGTGCCGTGCAATGCAACCTGCGCATGCGCACCTTCGCCGATCACCGGGCCAACGCCCGGTTGCTGCGCGGCGGGGGCTACACCACCAGCGCACGTCTTGCCGAGGTGCTGGAAGAGCTGTTCTACCGGCCACTCCACGCCAGCGACAGGCCCATGAATCTGGCCGAGCTGGTGATCGAGCCGTCCCCGGAGTTTGCCGCCGACGCCCATCTCAGAGTACCGAGCCTGGTGATCAACGCTGCCACCCTGAACACCGGAGCCCTATGGCAGTTCACCGGAACCGGGGTCGGCGAGGTGCTGCCCAGCTACGAGCACCTGGGCGAGCCCTATCTGGGTTGGCTGCGATTCGACGATCCGGCCCTAGGCGTCGGCCAACGCCAGGCCTTGAACTGGATCACGATCGGTCAGGCGGTGGCCGCCTCCTGCTGCGTGCCAGGGGTCTTCAACCCGCTGTCGTTGCCCGGGCTATTTCGAGACCAGAAGGGTGAACCCATCACCGTGCGGCTGGTGGATGGGGGCGTGTTCGACAACCAGGGCGTCGCGTCGCTGATGGAGGCCGGTTGCACGCACCTGGTAGTCAGTGACGCCTCGGATGTGCTGAAGCGCCAGGCAGAACCCTCGGGACGCCTGTTGGAAGTAGCCATGCGCGCCAACGACGTGCTCATGGACCGGGTGCGCGGCAAGGTGCTGGCGCGGGTGCTGGAGCTGCCGCAACCCAACGTAGTGCTGTTCCACCTGGGCGAGGCACCACCTGCAGGCGCCTTTCCCTCCCAACCGGAACGCTTCGCGGAGCTCCTGGCGGGGCTTCGTACCGACCTGGACTCATTCACCGATCTGGAAGCCTGTGGGCTGATGCACTACGGCCATGCCCTCTGCGCAGCCCATCTGCAGGGCAAGCCGACCCGGCTGGTCGCGGGCGCCCGGGAGGGCGCACGGCCTCGAGAACCGGAGCCACCCTCGGCGCCGGTACCGAGCTCGACGGTGGCTTGGAGTTTTCGTCGGCTACAACCGCTGCTGTCTGAGCCTGCCGGTCGTGACCGGCTGCTGCACCATCTGGAAGTGGGCGCTCGGCCCATCTTCAAGGTCTTCTACCTGGGGAAAGCGCTGCCCTGGGTCATCGTGCTGGCACCACTGATTGTGCCGGTCATCGCCGTGGGACTGGTGATATATCTGCTGCCGCCTCTGCCCTGGTGGGTTTGGGCCGGGGTGGCGGTGCTACTGTTGAGCGCACTCGCCTACACCCAAAATGCGCAGATCATCGCCCTCATCGACCGGGTGCCGACGTTGAGGCGCTGGCGCCGGCGGCTCGCGACGCTCATGCTTCCGTTCGGAGTCCCGGCTCTCGCCGGCCTCGCCGGCGCCGCAGCCACGTGGTTGCATCTGCGCATATTCGACCGGTTGTACCTGCGTTACGGCAAGCTTTAGCCATAGACTGCCACTGTAGCGACCGCCAGAGCCATGACCGCCAAGCCAACCGCCAGCCTGGAGTTCCGCTCCTACAGCGGCGACTATCGGGCCCACAGTCACGACTACCACCAGCTCATCCTGCCCGGCTCCGGCGAGCTCGAGCTGGAGGTTGGGACGCGGTCGGGCCTGATTGACGGCACTCACGGGGTGATCATCGTGGCCGGCGAACGGCACGCCTACCGCGGCGTCGGCGACAACAGCTTCCTGGTGGTCGACGTTCCGCACGCCGCGACCTCGGAACTTTCCGGGGCCGCCCGGCTGTGGGATCAGGCCCAGCGTGATCCCTACTTCCTGGTCGATCCAGGGCTCGAGCACTACCGGCGTTTCCTCGCCCAGGAAATGCGACGGGGTGCCTCTGCACCGGGCCGCTGCCAATACTGGGCGACGCTGTTGCTGCTATCCCTGGCCGATCGGGTCGCGCGCCCACCGACCGCCCTACCCGCCCGCATACGCCGCGCCGTGGAATACGTCGAGCGCCATCATGGCCGCCCCGTCACGGCCCGGGAAGTCGCCGCCGCGGCCAATCTCAGCGTCAGCCACCTGCACGCCTTGTTTCGCGCCACCACGGGGCGATCCGTGCGCGAGGCTCTCACCGAGGTGCGCCTGAACCGTGCGCTAGAGCTCCTGGCCACCACCGAGAATTCCATCGCCGCCATCGCGGTAGAGGTGGGCTACGCCGATCAAAGCGCGCTGACTCGTAGCCTTCAGCGATACCGGGGCGTAACTCCGGCCGCCTACCGCAGGCAGATCCGGAACCGAACCTCACCGAGCGAATCGTCGTCCGTGACAA
>CAZLYT010000366.1:0-3322 GCA_964563515.1 uncultured Candidatus Competibacteraceae bacterium | reverse complement strand
CTCGAGGAGCACGGCTGGACGATCTATCGCATTGCCAAGCACTTCGGGCGCAAGTGGGACACGATCGCGCGCTGGCGGGATAACGAGCCGCTGTTCTCAGAAGCGCAGGCAATCATCGAACTGCACGCCGAGGTTACTCGAATGAATGAGGTTGGACATGGGAGAAACGAATGACGGAGAAAGAGGCTTTCAAGAAACTTTGCCCAGTTGATAAATCGGCGTGCATCGGCACGAAGTGCATGGCGTGGCGGTGGGACTTGGTGCCAAATCCAGCTTTCAGCCCGTTCGGCCTGATGCAGCAGCATCCTCCCGTCCCTCAGTACATCCAGGCTGAAGAGGACGGGCATTGCGGGATGGCGAATGGCTGAGACCATCGACCGAAACGATTTCCTGCTTGAGGTTTGCGAGGAGCTATTCGGCTGTTTCATCCAGCCAACCATGGATGAGGGGCACGAGTGCGGCTGTTGTGAGCGTCCGATGCTGCTTGTCGGGTGGGTCAACGCAGAGCATAACGAAGGTTGCATTATCCCGCGCGTGAGGGACTACCTCGCCACGCACAAGCCGGAATGCGTGCCAGGAGTAGTCCGTCTTATCGACCGCATCTAGGGTTCCACGTGGAACGCACCACTACCCGTAGGCTGGTATACCCGTGGGCGGGCTTGCGTAGCTGTCGCCAAATTCGGACTATCGCTTGCATTCGGCCGGCCGGGAGCGCCTGACAGACTCCTCCTAAAGACAAATCAGGGAGCTGCCCGCGCCGGGCCGATGTCTCAACAACTTAGGCTTTGAGTCGAATGGCAGACGGCAACCAGCAAGAAAGCGCAGCTACGTCCTCCTCCCTTGGGCTGCGTACTTTCGGGGCCGGCGCTAATCACGCCGGTCTTTTTTTATGAGCCGCCAGAGCAAGACCAGGAACAAGCGCATGGTGCGAAATTCCGTCGTCTACGAGAACGACGCAAAGGGGCAGCGCATCGCAGGCAGCAAGCGCAAGGGGCCCGCCAGGACCACTCCTAAGCACGGCAAATCGAGGCGCGAGCCCTACGACGCCAATGCAGCGCAACGGCGCAGGGCGGCCTCGTGACACGCGCACGCTGGGATGAACTCCTTGCGGCCGGTCCAGCGCTCACAAAGGCTGACCTCGAGTTATTGCGCAAGGCGCCGCGGCGATCGCCCATGGCCATCTTCGTGCGAATGGCTCTCATGCAGTGGCCGATCGCTGTCGGAAAATCAACACCTTTGGGGTTGAGTTAATGGCCGCTCCTGTCGGCAACAAGAATGCGGTCAAGAGCAGGCCTTGGTCTGACGCGATTAACCGCGCCCTGCTTGCCGAAGATGGCAAGAAACTGCGCTCTCTTGCCGACAAGCTCATCGACAGGGCCCTGGAAGGCGACGTGACGGCGCTTAAGGAAATCGGCGATCGAATGGACGGCAAGGCTGCGCAGGCGATTACGGGAGCGGATGGCGGTCCTGTGGTCATCGTGCAAGCGTCTGAAGTGGATGAGCGCCTGTGAAACGCGCGTGAAGCTAACGCAGCGACAGGAGCAGGCGCAGTTGGTGTTAGCAGGGGACGCCACGCATTGCATGTTGTTCGGGGGTTCCAGATCCGGCAAGACGTTTCTGCACATCAGGAACATCGTGCTTAGAGCTCTAAAGGCCCCTAAGAGCAGGCATGCGGTGCTGCGCTTCAGATTCAATCACGTCAAGGCTTCGGTTGTACTAGACACCTTCCCGAAGGTGATGGAGCTAGCGTTCCCAGAGGTCGATTACTCGATAGACAAATCGGACTGGTACGCGAAGCTCCCGAATATGTCCCAAGTGTGGTTCGGCGGGCTGGATGAGAAGGATAGAACGGAGAAAATTCTTGGGCAGGAATACGTGACCATCTTTCTCAACGAGTGCAGCCAGATTTCTCTGTCGGCCCGCAACATTTCAATAACGCGTCTTGCGCAGAACGTCGTCACGAAGATGGATAACCGAGAGCCGGCGAGGCTTAAGCCGCGCATGCTTTATGACTGCAACCCGCCTAGCAAGTCGCATTGGTCATATCAGATGTTTTTTCTTAAGCGCGACCCGGAGAGCAAGAAGGCGCTGGCGGCGCCGGACGATTACGCCTCATTCCAGATGAACCCGAAGGACAACCTGGTGAATCTTGCGCCTGAATATATACAGACGCTGGAATCGTTGCCGGGCAGGATGCGTAGGCGGTTTTTAGAAGGAGTGTACGGCGAGGTGGCGCCTGGCGCGCTGTGGACCGAGGAGATGCTTGACCGCTGGCGCGTTACTGACGGCGAGCTGCCGGACTTGCAGCGCATCGTGGTCGCTGTCGATCCCTCGGGGTCTGACGATGATGACAATGCCGAGAACGATGAAATCGGCGTCATGGTCGGAGCCTTGGGCACGGATGGCAATGGCTACCTGCTCGAGGATCTGACGCTGAAGGCTGGCCCGGCTACGTGGGGCAAGGTCGTCACCGATGCCTTTGATCGACACGATGCCGACGTGATCGTGGGGGAGAAGAACTACGGCGGGGCGATGGTCGGCTATGTCATCGACTCGCAGCCCAAGGTCAACGCCCGGCGCCGGCCGTTCAAGCTTCTGACGGCAAGCCGCGGCAAGGCGGTGAGGGCTGAGCCGATCTCAGCGCTGCACGAGCAGGGCAAGGTCAGGCTAGCCGGGAACTTCACGAAGCTCGAGGACGAGCTATGCGGCTTCACCGATCACGGCTATACGGGCGAGCGCTCGCCTAACCGTGCCGATGCGTTCGTGTGGCTGATGAGCGAGTTATTCCCCGGCATGGTGAAGGAAGCGGCTAAGAAGCCGGTCGAGCGCCCGAGCCTTGCGCGGCCGCATCTGGGGAGCGGCGCGTGGATGTCTTAACCCACGAATACGGCGTCGACTACGCCTTCACGCCCGAGGTGCTGCCGGTCGATCCCGAGTGGCGCCAGTCCCTTGCCCTGGCGCAGAAGGAATGGCTCGCGGGCTGGGTGCCGCTATACGGGACGCTGCCGCAATGAAGGAAATCAAAACAATGGGTGATAAGTGAACATCAACAGCAAGCTGTTTAGGCTTTCAACGTACCGGGATCACGAAGTTACCGGAATGCCTCCGAAGAGGCGGCTTAGTTTTGTCCATTACCGCAGCGGCGATAACGGCGGTACGCAGTGGAACGGAAGCTTGACTGTCGGGCTTACCACGTTACACCTGAAAAGTCGCCGTAGTTACGGCAGGCGAGATGGTCAGCCCAAAGATTAACTGCACCGGCCAGGGCTGCGACGAGCGCGACGGCTGCAGGCGCTATGCGTCCATGACGCAGGATGGCAAG
>CAZLYT010000365.1:0-3910 GCA_964563515.1 uncultured Candidatus Competibacteraceae bacterium | reverse complement strand
ATTCCGGGAACAAGCATGGATCGGCTCGCAGCCATGTCCACATTGCTGGCAGTGGTCGAGGCCGGTAGCTTCTCGGCGGCAGCCCGTCGGCTGGGGACGCCGCTGGCAACCGTCAGTCGCAGGGTTGCCGAGCTGGAGGCTCATCTGAAGACGCGGCTTCTCAACCGCTCCAGCCGCCAGCTCGGGCTGACCGAGGCCGGGCGATCCTACATCATTGCTTGCCGGCGCATTGTGGAGGAGGTTGCGGAGGCGGAGCGGGCCGCTGCTGGAGAATACAGCGCGCCCACGGGGGAATTGGTGATCACCGCCCCCATCGTGTTCGGTCGACTACACGTATTGCCGATCGCGACCGAGTTTCTCGGCGCCTATCCGGACATCGTGATTCGGCTGCTGCTGCTGGATCGAATCGTCAATCTGCTGGAGGATCACGTGGACGTGGCGATCCGTATCGGACATCTGCCCGACAGCAGCCTGATCGCGGCCCGTGTGGGTGCGATCCGCCAGGTCGTTTGCGCCGACCCTCACTATCTGGCGGAGCGGGGAACGCCCCAGCGCCCCGAGGATCTCGCCTCCCACGACTGCATCACCTTCGAAGGTCTCGTGCGGCCCGAAAGCTGGACCTTCAGCACCGGCAGGTCCGAGCTATCGGTCGCCGTGCGCTCGCGCCTGGTGGTGAACACGGCGGAGGCGGCCATCGATGCCGCCATCTCGGGGGCGGGCGTCACCCGTGTTCTGTCTTACCAGATCGCAAGCGCTAGAAAGGCCGGCAGGCTGCGCATCCTGCTCCAGCCCTTCGAGCCGACGCCGTGGCCGGTGAGTCTCGCCTATACGGGCGGGGGCTTGTTGCCACTCAAAGTACGTGCGTTCTTGGACTTCGCCGCGCCGCGATTGAGGGCGCGCCTGGCGGACCTGGACGATTGACTGCGATTCCCAGCGCGTGCCGCCGTTCGAACAAAACATGCTCCCAGCAAAGATCCACCCTAGCCTTCTGCCGGAGGCGTGCCGATTTTCCCATCTTCACCGTCGTCGCTCGGCCTCTGCCCACACTGCGTCCAGCAGCTCCTGGGTGCGCTCGGTCATGACCATGGCTGCCAGCGCAGCGGCGGCGCCCGGGTCGCCAGCGAGCGCCGCGAAGCCTTCCAGCATCAGCACGCTTTGGGGTTTGGCGGCCGGCGTGTCACGCCACTCGAAGCGGCGCGGTGTGACCGCCCCGGAGCGCAGGCTGAAGCCCACCGGAAACTCCGGCTCCGGATCGGGGCCGCGGAATCCCGCAGCCCAATCCAGCACGAAGTCGTCGAGCTTGATCACGGCGTCGCTGCCGATGACGTCCAGGTCCATGAGCAGCGTGTTGGCGTCGAAACCCACATCCCAGGTGGCGGTCGAGCCGGTGGCGAAGCGCAGCACGCCGGCCGCGCGGACGACGGCCTGGGAGCCTGGATCGCGCCGAACGGTGACTTGCACGTCTTCGATCATGCCTGGCTCTGGCAGGAACTCTGCGATGGCGCGCATGCAGTACCAAGCCAGATCGCCGATTGCCCCCATGGGCTCCTGGCTGCGATCGTAGCGAATATTGCTGCTATCACTGTTGGGGCCGAAGAAGGCGCTGCGCAGCGCCAGCGGTGTACCCAGTCGCTCCCGGATCACCGATTTGAGGATGGCCGTGCGCGGGTGATGCACGAAGTGGGTGGCGTCCATGAATGCCACTTGGTTGTCGCGACAGGCTTGGGTGATCCGCTGCACCGAGGGCAGCGACGCGAAAGGCTTCTCGCCCAGGACGTGCTTGCCCTCGCCTGCCGCGGCCAGGCACACCGCCTCCCGGGCCAGAGTGGGGGTGGCCACGTAGACGGCATCGATGGTCTCGGACCCAACCAATGCCTGCCAGTCTGCAAACACTTCCGAGATGCCACGCTGGTCGGCAAAAGCTTGGGCGCGGTGTTGACGGCGGCTCGCCACCGCTTGCAGAAACACGCCGCTCGCGCGCGTGGCAGCCTCGGCGATGACACCAGCGATCATGCCGGCGCCGACAACGCCAATCCTCAGGGATTCGCTCACCAATATTCTCCGCAGCTGCAGGCTTCACTATCGTCAGTGTAGAAAAGGTCGGCCCGCTTGCGCTCGGAGCTCAGGAGCGGCGCTATTTATCTTTCGGCGCCGGGCTGTCGCGCGCCACTCACGCTGCATGAACGGCGGGTGGATTAGCGCAGCGTAAACCCGTCCAACAACAGCTGTGGATGGCGTATTACGCGTCCGCTAATGCACCCGCGAGGCCGTTCCCGCGGGTGGGGCTGGCTGGTGAATAGACAGCTCGCCTACAGCTCGGGAGAAGCTGACGGCTTCGCCGCATTGGCAAGCTCAGCGACGGATCCAGACTCCCGCTCGGCTTGCAACCAATGCTCGAGCGCGCGCTGGTCGGGGCGACCCTCGGCCTCCCAGATCGCATAGGCCCGGGCCGCAATAGTCTCCTGGGCAGGGGCGGCAACGGCAGTTACACTGGGTATCGAATCGACAGTCGCCGATTGGGACGGTGGGTTCTTGCTAGCCTTCTTCAACGTGCTTCTCCTGGTCGAGAGATATGGTACCCGTACGAGGTCCGACTCCTTGCGGATCGGTTCCCGGAAGTCCCGAATGACCATCCGAGCCGACCCTTAACGCGCCATGACAGCGAGTAGTTCCCGCACCCGGTGAGCCATGTTCAACCTGAACGACGTGCGTTACTTTTTGGCGGTGGCCAAGACCGGAAGCCTGTCCGGGGCAGCGCGGCTGCTGGGAGCCACCCAGCCCACGGTCGGACGACGCATTGCGGCCCTGGAAACTGCGCTGGGCGCCCGCCTGTTCGAGCGTACCCCGTTCGGCTATGAAATCAGTGAGGCTCGCCCAGGTGAAGGTGCGCCATCTGCACCCGCCGGGGCGGGATGGTTTGCACCAGCCGATACGACAAGCGGCTGCCTTCGTCTTCCAGCTTGGCAAAGGCGTGGCCTAGGTTGCGAGTTTGCACCGGCGGCACTTTCTCATCGCCGGTAAGCAAGGCTTTGAATTGCAGCTCATCGACAACGGCCGGCGCCTGGGAAAAGCTGATTTTCACCAGCGGATAGCCTGCGGCGAGAAAATCCGCCATCCGAAATTGCGGGGCATCCAATACGCCGCCGCTGCCCAGTCGCATGAAATAGGTTTCGGGATCATTGGGATCGAAATCCCGGATTACGCCGTTCTCGTCCTGCCCAGCATTGGGCTCGCTTTGGCCAAATAAAGCGGTTTCCTCGGGACGCTCGGTATTGAGCTCGGTGCCGGCGTCCAATATATCGTCCCTGGTAACGAAAAAGTCCTTCGCGACGAAATTGTCGTTTTCATCGAATACGGGATGAGATTGCGGATTGCCGTTGGCGTACCAGAAATCGTTGCTTGGTAATACCAGCCGGGGTGTCGCCGTTGTAGATGTCAAAGCTGCTGCCGTCGTGAAATCCGACCCAGTGCGGGGTCTGGGCTGTGGCATTGGTGGGTGCCAGGTTCTCGATGGTGACAATGACGCGGGTTGGTTTCGCCAGAGCGGCGCTGGTACCGATCAACGCTGTACCGGCTATTGGCCAAGAGTCCATTGTTCATCGCAGTCGCTCCGTAAACGAATGGCTTGGTTCGATTGTCGGCGGCCAGATCGGTGATCCGAACCGCGAGTCGAAGGCTAGAGCGATCGGTGATGACGCAGAATTCCCTAAATTTGTAGTGCTGCCATTCAACGATGAATGACGAGCTCACTGTGCCCGCGGTGCAGAGGCGGCGGGCCGACCATCATGCAACGGCAAGCAGCGTGGGGGCCGTGGGTATCATTGTTGGCGGCCAGGTGCCCGTGGTGCGGGAAGCTCCTGGTCAACTCCTGACAGAGGGTCCTCCTCGCCGGAGAAGGACTCGGTGAGGA
>CAZLYT010000364.1:0-5512 GCA_964563515.1 uncultured Candidatus Competibacteraceae bacterium | reverse complement strand
GAGAATGAGACTGCGACATTCCTGAAACAGTCCGTCCCATCAGTGGCTCGCTATGAGCCTGCAGGACTCGAGTCTCGGGGAGTGACGGATTCGAACCCTTTGGCCTCTGACGGTAGGGCTCCTTGGCTTCCGGCTGCGGCTCGTCGTCCCATCGCCAGGATTGGTGCGCAGGTCGGCGCCCGTGGGCACGCCCTTCCCGTAGCCGCGGAAGGCAGGCTGGCGGCTGTTGAGGCCGACGACCTCGCCGCGCAGTTGACTCGGCTGCTGCAGACCAAGAAGTTGTATCGGGAAAACTGCCTGACGCTCCAACGTCTCGCAGAGCGCGTCGGGTGCCCGGCCACGCACGTCTCCCAGGCCCTGGACGAGACGCTGCAGAAAAGCTTCTACGAATTCGTGAATGGCTATCGGATGACCGAAGCTGAAGCCCTGCTCGCCTCGCCGGAGCACACCGAAACACCCATCATCGACAACGCGCTGTGTGGGCTTCAACAACAAGACGTCGTTTTGCAAAGTACTCAGGATGGCACCAGCAGTGTTTTGCGCCAAGCAGCGGGCAGAATCGGTCGCAACAGACTAGCCTCGATGGTTAGCGCTTCGCGACATATTCTCCTGATCTACTAGAGATCGGAGGACATGACGCGTCATGCTCAGTGCGAGCTCACGCTCTGCTACGAACACTTTGGCCGCGTTTCCTTTATGTAGGACCGCCGCCTCTTCGTCACTATGGGTGCGCACAGCGGTCGTTGCCCGCGGATTTAGCGCGTTGCAAATTTCGATCATCGAGCGCGCCCGCAACGCGTCAGGCACCGCGATCACTAGCACCTGCGCCCGAGCGATGTGCGCCTGAATGAGAACCGCCGCCTCTGAGGCGTCCCCGGAAACTGCGGGTATATCGCGTTGCCGAAGCTGCTCGACCAATTGCCGGTTTTGCTCTACCGCCACGATAGGCACTCCACGCTCGAGTAACGCTTCACCGATACACCGGCCGACCCGCCCGTAGCCAACGAGCACGACGTGGCCATGAAGACGTTCTTGGTCGATGCTCATCGGCAGCTCCGACAGAGGATCGTCGGATTGTTCGAGCGCGCGGGCGAGCTTCGACTGGGCTCGAAGCCAAGCTTGCAGGGGTGCGATGGCGCGAAACACGAGAGGATTGGCTGCGATGGAAATCAGCGCGCCTGCAAGAATGAGGCCCTGGCCTTGAGTGGGAAGGAGTTGTAGAGAGACTCCCAAGCCAGCTAGAACAAACGAGAACTCACCAATCTGTGCGAGGCTTGCCGATACCGTGAGCGCCGTGTTGAGCGGATAGCGGAAAGCAAGCACCAAAACAAAGGCGGCAAGCGACTTACCGAAGATGATAATTGTTACAACCAGAAGCACGCGGAGCGGTTCCTCGACTAACATCATCGGATCGAACAGCATTCCCACCGATACGAAGAAGAGAACGGCGAAAGCGTCCCGTAGCGGTAACGACTGATCTGCAGCCCGGTGGCTCAGCGCGGATTCCCTCAATACCATCCCGGCGAAGAAAGCGCCCAGCGCGAACGAAACGCCAAATAGTGCAGCGGCGCCATAGGCGATGCCGACAGCAGCCGCAACGACGCACAACGTGAACAGCTCTTGCGAACCCGTTCTGGCGACCTGCCAAAGCATCCAGGGAAACACGCGGCGACCAACCACCACCATCAGTAGCACGAAGACCAGAACCTGACCGAGCGTGAGCGCGAGAGTGACGACGAGATTCGGTTCTTGAGCCACCTCCGCAGCACTTTTGCTGGAATCCTCGCCAAGCCAGCCCGCAAGGGACGGCAGCAGCACCAGCACTACGATCATGACCAGGTCCTCAACCACGAGCCATCCCACGGCGATACGGCCGTTGAGGGAATCGAGCACACCGAGATTCTCCAGCGCTCTTAACAGCACCACCGTGCTTGCAACAGAGAGGGCGAGCCCAAACACGATACCTGCGCCAATGCTCCATCCCCAGAAGGATGAGAGGGCTATCCCGAACATTGTAGCTACCGCAATCTGGGCAATTGCGCCCGGCAAAGCTATGCGGCGCACAGCCCACAGCTCGTTCAACGAAAGGTGCAGCCCGACACCGAACATCAACAATATGACACCAATCTCAGCGAGCTGCCGTGAAAGTGCCAAGTCAGCAACGTAGCCGGGTGTGGCAGGGCCAATAATAATGCCGGCAAGCAGATAACCCACCAGCGCCGGAACATTCAAGCGCACAGCAATAAAGCCAAGCACTAGCGCCAACCCGAAGGCGGCAGCGAGCGTGGTGATAAGGGCAACCTCATGATGCACGCGCTACTCCTTATCCTTGATCAAGACGTCCCATTTCCTGTTTCAGGTCACCCAGTGCCGTAATGGGCTCCGGTGAACTCGCAAATTATCAGGCGTTGGCCGACTGTGCGAGTTCCGCCACCTCCTATCGCTGATAGGGCGCGCGGGCTCTGTGGATTAGCTGGCCGGCGAAGTCTGCAGTGATGGCGATGTCTCGACGCTCAGTGGAATCCGCCGGGATCGAACGCGGGATCGGGGTCCCGAAGTCCCGAAGGCCAAGAGGTCGAGCCGCCGGGGACAGGTATTCAGGAAGGTCTCGAATCCCGCAAGTTGATACGCCACAAGGTGAGCTGTGGTTGGCCCACCCAGAGACGCTGGCTACGGCAAGAGAGTCATCGCAGGCCCCGTTTGACTTGATGCCACTGAAGAACGTGTGGGACTAGTGATGTGTGAGGGTCTGCATAATCTACGCGAGAACGATACCGCCGGTATTTCGGCACGGCCCTCCACCAAAACGTCGGGCAAAACCCACGGACGAGCGGCAGCTGGGGACTGATACTGAGAAATTCCGGTTTGGCCAAAAACTCTTGTCTGGTCGGTTTCCAAACCGGATCGCTTGATCGCCGCACTGGACAGTGGTGCTGCTACTACACCACCCGACGTGCGCTGGCGCGTTCCTGCAGCAGCACCCACCACTTGGTCTACGGCTGATGTCACACCGCCACCGCCGGTACCGAAGGTCCTTCCCGCGCTGCATCTAGCCTCAGGCTTGGGAGCTCTCCGGTAAGTCGGAATGGCCGGTCTTGAGCTCCTGCATCACCACGTGAGTGGCCTCGGCGCCGTGGACGGTCCTCGCCCACAGATAGAACCCCACACCCAGGGCGGACCAGCCCAGCACGATGATCCACTCGTAGGGCCAAACCAGGGCGGCGGGGCTGCCAGGCATGTAGAGGATGATGATGCCAATGGCTAGGATCATCGCCGCGTACCCCACCGCCATGCCGTTGGCGACCTTGAACGGGCGCGGCATATCGGGCTCGTTCTTGCGCAGGGTGATGAAAGACAGCGCCACCGTCGCATACGCCACCACGATGCCCAGGCCGCCCGCATCCACCAGCCATACCAGCGCCTTGCGCCCGAACACCGGAGCGATGACCGAGAGCGCGCCGATCAGCACGATGGCGTTGACCGGAGTGTTGTACTTGGGATGCATCTTACCGAGGAAGGCCGGCAGCATGTGGGCGTGGGCCATGGCGTAGACAGCGCGGCTGCCACCCACCAGGAACGCATTCCAGCTGGTAATGATGCCGCCTATACCGGCCAGCACCAGCAGCTTTCCGGCCCAGCCGCCGCCGAAGACCGCAGCCATGGCATCGGCCGTAGCCAGGCTGGAATTGGCGGCCTCTTCCGCCGACAACGCCATCGCGACAGCGATGACGATGAAGATGTACCAGGCCACGGCCATTAGCACCGAAATGATCAGCACCTTGCCGATCTGCTTGAAGGGCAGGTTGATTTCTTCCGCCGCCTGCGGAATCACGTCGAATCCCACGAACATGAACGGCGTCATGATGAGAACCGCCAGCACGCCTTTCATGCCGGTGGTGAAAAGCGGGTCCATGTTCGCGGTCTCGCCGTTGAACAGGGCGCCGGTCACTAACATGATTCCCACCACCAAAATCAACAGTGTCACCACCTTCTGCAGCAGGGCGCAGGTCTTGATGCCCATGATGTTGATCCAGGTCATGACCACGGCGCCGACGCTGCCGACCAGAACCCAGGTCAGATAGACGTCCCAACCCGCCACGTTCCACAGCAGACCAACCTTGTAGTTGGGGAACAGATGCTCGATGACGGTGGGCAATGCCACGGCTTCGAAGGCTACCACCGAGACGTATCCCAGAATGATTGCCCAGGTACAGAGGAAGGAGGCTCCCATGCCCAAAGCCCGGTAGGCATAAACGTGCTCACCGCCGGTGAGCGGCATGGCGGCTGCGAGCTCGGCGTAAGTGAGACCAATGAGAATCACCGCGATGCCGCCGATCACAAAAGCGAGCACGGCCCCCATGGAACCGGCAGTCTGCACCCAGCCTCCTGCCAGCACCACCCAGCCCCAACCGATCATTGCACCAAAAGCGAGCGCCAATACCTCTTTGCTGTCGAGGACGCGTTGGAAATGGCCCTGTGATTCTTGCGACATTGTTCTCGGCTCCCAATGACATGAGCGCTAACTGGTGGGAATTATTGCAAGCATTCCGTGTGACTCGAGATCCACTTCCCGCGATACTGTCGATGATTCCGCACGGCGAAATCTCATGCGCATCCGAGACACCGCGCGGCCGTCACCTCGAATTCAAGTGAGAATGCAACTGAGAATGCAACTGGGTCCTCGACTTGGAAACAGCGAAAAGTTTCGCACCAGCCTCCGTGAAGCTGGGACGGCTACGCGTATGCTCACCTACTGTGCGTTCGTCCGATCATCCGTAAAACCTTAGTGCATGGATTGCGGTGTGCAAGGCAGCGAAACGTCCGCAAGGGGGAATCGACGTTTCTTTGGCGCCGCGGCAAAGAGAGGACATGGTGAAGGGTCGATGCCGTTCGTGAAGGGCGCGCGGTGCGCCCCATCGCGACGGGCGCCGCTCCCTAGGGGAGCGGCCGTGCATGCCTAATGCCGTTCCGGCGGGAACCGGATACTGACTTCGCTAGACCCCGCGCCGAAGGCCAGCTCGAGCATGTGTTGCGCCACCCACTCGGCGCTGCTGAAGGTACCCTTCTCCTTCATCTCCATGAACTTGTCGACCATCGGGAAATTTTCGCGAGGAGTGGAGCGGATCATGGCTTGCATGTCGGTGTCGATCACGCCGGGTGCGACTGCGTGGCAGCGCAGCTCGGTGTCGGCTTCCTCCGCTGCCACCACCGCGGTCAGGAGCTCCACGGCGGCTTTGCTTGCGCAATAGGCAGACCAACCCGCGTAGGCGGAGGTCGCGGCGCCGGAGGAGATGTTCACCAGGACCCCTGGGCGTCCATATTTTCTGCAGCGCCGCACATAGGCCCGGGTGCCGTGGAACACCCCCATCACATTCACCTCCAGCGCCCGCCGGAACTCGGCGCTCTGCACCTCGCGCAGGGGGGCGACGGGCGCCAGCACGCCGGCATTGTTGATCCACAGGTCCACATGGCCAAAGCGCTCGAACACCCGCTCGGCGAAATCGTCCACCGC
>CAZLYT010000363.1:0-3866 GCA_964563515.1 uncultured Candidatus Competibacteraceae bacterium | reverse complement strand
GGTGCTTGGCACTGGACTTGGCGATCCCACTGATCGAGTCGCCGTGTTCGACGTGAACACGGCGACTTGGTCCGAGGCGGCACCAATGCCCACTGCGCGAGGGTTTCTCGGCACCGGGGTCGTCGACGGGATGATCTATGTCATCGGCGGGTCCCCCAATATGCGGGAATATGACGCTGCCACCGACGTGGTCGAGGTCTACGACCCGGCAGCCGACGAGTGGCGCCTCGCGCCGCCGCTGCCTGTCGGTCGTGCCGATCTCACCGCGAGCGTCGTAGACAGCCGCATCTACGCCATTGGAGGAACCGAGCACGTGGCCGTCGACGCGCTGGGCGTGGTGGAGATGTACGATCCGGCGACTAGTGTCTGGACCCGTCGGGCCGACGTGCCGACGCCACGCCTGCACCTCACCGGTGTCGCGTACAAGGGAGAGATCTACGTCATCGGCGGTGGTCCGGAATGGCCGGTACCTTTGGTTACGCTCGAGATCTACAACCCTGACACCAATACCTGGCGTAAGGGCGCCGACATGCCAACGGCGAGGACTGGGATCTGGGCAACCGAGCTCAACGGCAAGATCTACGTCGCCGGCGGATTGAGCTGGGAGAACGAGGCCTTGGCCACGGTCGAGGTCTACGATCCCGCGACCGATACCTGGCACGCGATCCCAGACATGCCCACCGCCCGCTTCCTGGCTGCGGTAACGGCCGTTGGCGGTAAGCTCTACGTAATCGGTGGGGCGCGAACGGATTACGGGAGCTTGGACGTGGTGGAGGTCTATGAGCCGGACAAATGATTGGCTCGGAAGAACAACCACCAGCCTTTCCTTGAGCCGGTACCGGCAAACGTTCGACGACCGTGGGACCGAACGGAGTCCTGTGTGAAATTGGCAGACCAAGCCGTCGAGCTAATTCAGCGCGCAGTGCTCGCACCATCCAGTCACAATACGCAGCCGTGGCGCTTTCGCATTGGCGAGCAGGCTATCGATCTATTCGCGGATCGGACGCGGGCGTTGCCGGTCAACGATCCGGACGACCGCGAGCTGACCATCAGCTGCGGCGCCGCGCTGCTGAATTTGCGAGCCGCGGCGGCGAGCGTGAGGCTGAAGGTGACCGTTCGGCTGCTGCCGGATGGCGCGGAGGGCGGTTGGCTGGCGCGGGTCGGCTTTGAGGAGGAGCCGGAAAATACCTCATCCGACGCCGGGCTGGCCGAGTACATCGAGCGCCGCCGCACCTACCGCAAGCGCTTCGCGGACAAGCCCATTGACGAGGAGGTGGTGCGCCAGCTGGAACGGGCGACTGCGGTCGAAGGAGCTTGGTTGAAGCCCCTGCAGAGCGAGCAGTTGCGACACGACGCGGCGGCTCTGGTGGCCGAGGGCGATGCCATCCAATGGGCCAACCCGAGCTGGCGTCGGGAGCTGGCCGCCTGGATGCATCCGCGCCGACGCGGCGACGGGCTGACCGTTCCCGGGCTGGCGGCGCCAGTGGCCCAGCTCGTGGTGCGCACTTTCAATATGGGAGGCGGCGTCGGGGCCAAAGACAAGGAGCTCGCCGAAGCCTCTCCACTGCTCGCGGTGCTGGGAACCCAGCGTGACGATGTGAATGCCTGGATTTTGGCGGGCCAGGCGTTGCAGCGAGTGGCGCTCACGGCGTGCCGACTCGGGCTCCAGGCCTCCTACCTCAATCAGCCCCTCCAGGTGGCCTCACTGCGCTCCAAGCTGCAAGACCTGGTAGGCGGGGTTGGACTCCCACAGCTGCTACTGCGGTTTGGTTATCCGACGGGAGAGTTGCCGCAGACGCCGCGACGTCCAGTGGAAGATGTCATCGACCCCCAGTAGAGCGTAGGCAGATCATCGTCAGCAGCAAGCTTGACCGAGAGGCAATCCTCATGACTACGCCAAACGAGCTACTTGTCCTCGCTCTGCAGCTCGCTCGGGAGAATGTGGAGATCCACAAGGGTCGACCTTTCGGAGCGGTGCTCGCGAGCGGTGGCAAGGTCATCGCCACCGGCGTCAATGCGGAGCTAGCTACGCTCGACCCCACGGCTCATGCCGAGATCGAAGCTATTCGCGCTGCCGTGCGGGAAGCGCATAGATCAAGCTTCGAGGGTCATGTCATGTACGCCAGCGGCCATCCCTGCGCCATGTGCCTGGCGGCTATGTACCTGGCTGGCATTCGCGAGGTGTCCTACGCCTATTCCAACGATGACGGCGAGCCCTACGGCATTACGACACATGAGCTCTACGCCGAGCTTTCGAAGGAACCAACCGAGTGGGCTGTGAAGATGCAGTACCGACCGGTGAGGCTCCCGGGAAAGGATGTCTACGAGCTGTGGGAGGAGGTTCGGGCGCAACAGGCGGCACCATGATCGATTCCGCCACGCCTGCGGCAGCAAGCTGGCGCGCAGCAAAAAGGATTCAAATGCTATGAAAGGGTCGGTGGGCGTAGCCTAACCCACCATTCAACGCCGATTCGAGACGGTGCACTACGCGGTCGCTAGCGTGCTGGCCTTCGCCGGTCGGCGGACATGGATAAGAAACCGAATGCCACTCCACATCGACACCCCACTCATCGAGTCCCGGGCCCTCAGCATTGTTACCGGCCGCACCATCTGGCTGAAGCTCGACGCCATGCAACCATCGGGTTCCTTCAAGATGCGCGGCATTGGCGCCGCGTGCGAGGCCTACGCGGCTCGGGGGGCCCAACGTTTCGTATCGTCATCCGGTGGCAACGCCGGCATTGCCGTCGCCTATGCTGGACGGCAGCTCTCGGTAACGGTGACGGTCGTGGTGCCGGAAACCACCACTAAGAGGGCCAAAGAGCTCATTCGTCAAGAGGGCGCCGAGGTCCTCGTGCACGGCGCCTCATGGCAGGAGGCGAATGCGCTGGCCCATTCGATGGTGGGCGAGCACGATGCTTTCCTGCACCCGTTCGACGATCCGCTGATCTGGCAGGGGCATGCGACCCTCATCGACGAGGTCGCACGCCGCGGCCCGAAACCGGACGCTCTCGTGCTTTCGGTGGGTGGGGGCGGGCTTCTGTGCGGCGTCGTCCAAGGGCTGGGTCGCAACGGCTGGGCCGATGTTCCGATCGTCGCCGTGGAGACTGTGGGAGCCTCTTCGTTTGCCCAATCGATGCAGGCCGGCCATCGAGTGCTGTTGCCGGCCATTACCAGCATCGCGACCTCACTGGGGGCGAAGCAGATCTGCGAGCAGGCGTTTGTCTACACTCAGGAGCACCCCATACGCAGTGTCGTGGTCTCCGATTACACGGCCGTCGAAGCTTGCGAGCGATTCCTCACCGATCACAGAATCTTGGTCGAGCCGGCCTGTGGCGCGGCGCTGACCGTGGGCTACCAGAATGCTCCTGAGCTCTCCAAGTCCGAAACAGTGCTGATCGTGGTATGTGGTGGCGTGACGGCCAGCCTCGAACAATTGCAGGAGTGGTCGAGACAACTCGAGGACGCCAGGGATTGATAACATGAGTACGCGCGCCAGCCATGAGGAAACTGCGGCGGGTCACGCCGTCTACACCAGACGAACGCTTCAGCTCTACGACTTCGTGGTGCTAGGGTTGTCCAACCGCCTGATTTGGAAATGCCCCACACGACACCTGGAAGCGCATTACGAGGCCAACGCCACGGCCAATCACCTGGATGTTGGGGTGGGGACAGGTTACTTCCTCGACCGCTGTCCGTTTCCCTCGACAACACCCCGCATCGCGCTCATGGACCTGAACGAAGACGCGCTGCGATTTGCGGCCAGTCGAATCGCGCGGTATCGACCAGAGGCCTATCGCCGAAACGTCTTGGAGCCGATCCCCTTCGACGCCGAGAGCTTCGACTCGGTGGGCATCAACTACGTGCTG
>CAZLYT010000362.1:0-2789 GCA_964563515.1 uncultured Candidatus Competibacteraceae bacterium | reverse complement strand
TCTACCCGGACAACGAGACTTTCCGGCCTGTCCAAGGGGTCGACGAGAACACCGCGCGAGCCTTCCAGCGGCGGTCGGGTTTCGACATCTACGCGCTCAGGATCGGCAATGTAGTCGAGCCCCACGAGTACGAGCAGAACTTCCTCCGCTATTTCGAACATCCGCAGCTGCGAAGGCGAAATGCCTTTTGCTACATCGACGCCCGGGATCTGGGGCAGATCGTGGACCTCTGCCTGAAACCCGACGGCCTGGGATTCGAGGTGTTCAACGCCGGCAACGACGACAACTCGGTGGACATGCCGGTTTTCGAGGGCCTTCGAGCCGGCGATTGCTATCCCGTGGCCGGCGTCGGAGACCCCAACCGTCTGTCTCTATACCGTCGCGGAAATGACTCTAGGAATGCGACGAGTGCGGCTTGACTGCCGTTGCCAGCACGTAGTCCAGGCCCGCGTAGATGCTATCGGCCACTGAGTGGATCACCATTCGTGCCGGGAGCCGCGCCATCGGATGGAGCTGTTCGAGCCGCTCTGGATGCGCCCGTAGGTAGTCGTGCAGCGGCGCGTAGACCTGGTCCCGGATCGAGTGGACCTGTATTTCCTGGAAGCCGCAGAGACCGAGCTTGGCCTGATAGGTTGGCCGCGTATAGGCGTTTTGGCTGGGGATCGCGAACCTGCTCGCCACCAGTCCCCAGGAGACTTGCTGCCTGAGACGCATAGTGAAACGACTGGCGGCGGGCATCGGGATGATGTCGGCAGTCACCAGCCGACCACCGGGACGAAGTACGCGCCAGGCCTCGCGGAAGAACCGCTCGCGGGTACGGAAGTGGAAGGCACTTTCGAGCGCCACTACGCGGTCGATGGAATCCGATTCGATGGGCATTTCGGTGGCCGAGCCGTGACGGAGATCGATACGATCGTCGAGGCCGGCCGCTTCGACCCTTTGGCGAGCGATCGTCACCTGTGATGCGGTGATGTTGAGGCCGATGATCTGTTTGGGCTTCAGCTTCTGCGACCACAGGATGTCTTGGTCGCCGAATCCGAAGCCGCAGTCGAGCACGGTATCTCCACTGCCTACCCGAGCGGTCTCGGCGACCAACATGGCCAACCCGTCGCTTGCCTCGTCGATGTTCGAAGCTTCGGGCCAGTAGCCCAGGTTCAGATAGAGACCGCGTTCCGATAGCCAATTGGTGGATACCAGATCGTAGATGCCACTCGCATCCAGCCCGTGAAATGGGTTGAAGAGCCAGTTGAGATAGCGCAGATTTTGGCGCAACTGTTCAGGTAGCACGGCGGTCGCGACCAGGTCGTTGGGTGCAAGGTGTCATGGTTGTGCCTGCACTTGGGCACTGATGAGCGCCAGTTGCGCCGTGGCGCGCTGGGCGAGCGCTTGGGCAGCGCTCAATAGTGCGTCCTCTCGGGCTCTCTCGGCAATGGTCAAGTAGATCTGTAGAACCTCCTCGGCGTTGCGCAAGGCAAGCTTGAGAGCGTCATCGGGGGCCAGCATGCCGACATCCGTGGCGCTAGCGCGGGCCGTAGTCGGGCTCCCGGGTTGGTCTCGGTCTGTGGTCAGGGCGGCGAGTCGGCCGACTTCCTGGCGCTGTTCCTCAGCGACCTGCCGCAAAATCGCGGCCGGGTGATTATGGCCGCCACGCTCCAGCGCGTCTGCCAACCGCGTGTTGAGGGATGCCGAAGCGCGCTCCAGCCCCTGGGCGACTCCGCACAGCTCGGCGTCTGAAGTCACGCGCGGCGATCGCATGGCGGCGCGGTTCTCCGCGTGGTAGGCCTTCCGTCGTCGTGCCCGCAGTCGCGAGATATGCTCCAGCTCGCCGCGTGCCAGACCCTCGGCGTGGTCACGGATGTCCTCGCGCTCGGCAATGGCGGCCAGGTAGCTGTAGAAGGCGAATGCGCGCTCTTCGTTGCGCACTGCCACGCTCAGTGCCTCGTAAGGTGAGACGATAGAGCCAGAGCCGGCCTCTTCCAGGTCGAAGGTCTCTGGCAGGCGCCAGCCGAAAGCCCTTGCCGCGGGTCGCCGCCGTCCCTCGCGGGTCGCCCAACCGGCGATCTCGTCTCCGTGCTTTACCTCGTCCTTTGCCAGCTCTCGAAACAAGGTCGCCGTCTGCTCGTTGCCTTGTCGCTCCATCAGTGCGGCGAGCTGCTCGAAGCGGCGAGCCGCCTCCGCTTCCAAGGTGGCCGCGATGTCCATGAGCGTCTCGACCGACTCTACCTCGGTCACCGGATAGGCAGGATTGATCGGGTTGCCCATCGGCGTCTCCAGCTCGGTGTTGGTGGCTGCTATTTCGCCGCAATGGTTTTGGAGGCGCAAGGCGGCGTGTAGCAGCCGCAAAGCCAGCTTTCGAGCGAGCGCGTGTTTGGATCCATCTGTTGATCTCGCTCTGGCGGCGACTTGACCTGGATCAAGTCGACCCATGCATATCTTTGCTCTGCTGCTCAGTCGTGACGAGGCCGCGTCGGAAGCTGTGAGGCAAATTATTGTTTTAATGAAGTTTTATGGTCGATGTCATTGAGAGGTCGGCTGCAACGGGCATGCGCGGATCTCTGTGCTATGTTCGTGCATATATAGTTCGCATACCGCGCTGCAATCAACGAGGCGTCGAATACGCCCAACTTCGGCTGTTCCAATACAAGCACCAGATGCCGACATTAGTGGCCTCGCCAGCACCTATGTTCCGCTTTTCCCGCCATGGAAGTCGGGCGAGGCTCCGCACGATGTTTCCAGCCCTGGCCGCGATGGTCTGCATCCTTGCGGTCATGACTCCCGCGACCTCCGAG
>CAZLYT010000361.1:0-12523 GCA_964563515.1 uncultured Candidatus Competibacteraceae bacterium | reverse complement strand
CGAAGGTAAACGCTGCGCCGAGACCTTGTTCTTCGATTACCACCGCCAGCACGGTGTCGACATCAAGGTCGCGCGGATATTCAACACCTACGGCCCCAGGATGCGCCCCGATGACGGCCGGGTGGTGTCGAACTTCATCCTGCAAGCCCTGCGCAATGCGCCGATCACCATATACGGCGATGGCAGTCAGACCCGCTCGTTCTGCTTCGAGGACGACTTGGTGGATGGAATAGTGGCTTTGATGGGAGCACCTCCCGAATTCACCGGCCCGGTAAACCTCGGGAACACCGAAGAGTTCACGGTGCTGGAGCTCGCCAAGCTGATTATCGATCTCACGGGTTCACGCTCGGAGCTCATTTCCAGACCACTACCGATCAACGATCCGCGACAGCGCTGTCCCGACCTTACCTTGGCCCGCAAATGGTTGGACTACGCACCCTCGGTGGGCTTACGCGACGGGTTGACTGCAACCGTCAACTATTTCGAGATGCAGCTAACGCAAGATTTCCGAGGCCAGGCGACTGCCCCGGGGGGCGTCCTGCCCAGCATTCAAACAGCTTGAGCAAGCGGTCCAATGCGAGATAGCACCCACGAGCTACCAAAGACCGCTGTCATCACCGGGGGTAGCCACGGCATCGGCAAAGCCATAGCGGACGAATTGTTGGCGGATGACTTTGTAGTGGTCATCGCTGACCTCGTCCCACCGACAAATCCCGGCACAGCCTACTTCAAGACCTGTGATGTCACCTGCGCCGAAGACGTCGCCGGTCTCCATGGCTATGTCATGGAAAAGGTCGGCCCACCGAGGGTTCTGATCTGCAACGCCGGGCGCGGCATTCACGAACCACTCAGCAGCGGAGATCCTGACAAGTGGCAGCAAGTTTTTGACCTTAATGTCATGGGCAATCTGCGCTTCATCCGCTCCTTTCTCCCGGCCATGTTGGAGGCCGACGGCAGCCACTTGGTTTTCATCACCTCCGTTGCGGCGAAAAAGACCTACGCCGGCGGCGGAATCTATGCCGCAAGCAAAGCAGCCTTGGAGATGATTGCCGAGACGCTTCGCATCGAGCTTAGCGGCCGGGCCAGGATTAGCGTGGTGGCACCGGGCAAGGTGCGGACCGACTTCTACCGGCACTCACTCAGTCCCGAGGGCTTCGGCGAGGCCGATCTCTCCGACGGTATGGAAGCAGATGTGGTGGGGCAAGTGGTACGCCAGCTACTGCGACAGGGCCCGAACTGCAATCTGGACCACGTCACGATGCGACCCGTCGATCAATTGTTCTGAAGTTGGACACAGCATGAGAAACATCTTGATCACCGGCGGCGCCGGATTCATCGGATCACATCTGGCCGATGAGTTGCTGAACCACGGCTACGCCGTCACCGTGATCGACACCCTGGTCGAGCAGGTGCACGGCCCTAGCGCCGAGCGCCCCCTTTACCTGCATCAGGACGCCGAACTCATTCGCGCAGACGTACGAGATGCCGACGCCCTGGGACAAGCCCTGATCGGGATCGACGCGGTCTTTCATTTTGCCGCCATGGTAGGCGTGGGCCAGTCCATGTACGACATCGCTCGCTACACCGAGGTCAACAATCTCGGCACCGCCACTCTTCTGGAGAAACTGATCGACCACCCCGTAGCCAAGCTGGTTGTCGCCTCCAGCATGAGCATCTATGGCGAAGGGTTGTATCGGAACCGGGGCGGCGAGTCGGTGGAAATCCCACAGCGCAGTCTCGCTCAACTCCAACGCGGCGACTGGGAGCTTTGGGAGGGCGAACGTCAGCTGGTGCCCGTTCCGACTCCTGAAACCAAGACGCCGGATCTGTCCTCCATCTACGCGCTTTCCAAGTATGACCAGGAGCGCATGGCCCTCATTGTCGGCAAGGCGTATGGCATACCTACCACCGCTCTGCGCTTTTTCAACGTGTACGGCCCTCGGCAGGCGTTGTCCAATCCTTACACCGGTGTGCTGGCCATCATGGCTTCACGCCTCCTCAACAACCGCCCACCCCTCATATTCGAGGACGGCCATCAAAGGCGTGACTTCATCAATGTCAAGGATGTAGCAAATGCCTGCCGGCTCGCGCTGGAGAGCCAGTCGGCTGCAGGGGACGCTTTCAACATCGGCAGCGGCAACCATTACACCATCTGGGAATTGACCCACAAGCTGGCAAAGGTCATGAACAAGACCGAGCTCGAGCCGGAAATCACCGGCCAATATCGCGCCGGAGACATCAGGCACTGCTTTGCCGATATCACCAAAGCTCGTCAATGGCTCGGATTCACGCCCCGAGTGTCATTATCGGAGGGAATGACGGAGCTCGCGGGCTGGCTCGAAAATCAAATCGCCGTAGACCGTGTCGACCAGGCCAAAACCGAGCTGACGTCGCGGGGCCTCACCGTCGGCGCCGTCCGGTAGAAGCAAATGAATAGAACACATTACGAATCCAAACCGGCCGCAACCGCCGGCATCCTCCAGTGGTTTCGGCTGGGAGACGTCGAGCAGGTTACTCAGACCCTTTTGGATATGAAGCGCCTAGGTATTCGGGAGCTCCGCACCGGCGTTTCATGGGCCGATTACCACACCCCCAAAGGACAAGCCTGGTATGACTGGCTCATGCCGACGCTGGCGGCAGAAGTCAACGTTTTGCCCTGCTTCCTTTATACGCCGCCATCACTCGGCGTAGCAGCCAAGACTTCCTCCCCTCCTCGTGCTCCCAAGCAATACGCGGACTTCCTTGACCTGTTCATCGGTCGCCACGGTCGCCACTTCGACTGGGTGGAGCTTTGGAATGAGCCCAACAATGTCAGCGAATACGACTTCACGCTGGATAGCAACTGGGAAATCTTCTGTGACATGGTCGTCTACGCTTCCTATTGGGCGAAAGAGCTGGGCAAGCGAACGCTGTTGGGTGGGATGAGCCCTGTCGATCCCAACTGGATCGAGCTCATGGCGCAACGCAACGCGCTCCAGTTCATCGACGCGGTGGGCATACACGGATTCCCCGGCACCTTCGAGCCCGAGACCAAGGATTGGGGGTCGCCCATCAATGCGGTGGGCGCCGTCCTCGAGCGACACGGCCTGAGCCAGGAGATATGGATCACGGAAGCCGGATTCTCCACCTGGCAGCATGACGAGCGCAAGCAGGTGCTGGAGTTCTTGAAGGTCATGCAAAGCAGCGCCAGTCGGGTGTACTGGTATTCGCTGTATGACCTCTCCCCCAGCCTGCCTACGGTCGACGGCTTTCATCTGGATGAGCGTGAATACCACTTCGGATTGAAGAAGGCCAACGGCAAGCCGAAGCTTCTCTATCGGCTGTTACAGGACCATGGCGTCAGCGAGCTCGAAAGCCGATGCCGGTGGCTGCGAACCGGTTCGGTCAAATCATTGACTCCAGAGTACGTCCTGGTAACCGGGGGCTGTGGATTCGTTGCGACCAATCTGGCCCACCATCTGTTGAGCCAAGGCCATAAGGTCATGCTCTACGACAACCTGGCGCGGCCGGGCGTGGAGAGGAACCTGGAGTGGCTGCTCCAAGAGCACGATTGGCGAGACCTTCGCGTCGAGATCGCCGACGTACGCAATTACCACGCGCTAGAGCGAGCGGTAGCTAGCGCACATGCCATCTATCATCTGGCAGCCCAGGTCGCGGTTACCACCAGCCTCGACGATCCCCGCGATGATTTCTCCGTCAATGTCAGCGGCACCTTCAATCTATTGGAAGCTATACGCCACAGCGCCCAGCAACCGCCGCTGATATTCACCTCCACCAACAAGGTCTACGGCACATTGCCGCAGTTGTCCTTCAAGCGCGGCGCGACGCGCTATTTCCCAGACGATGCCCATGTGCGCAAAAACGGAATCAGCGAACGGCAACACCTGGAGTTTCACAGCCCCTATGGCTGCTCCAAAGGCGCCGCCGAGCAATACGTTCTCGACTACGCCCGATCGTACGATCTCCGCACGGCGGTGCTTCGCATGAGCTGCATCTATGGTCCGCACCAGTTCGGCACCGAGGACCAAGGTTGGGTAGCCCATTTTGCCATCAACTGCCTCAACCGAATGCCAATCACGATTTTCGGAGACGGTTTGCAGGTACGGGACATTCTATTCGTAGACGACCTGGTCGATGCGCTCACTCGCGCACTGGAACACATCGACCTTATCAAGGGCCGGTCATTCAACATTGGAGGAGGCCCAGGAAACTCGGTCAGCCTGCTCGAGTTGCTGCACATGCTGGAGACCCTATCCGGCCACAGGGCAGAGCTGCGCTTCGAGGATCCCCGTATTGGCGATCAGGTGTTCTATGTAACCGATACCAGGGAGTTCACCGAGGCTACCGGGTGGCGCCAACAAACCGGCATTCGAAATGGCTTGCGGCGGCTGCGCGACTGGCTGACCAGCGAAAGCGGTCTGGTTAGGTCAAAGCTACAGCCCGGCCACGAGGCAATACAGCGATGGTCGTAGCAACGGGTCGGCCAGCGGCGACGCGCGGGCAGCCACGCTCTTCAGCGCTCTACACCAGCGCGGTGATCACAAAGCCGATGACGGTTGATTTCCAAGCCATGGTAGTACCCGAGTTGGACACCGGTCAGGTGCTGGTGAAGCTTCAAGGTTGCGGCCTGTGCGCTTCCAACATACCGCTGTGGGAGGGGCGCGACTGGTTTCACTACCCGTTGGAGCCCGGTGCTCCCGGCCACGAGGGCTGGGGCGTAATCGAGGCGGTGGGCCCCTCCGTTGCCGGCCTGGCGCCCGGCCAACGGGTGGCGGTGCTAAACGAACGCGCATTCGCCGAATATGTGGTGGTGCATTCACGGGACGCCATCGTGATCCCGGAGTCCCTTGAAGATCTGCCGTTTCCTGGGGAACCCTTTGGATGCGCGTTCAACATCTTCGCGCGCTCGGCCATCGCCGAGGGTCAAGTGGTCGCCATCATAGGCATGGGTTTTCTCGGCCTGGCCCTGGTGAGTCTAGCGAAGCGCCGTGGGGCCACCGTCATTACGCTCTCCCGCAGGGATAGGGCGTTGCGCACAGCGAGCCAGTTGGGCGCGGACCTGACCATCAAGTTGGACGAGCACCAACGGGTTCTCGACCAAGTCAACGACTATACCGCGGGCGCGGGTTGTGAGCGCGTGATCGAGTGCACCGGCATGCAATGGCCACTCGACTTGGCCGGGAATGTCATCAAGACCTACGGCAGACTGGTGATTGCCGGATATCACCAGGACGGTCCGCGCCAAATCGATCTACAGCAGTGGAACTGGAAAGGGATCGATGTCGTGAATGCCCATGAGCGAGACCCAGACAGGCAACGAAAAGGAATCGCGGCGGCTCTGGATGCAATTCAGAACGGATGGCTAGACCCACGCCAGCTACTAACCCACGCGTTCCGGTTTTCGGACATGGGCAACGCCTTCGAACAGTTGCGAAGCGGTCCGCAAGATTATGTCAAGGGCTACTTGAAGTTCTAGCCCACGTCATACGACAAGACATCAGCATGTGTGCCATTACGACGTCAACCAAAGATTGCACCAGTGCGACTGCAGCCGTTTTGCCGAAGCTCGGCTTTCTGGGGATCGGTTGGATCGGTCGCCATCGCATGCAGGCGCTTTTGGACCGCACGCTAGCCACCGGCGTTGCGATCCACGACACCCATCAGCCTCATGTGCAACAAGCCATGCACGTGGCGCTTGGCGCACGGCCGGTGAAGGGCCTGGAGCAGCTACTTGCCGAAGACATAGACGGCGTCGTCATTGCGACTCCCAGTGGTATGCACGCGCGCCAAGCTATCGCCTCCTTGCAAGCAGGCAAAGCGGTGTTCTGTCAAAAGCCCCTGGGACGCAGCCTCGCCGAATCCCGGGAAGTGGTGGCGGCAGCCAAGGCCGCCGACCGGTTGTTGGCCGTCGATTACTGTTATCGGCATGTGAGGGCCCTGGGGGCACTCAAGCAGCTGGTAGACGAGAACGCTCTGGGGACGATTTATGCCGTGGAGGCCATCTTCCACAATGCCTACGGCCCCGATAAGCCTTGGTATTACGACCCTCAGCAGTCCGGCGGGGGATGCTTGATGGATCTCGGGTCACACCTCGCCGACGCCCTGCTCTGGCTGTTTGACCAACCCACCCTGGAGGTGTTTGGCACCACCATACTTTCGGCCGGTCAACCGGTCATCGACCGCCATGAGCAGGTCGAAGATTACGCCGAGGCGCACCTGAAAGCCGATACCGGCCTCAACATACGCCTCGCATGCTCCTGGAAACTTCCTCTCGGCAAGGATGCCGAGATTCGAGTCAACGTATTCGGCACCGAAGGCGGCGCCAGTTGCTACAACGTCAACGGGAGCTTCTACGACTTCCAGTGCGACCGGTATCACCACACGCAACGGGAGACTTTGATCTCCCCGCCGGACAATTGGGGAGGACGTGCCATTCAGGCTTGGGCCACGAAACTCGCCGCGGGCAGCGGCTACGATAGTAGCGCCGATGACTTTCTACATTCCGCAGCACTCCTCGAGCGCATTTACAACCATCACGGCTCATGAAGATCCTCGTGACCACCGATGCCGTGGGCGGCGTATGGAACTACTCCCTCAACCTGGTCGAAGCCCTGGCACACCGGGGTGTGGAGGTGGTGTTGGCGTGTATGGGGCCGGGCCCTTCGGCACTACAGCGCGAGCAGTTAGGCGGCACCGGATCCCGTTTCTACTCCCGCCCCTATGCCCTGGAGTGGATGCCGGATCCTTGGTCAGACGTGGAGCAAGCGTCTGATTGGCTGCTGCAGATTCGCGATGACGAACAGCCGGATCTGGTACACCTCAACGGCTATTGCCACGCCCAGCTCAACTGGGATTGCCCCGTGGTCGTGGTGGCGCATTCCTGCGTATACACCTGGTGGCAGGCGGTGCACGGCAATCGTCCCGACATCTCGTGGCACAGGTATTACCACGAGGTACGACGGGGACTGCGTTCGGCCAATGCCGTCGTCGCCCCCACGGCTTCCATGATGGCGGCCTGTCAGCATCTCTATGGGCCGCTCTCGAACGCGCGGGTGATCTACAACGGGCTGTCGATGCCAAGTGAAATGCAGTCCCCCAAGGAGCCCATAGTCTTCAGCATGGGACGACTTTGGGATGACGCCAAAAACATGGCTGCCCTGGTCGAGGCTGCAGCTCGAATCGATGCGCCAGTGCTCATCGCCGGCGAACCGGGTCAGTGGCGCACGGAGCTACCCGCCAACGTCCGTTTGCTGGGCTACCTGGGTAGCGAGCACAAGCTCCAGTTCCTGAAGCGAGCCCGCGTATATGCCTTGCCCGTCAGGTATGAGCCCTTCGGATTGTCCTTTCTCGAGGCCGCCCACTGCGGCTGTGCCCTGGTCGGCGGGCGCATCGACAGCCTGCTCGAGCTCTGGGGCGACGCAATGGCTTATGTGGACCCGGATGACCCGAGCGAGCTTGCCCAGACCTGTAATCGGCTGCTCCAGGATCAGAATTACCTGCAGACCATGGCAAGCCGCGCCTGCGACAGAGCTCGAGGATACTCCCTCGCCTCCCAAGCGGCTTCGTACTATGCCCTGTACCGAGAGCTGTTAGCGGGCGCTGACAGCGGCCAGGTCCACTTGGTCGGCGCCCGATGAACATCAAGCTCTTCTACCACTCCCTGATATCCGACTGGAACCACGGTAACGCGCACTTCCTGCGGGGGGTTTACAGCGAGCTGCTGAAAAAAGGCCATTGGGTCACCGTCTACGAACCCACGGACGGCTGGAGCTTGCAGTCCTTGCTCGAGATCCATGGAGAACAGGCGTTGACAAACTTCCGTCGCGCCTTCCCGCATCTCCACTCCGAGTTCTACGACCCACAGGAACCGAAGTTGGACATCCTGCTCCGAAACGCCGATCTGGTGCTAGTACACGAATGGACCGACCCGGCGTTGGTAAAAGCCATTGGCGAGCATCGGGCAAGATCGGAGTTCACCCTGCTGTTTCATGACACGCATCACCGAGCCGTATCCGCCAAGAGCCAAATGGCTCAATTCGACTTGTCACAGTACGACGGCGCTTTGGTTTTCGGCGCGTCTCTGCAACGGGAATATCAGCAGGAAAGATGGGCGCGACGTACCTGGGTGTGGCACGAGGCAGCGGACACCGACACCTATCGTCCCCACCCTCGCGACCACATGGCCGGCGACCTGGTATGGATCGGCAATTGGGGAGACGACGAGCGCACCGACGAGCTGCAGCAATTCATCATCCGACCGGTGCAGGAGCTGGAGCTCAAAGCAACCTTTTACGGTGTGCGCTATCCGCCCCATGCCTTGGAGGCCTTAGCCAGCGCGGGAATCGAGTACGGCGGCTGGCTCCCAGCCAGTCAGGTCGCTAGTACATTTTCCCGGTACAAGGTCACCGTGCACGTGCCACGCCGGTTCTACCGGGACAAGCTGCCAGGGATCCCCACAATCCGCCCCTTCGAGGCCATGGCTTGCAAGATTCCATTACTGAGCGCGCCCTGGCACGACAGCGAAAATCTGTTCCGAGTTGGTAAAGACTTCCTGATGGCCAACAGCGGCCATCAGATGACGCAGCTACTCGAGGCACTGCTCAATTCGCCACCTTTTGCAACGGAGATGGCGGAGATGGCTTATAACACAATCCGCCACCGCCACACCTGTCGTCATCGCGTGAATGAGCTGCTGACGATTTTTCAGCAGCTCCAGGCGGAGCGGCGAACCAGTGTGATACGCGCATGATCCATCGACCACAGATCGCTTTTTTCGGCAGCAGTCTCGTCAGCGCCTACTGGAATGGCGCGGCTACCTACTATCGCGGAATCATTCGCATGCTGCACGAGCTGGGGTATCAAGTGACGTTCTACGAGCCAGATGCCTACGACCGGCAGGCCAACCGCGACATTGCCGATCCGCCGTGGGCAAAAGTCGAGGTTTACGCCCCGACGGAGACCGCGCTGGAGGAATGCCTGCAGGAGGCGGCGTCCGCAGACTTCGTAATCAAAGCCAGCGGCGTGGGTGTCTTCGACGACCTGCTCGAGCACGAGCTGCTCGAGCGGCGAGAATCTGACCAAATCGTCCTGTTCTGGGACGTGGATGCGCCCGCCACCCTGGAGCGGGTATCCCGCATTGCGGGGGATGCGTTTAGAAAGCTAATACCCCAGTACGATTGCATACTGACTTATGGGGGCGGCGATCCGGTGTGCGAGGCCTATCGTGCGCTGGGAGCACGTCGGTGCATCCCCATCTATAACGCATTCGATCCGGATTCGCATTTTCCGGTGCCCCCCGGGGGGCGTTATGCGTGCGACCTGGCTTTCCTCGGTAACCGACTTCCCGACCGGGAACAACGCGTACAGGAGTTCTTTCTGCAGGTTGCCGAACGAGCTCCGGAAAAGCGCTTCATCCTTGGCGGTAGCGGGTGGCAAAGCAAACGATTGCCAAGCAACGTTGCCTATCTGGGCCATATTCCAACCCGCGACCACAACCGCTTCAATTGCTCCGCGCTGGCTGTACTCAACATCAGCCGCGACAGCATGGCGGCCTACGGTTTCTCGCCGGCTACCCGGGTGTTCGAAGCGGCCGGCTCTGGTGCTTGCATCATCACCGATGCCTGGAAAGGGATCGAGTGCTTTCTAGAGCCAGACGAGGAGATTCTGGTGGCGCATAGCGGAGCCGACGTTGGCCGCTATCTGGCTGAGCTCACCCCCGAGCGTGCCCGCCAGGTGGGCGAGGCCGCACGCCGGCGTGTTCTCGCTGAGCATACCTACGAGCATCGCGCCACCGAGCTGATCCAAGTCTTCGAACGCGTCCAAGCCAATCCGCTCACTGCATGAGGAAGGTTGGTCAGTAGACATGAAGATCACGTTTATCGGCCTGTCCCTCACTTCCTCATGGGGCAACGGTCACGCCACTACCTACCGAGCACTCCTCAAGGCTCTGTATCGCCGAGGCCACGACCTCAGCTTCCTCGAGCACGATAAGCCCTGGTACCGCGAGAACAGGGATTTTGCCACTGCCGACTACTGCAAGCTGCGGCTCTACTCCTCTTTGGATGATCTGCACAACGGCTACGCCGGTGTGGTCCGTGACGCCGACCTGGTGATAGTGGGCAGCTATGTGCCCCATGGCGTGGAGGTGATCGAGTGGGTCTTGCAGAACGCCAAGGGAGTCAAGGCGTTTTACGATATCGACACCCCAGTCACACTGGATAAGCTTCGCAAGTCAGATTTCGAATATATCGAGCCCGAGCAGATCGGCCGGCTTGACCTATACCTTTCCTTTGCGGGCGGATACGCGCTGAAACTATTGCGGACCACCTATGAGGCCAGGAATCCTCAACCCTTCTACTGCTCGGTGGATCCCGAACTGTATTACCCGGAGGATGTCGAAAAGCACTTCCTCATGGGCTATCTCGGGACCTACAGCACGGATCGACAGCCCGCGCTGGAACGCTTGATGCTCGAGGCCGCCCGCAAGTTGCAGGACTATCGGTTCGTGGTGGCGGGGCCAGGCTATCCAGAGACAATCAGTTGGCCACCTAACGTCCAGCGGATCCATCATCTACCGCCCAGTCGGCATCGCGCATTCTACAACTCGCAGCAGATCGCCCTAAACGTGACTCGGGAACCCATGGTGGAGATGGGACACTCACCCAGTGTGCGGCTGTTCGAGGCTGCGGCGTGTGGTGTGCCGGTGATGAGTGATTGGTGGACGGGCCTGGACGAGCTGTTTACCGAAGGCGAGGAGATTTTTATCGCGAGAGACGCGAGCGAAAGCCTCCATGTGCTCAACGAGATCGACGACGTGCGTCTGCGGCAGGTTGGCGCCAACGCTCGGCAGAAGGTCTTGCGTCACCATAGTTCCGACCATCGGGCGCGAGAGCTCGAGCAGTACTACCGAGAGGTGCTGACTACAACTGCACAGGCTTAAGGATGGATATCGATTTACAGATCGAGGCGTTGAGGCCCTGGTTTCACAACCTGCATCTACCGGGCGGCATCGAAACGGCCCCCGATCACTACCTGGGTGACTTCCCGGCTTTCAAGTGGAAAAAGCTGGCGCCGGTCATACCTCAGGACCTGATCGGGTGGCGGGTGCTGGACGTGGGTTGTAATGCGGGCTTCTATAGCTTCGAGCTGGGCAAGCGCGGCGCCTCGGTGCTTGGCATCGACCTGGACCCCCACTACCTGAAGCAAGCCGAATGGGCAGTGGCGCAGCTCGGTCTGGAGGACAGGGTCAGCTTTCGGCAAATGCAGGTTTATGACATTGCCAAACTGGACGAGCAGTTCGACATGGTCTGGTTCATGGGGGTGTTCTACCATCTGCGCTATCCGCTGCTCGCCTTGGACATCGTCGCCCAGAAGCTCACCCGATTGCTGGTTCTGCAGACACTGATGATGCCGGACTCTGCGACCAGAGCGGTGAAGGCGGATTACGCGCTCGACGACCGCAAGGAAATGTTGGAAGCCGGGTGGCCGAAAATGGCCTTCGTGGAGAATCAGCTGGCTGGTGATCCCACCAACTGGTGGATCCCCAATAAGAGCGGCGTCGAGGCGATGGTGCGAACCTGCGGACTGAAGTTGATCGACATTCCGCTGGAGGAGACCTTCATCTGCGAGAAGGATCAGGCGCACCCGTCGGTGCTGGAGCAATGGAATTACTCGGAGTTCCTATCCGCCACCGGCCGGTCATGGTCCGACCATATCCAGCAGAAACTGAAAAAGTGAATGCCGAGAGTGACTGCAGTTCTGAGGTCGTGCAAAAAGGCGACATCTTCTTGCTGTACCGCCCCGAGGCCCAGGAGGAGGATGATCCCGAGGGCCTTGCTTAGGTGCAGTGTTGCCACGTGGTGTTGCGACCCCAAGGCGGCAGCATGGCCCTCTGCGCCTGGTCGCAACTCGGCCACGTTACCGAGGCATCCTTGGCTGGAACCGTTTCACACCGCGCGCGTTGAAGCTGCATGGCACAGGTGGACGGATACATCGAGCTGGTGCAGGAGGGCCGCTTCCTGCTGGCAGGCGATGACGGACGGAACCACCTGTTCCTCCTTTCCCCTGCTGCGGCGCTGGAGCTCGACGACCTTCGGGACGCTCAGCAGGTTCATCGTCACGTGAGGGTGCGCTATCGGCAGGCCGAGGGCGTGATTGCAAGCGTCGCCGAGGCGGTGGACTGGCGCCCCGTGGCCAGCCGCAAGCAAAGCATCCGCCGCGGCGGCTTGGGCCGCATTCTGCGCGGCTTCCTGCGGGACTGGTCGCTGCCGCGCCAGCTCATTGGCCAGAGCAGCCGGTCCAAGGCTGCCGTGAGCCATGAGTCGCGCCGCGCAGCCCTGCGTCTGGCGGATGCCGACTCCATCGGCACCAGTATCTGCCCCTATTGCGCGGTGGGCTGTGCGCAGCTCGTCTATGCCAAGAGCAACCACGTGATCCACGTGGAAGGCGATCCCCGCAGCCCCATCAACCAGGGCATCCTGTGCCCGAAGGGTGCTGCCACCCTAGATCTGCCGAATGCGCCGCT
>CAZLYT010000360.1:0-7769 GCA_964563515.1 uncultured Candidatus Competibacteraceae bacterium | reverse complement strand
CGACAACCGGGCGCACGGCGCTTGGCGTGAAAGTCCCCGGGGGATGGCCCCTCTCCCGTGGTGCTCTTGATGCGCTCCTTGATCTCGGCAACGCACATGCGGCACTGGGGACGGCACTGGAAGGACTGGAACACCGCCCGCGCGCTGTGAGCGCCACCGGCGATGGCGGCGTCTACCTGGCATTCGTTGAGTGAGTTGCAGATGCAAACGTACACGGCGGAGGTGTTGCGGTGGAACGTCCAGAGATGCTAATGATTCTCAAGTCTGTGGGCAAGCCTGCTTCAACCTTGGACTGAGTTTGCACCCTGCCGAGGTCGAGCTTCGCGGGCCGATCCACCAGATCACACCATGGACTCCAGTGGCTTTGGCGAAATCCCCGGAAGCCCGCACTACACTCAAGCCAGTTCAGCGGTTTCCCCTGCCCATTGGCGGCATCTGCCGGCGAGCGATCCAAGGAGGCTACCCAGTGAAAGGCGACGCCAGCGTCATCAAGCATCTCAACACCATCCTGCGCAACGAGCTGACCGCTATCAACCAGTATTTCCTGCATGCCCGCATGCTCAAGAACTGGGGCATTCAGCGCCTGGCGGACCAGATCTACCAAGAATCCATCGGCGAGATGAAGCACGCCGACAGGCTGATCGAACGCATTCTGTTCCTGGAGGGGCTGCCCAATCTTCAGGATTTGGGAAAGCTCAAGATCGGGGAGAACGTGCCGGAGATGTTTCGCGCCGACCTGGCCTCGGAGACTGGAAACCGCCACGACCTGCAACCGGCCATCGAGCACTGTGAGTCCGTGCAGGACTACATCTCGCGGCAAGTGCTGCGGGAAATCCTGGACGAGACCGAAGAACACATCGACTGGCTTGAAACCCAGCTCGAGCTCATCGACCGTCTGGGGCTCGAGAATTACCTGTCGGAGCAGATCCGGGAATGATTCTGCGGCAGTGCATTGCTGCGTAGCTGCGAGTGCATCAGCGAATGCGTCATGCACCGTCTCGGCCGAGGCTGGACGCTGGCTTGCGCTGCACTGCCCCACCCTCGCCCGACCCGCATTCAAGGTGTAGCAGCGATAGCGCGCGAGCGCGCCCCTATTCGTCTGGCCCGGCAGAGCCGCATAAGCCGTTGGCATTCTTCATGTAGAGCGGCTCCAGGCCAAGGTTCAACGATGCGAAGTCGGCGGGCGAACAGCGGACAACTGGCAGGAGAATGACGGTGCAGCTGGAAGGCTCGTGCTATTGCCGCCGCATCTGTTTTCGACTGATCTCCCAGACGCCGTACCCGTATATGCGCTGCTACTGCTCGATCTGTCGCAAGAGCGCAGGCGGCGGGGGCTATGCCATCAATATCATGGGACAGGCCGATACGCTGACTGTCAGCGGCGAGGAGCATGTTGGGATGCATCGAGCCAGGATCGAGGATTCCAACACTGGGGAACTCACCGAGAGCCCGGGCCGTCGTCACTTCTGCCGCCACTGCGGCAGCGCCCTCTGGGTCGCGGACCCGCGCTGGCCGGAGTGGGTCTACCCGTTCGCATCGGCCATCGACTCGGCCTTGCCGGTGCCGCCCGAGACGGTCCACATCATGCTCGATTTCGCGGCACCCTGGGTGGAGATACCCCGGGGCCGAAACCACCGCCACTTCCCCCGCTACCCCGACGAGTCTATTGTCGACTGGCATCGCCGGCACGGTCTGCTGCCACTCTCATGAGCAAGCGCATCTTCATCCTCTATACCGGCGGCACCATTGGCATGCGCGCGACCGCCGAGGGCTATGTCCCAGAAGCCGGCCTGCAGAGGCTCTTGAGCACCCTGCTACCGGCTCTTCCCGGCTCAGACATTCCTCGATACGAGGTCTTCGAATGTAGCCGGCTGATCGACAGCGCCAACATCGTGCCGACTGACTGGAGCGATATCGCCCAGCAGATTGCTGAGCGATATCAAGAATTCGACGGCTTCGTGGTGCTGCACGGCACCGACACCATGGCCTACACCGCTTCCGCCCTGTCCTTCGTATTTCGGGCTCTGCGCAAGCCCATTATTGTGACCGGCTCGCAGATCCCGTTGCGGGAGCTTCGCAATGACGCCCGCAACAATCTCCTGACAGCCCTGTTGCTGGCCGCCCACCACCCGGTGCCGGAGGTCATGCTCTACTTCAACGGCCGCCTGATCCGCGGCAACCGGGTGAGCAAGGTCGAAGCCGAGGGCTTCGATGCATTCGACTCGCCCAACTATCCCCTCCTGGGCGAGGTGGGAATCAACGTCGTGATCAACCACCGAGCCGTACTCACCGGCGACACCCCTGAGGCTTTCGAGCTGGTGCCCTATGGCGAGAGGCGGGTCGCCGTGTTGCGGATGTTTCCGGGCATCGATGCATCATTCCTGCGGGCAGCGCTGTCGGCGCCCCTGGGGGGCGCAGTGTTGCAGTGCTACGGGGTAGGCAACGCCCCGGTGGCGCAACCAGGCTTCCTGGACGAGCTGGGGGCGGCGGACGCTCGCGGCGTGGTCATCGTCGACGTCTCCCAGTGCGCCGACGGGCGGGTCGATCTCAGCAAGTACGCCTCCGGCTCGGCGTTGCTCGGCGCCGGCGTCGTCAGTGGCTACGATATGACGGTGGAGGCTGCCTTCACCAAGCTGAACCATCTGCTCGCCTTGGAGCTGCCGGCCGTCGAGATCAAGACCGCGATGCAGGCCAACCTCCGCGGTGAGCTGACGCCACCGGCGGCGGTGGACGGCGATCTGTAAGCCAAGGCGCTACTCCAGCAGCGCCTTGAGCTGGTCGAGCTCTTCTCGCAGCTCCGTCACCTGCTGCTCCAACCGATCGAGGCGCTCGCGCGTAGACCCGGATCCTGCTCCGGTGGCGGCGGGCTCGTAGGGCTCGAAATCGTCCGCTGCCTCCACCGCGCCAGCCAAGAGATGGGCGAAGCGAGACTCACGGCGGCCGGGCTCCCGTGCCAGCCTTGCCACGAAGGGGCCATCCTCGCGCTCCTGCAACCCTTGCAGAACGGCTTCCACCTGGCCGACGCTGTCGAAGGGGGTGAGTCGCCCAGCGCGCTGACGCAGCTCCCCAGGCGTCTGCGGCCCCCGCAGCATGAGCTCGCATACCACCGCCAGTTCCTGCTCGCTGAACTGCAGCCCGCCGAGCTGATTGTTGCAGAAAAGCTGGGCGTACTTTGGCACCCGGCTGCCGAAACCGGTGCGCTCACCGATCAAGTGCTTGCGCCGCAGCCCGTCCACGACTTCCTGAACGGCGGACTCGTTCAAGGCCAGCACCGGGTCGCGATTGGTCTTCTGGTTGACGGCACTGGTCAAAGCGTTCAGGGACAGTGGATATTGGTCGGGCGAGGTGATCTTCTTCTCGATCAGACAACCGATCACTCGCGCTTCCAGCGAACTCAGCTCCACACTCACGTCCCCACTCCGACACCACCTACCGTTGGCGGCAAGTGTAGCCGCCGCCGGCGCCCGCGGCGCAAGCTTCGCTCAGGAAGCCTCGACGGCGATGGTTTGGCCGCAGGCGGCGGAGCGCTGTGCCGCTTCGATGACCCGAAGCACCGCCAGCGAGTCGGCCGCATCCACCGGCGGCGCCGCGGTGCCCCGGACTGCGTCCCGCACGCCGGCGTAGAAATCGGGATAAGCACCCGGCAGGGTGGGATGGGGACGCGCGTCGTCGGTGGTGCCCAACGTCCCCCAGTGCTCGGACGCTTCCTTGCCCCAACCCGGCTGCTCGGGTGAGCCTCCCTCCCGTAACGCCGCCTCCTGGGGGTCGAGCCCGTATTTGGTATAGCCCGCCGTACGACCCAGCACGCGGAAGCGGGGGCCAAGCTGGGGCGCCACCGAGCTCATCCAGAGATGCGAGCGCACGCCGGAGTCATGGGTGAGTGCCACGAAGCTGTCGTCGTCGACCTCGGCATTGGCATAGCGGCGCTCGAGCTCGGCATAAACCTGCCGCGCTGGACCGAACAGCTGTAGCGCCTGGTCGATGAGGTGGCTGCCGAGATCATAGAGGATGCCGCCAGCTGCCGTATCTCCGCCGCGCTGCCTCCACCCGGCCTTGGGCTGTGGCCGCCAGCGCTCGAAGCGTGATTCGAAGCGCAGTGGTCCACCCAGCGCACCGGCGGCCAGCAGCTGCCGCAGGGTCAGGTAATCGCCGTCCCAGCGCCGGTTCTGGAACACCGTCAGCAGCAGTCCCCGATCACTGGCGAGCTCGATCAAGCGGCGCCCCTCCGCCACCGTGGCCGAGAGGGGCTTGTCTACGACCACCGGCAGACCCACCTCCAACGCCGCCTCCGCCAGGGCTACGTGGGTGTCATTGGGCGAGGCGACCACCACCAGGTCCAGGTCGTCGCTGCGCTGCCACAGGGAGTCGGCCGTCGCCACAACTTGAACATCACCGTAGCGAGCGCGGGCGTCTTCCACCCGCGCCGCGTTGGAGGTCACCACTACCGCCAGCCGCAGGCCAGGCGTGGCAGCGATCAGCGGTGCATGGAAGACCGCCCCTGCCACTCCAAATCCCACTAGCCCGACTCGAATCGCCGGGCCGTCGGCGGTGTTTGTCTCGGCTTTCACCATTTGCACGCCTCCACTTGCGAATGATCGGGGGGGCCGCGCCAACCCCAATCAGATTGAGTGTAGGGAACCCGGATCCAAGCTGTCGCCAAGACCTGGGCCCGGCGGCAGGCTAGACTTCGCGCTTTGCTGCAACCTCCTGAGAGGGAAATGAGCGACAAGGTACCGAGCCTGACGCTGGCGCGCCAGTGTAATCCCTTGCCAGCACTGTTGATTCTGGCCCTGCTGTGGACTTTCACCGGCGCCGCCGCGGCGCAACCCGCGACGCCCCAGGGCGAGGTGCCCGCACCCAGCACCGCTGACAACGCCAAGCTCCTCGCCGACATCTTGCGCGACGACCAGGCTCGTGAGGCGCTTATCAACGAGCTGCTGGCGGTGGCCGAGCAGGGCGGCGCGACTGAGGAGGCCGCCGCGGGGGAACGTCCCCTGGAGCAGCTGCCCTTCGTGCAGAGCGTCGCGCAGTACACCCGGGAGGTGGCGGAGTCTGCCACAGCCTCGGTGGATGCGGTAAAGGCCTGGGCCATCGAGCTCTACCAATCACTCTTCAGCGGCGACCAGCGCGCCCTGCGAGGCCTCGGCGAAGCCGCAATTCCGCTGGCGCTGTTGATCGTTTCCACCTTGGCGGTGTTCTACGCCCTTACCCTCCTCGCCACGGCCGCCTACCGCTGGCTGGCCGCGCGGGCTGCCACGGCCGGGTGGCTGCGCAAGGCCGGGCTGCTGCTGGGCTCCATGTTGATCGACGCATTGGTGGTGCTACTGGCATGGGCCGGGGGCTACCTAATCGCCCTTTTTGCCTACGGCCCCACCGGCCAAATGGACATCAACGAGTCCCTGTATCTCAACGCTTTTCTCATCGTCGAGTCGACGCGGGTGTTGCTGCGGGGCGCTTTGGCATCCCGCCACGGCGAGCTCCGTCTGGTGCCCTTGTCAGATACCAGCGCAGCCTACTGGTACTTCTGGGCCAGCCGCTTGGTGGCGCTGCTGGGCTATGGCTTTCTGCTGGTAGCCCCCATCGTGCGAGCCAACTTCCCGCCGCGGGTGGCTCATGGCGTAGAGCTCTTGATCGGCCTGATCGCCCTCGTGGTGGCGGTAATACTGGTGCTGCAAAACCGCAAGACGGTGCGCAGCGCCATCGCGGGACGGAGCGAAGGCGGGCACGCTTTGCGGGGCGTCCGGGGCGCGCTGGGCCGAATTTGGCACGTCTTGGCGATGCTGTATCTGCTCGCCCTGTACATGATCTGGTCGACCCGTCGCGAGGGCGCTCTGAGCTTCGTGCTGCAGGCCACCGGGGAGTCCATACTGGCCCTGGCGCTAGGTGGCCTGGTAATGGCCCTGATCTCGCGCTTCGTCACCGGCGGCATGCGGCTGCCGCAGGACATCAAGGACCGCCTGCCGCTGCTGGAACCGCGCCTGAATGCCTTCGTGCCTACGGTGCTGAAGGTGGTCCGCCCGCTGGTGGGGCTGGTGGTGGTGATGCTGGTGCTGCAAGCCTGGGCGTTGTTCAATTTCGTCGGCTGGTTGGGGTCTGAGCCCGGACGCATCCTGGTCTCGCGCCTGTTCAGCGTGGCTTTGATCACGGTGTTCGCCTTCCTCATTTGGCTGGCCATCTCGTCCTGGGTGGAGTACCGCCTGAACCCGAACTACGGGCGCGCGTTCACGGCACGCGAACGCACCTTGCTGGCGCTGCTGCGCAATGCCGCCACCATCGCCATTGCGGCGGTGGCGATCATGATCACCTTGTCGGAGCTGGGCGTGAACATTGGGCCGCTCCTCGCCGGCGCCGGTGTGCTGGGCCTGGCAGTGGGCTTCGGTGCTCAGAAGATGGTGCAGGACATCATCACCGGCGTCTTCATCCAGTTCGAGAACGCCATCAACGAAGGCGACGTGGTCACCGTCGCCGGCATTACCGGGGTGGTGGACAGGCTGACCATCCGCTCGGTGTCGTTGCGGGATCTGAATGGCACCTTCCACATCGTGCCTTTCTCATCGGTGGACTCGGTGTCGAACTTCATGCGGGGTTATGCGTTTCACGTGGCCGAGATCGGCTTCGCCTATCGCGAGGACACCGCCCAGACCAAGGCGGTCATGCACCGGGCCTTCGACCAGCTCGAGGCGAGCGAGGAGTACCGCTCCCAGATCCTGGGCGATCTGGAATGGCACGGAGTTACCCAGCTGGGCGATTCCGCGGTGGTACAGCGGGCACGGATCAAGACCCTGCCGGGTAGTCAATGGGCGGTGGGTCGCGCCTACACCGAGATCGTCAAGCGCCTTTGCGACGAGGCCGGGATCGAGATCCCCTACCCCCACACCACCCTCTACTTCGGCGAGGATCGGGACGGTCACGCACCGCCCATGCGGGTCAGCGTCAACGAAGGTGGGCGCCTGTCCACTCCCGAACCCGCCGGGACCGGTGACTCCCCGCCCGCTGACCGTTCCCTGGAAGCGCCAGTAGGCAAGTCGGCGCCGCCGGCCAGTCCCGATGATGACCAGGAGGGATCGCGATCGTGAAGCTGTTGAGCTTTGTAGTGGAAGGCCGTGCGAGCTTCGGCTTGGTGCGGCAGGATCGGGTGGTGGATCTGGGAGCCCACTTCGGCGCCGAGATTCCCGATTTGAAATCGATGCTGGCCCGGGGGCTGGGGGATGCGGAGGCATCGCTCGGGCACGCCGAGGCGGAGCTGGCCCTGGCCGACATCCGCTTCGCCCCTGTCATTCCCAACCCCGCCAAGATTTTCTGTGCCGGGCTCAATTACGAGGATCATCGCCTGGAGGTGGGCCTGGAGCGCGGACGCCACCCCAGCTTCTTCGTGCGCTTCGCCGACACGCAGATGGGTCACGAGTCGCCCATCGTGCTGCCCAAGGTGTCCCACAAGGTGGACTACGAAGGCGAGCTCGCCGTGGTAATCGGCAAGGTCGGTCGCTACATCCCGCAGACGCAGGCGCTGGATCACGTGGCCGGCTACGCCTGCTACCAGGACGCCAGCGTGCGCGATTGGCAAGGCCACTCCAAGCTGTTCACGTCGGGAAAGAACTTTCCTTCGACCGGAGGATTCGGTCCCTGGATGGTCACCCCGGACGAGCTCCCGGCGCTCCCGGAGCTGACTCTTGAGACCCGCCTCAACGGCCAGGTCATGCAGCACGCGAAGCTCTCGCTGATGATCTTTCCAGTGCCGGAGCTGGTGAGCTATGTGTCGACCTTCACGC
>CAZLYT010000359.1:0-10393 GCA_964563515.1 uncultured Candidatus Competibacteraceae bacterium | reverse complement strand
CGTAGGCCACGAGTTCGTCCTCTGCCATATGCTTGCCAAGCTCCGCCAGCGCCTTGTCGCCATTGCGCGCCGGGTCCTTGATCTGTTCACAGATCCCGGCCAGGGAAACGCCTTCCCAAGCCATGGACGCCGGTGCCAGATGCCATTTGGGATTGCCGGGTACGTTGCGGAAGTTTTCCTGCAGGTGACAGGTGTTGCACAGCATGCCCGGGCGGCCCATGCCGCCCAGGCCGCGAACCACCAGCGGCTGGTGCAACGCGCCGTTCTCGCCCTGCAGAGGGCGCTCGGTGCGCGGGTGACAATTGACGCAGCGCGGGTGCTGGATCACCCGGCCTATTTCCTGGAAAAGCGCCTGCGCACGCCGCTGGTCGTTGCCAATGCTCTGAAACTCGGACAACGGCATTAGCCGGTCGGCATTGGCTCCGTCACCGTCGGCACCCGTCGCGCTGGCGACAACCACGACCAACACCATGATAATCACCATGCGCATTTTCATGACGCTGCCCCCTTGGCTACGTTCTTGATGGCACGGCGAATACGCTTGTACGTGGCGCAGCGGCATATGTTTCCGGCCATGCCCCGGTCGATATCCTCGTCGCTGGGATCGGACACCATCTGTAGCAGCGATATGGCCGACATGATCTGACCGGATTGGCAGTAACCGCATTGCGGCACGTCGATGTCCTGCCAGGCGGCGCGCACGGCATCGGCCACTTTGCCTTGCACACCCTCGACGGTAGTGACTTCCGCCTCAGCCACGCTCGACACCGGCATCACGCAGGAACGCCTCGGCTGACCTTTGACGTGGACGGTACAGGCACCGCACTGCGCCACGCTGCAGCCATACTTGGTGGCGGTCATGCCCAGGCGATCGCGCAACACCTACAGTAGCGGCATGTCGTCGGCCACTTCGAGCTCGTGTTGCGTGCCGTTGACGGTGAATCTGATAGGCATGAGTGACCTCCTCAGCTCAGATCTTCGACGGACAAGCGGTCCCGACGATCGGTGGTGAAAATGGGCAGGCGACGAATACGCAGTCCGGTGGCGGCAAAGATGGCGTTGGTCAATGCTTGCGCAGCCGGTGGTGTAGGCGGTTCACCCACCAGCGCCAAGGGCTCCTCGGCCAGGGCCTCAAGCAGAAAGCGTAGCCTCAGCTCGTCGGCGAGATCGCTGCGCGTCAATGCCATGGCCCGGCGCTGGCGCTTCGCGGGCGCGAGTAGCTGCGCCGCCGACACCATTTCCGAGCCGCCATCCTCGTTTTCCATTTCCAGGCGGCCCGGACCGCCGTGGCAGGAGACATGGAGCACGGGATAGGCATCGCGGTCCCAGGAGACATCCTGCTGGCCAGCAAAGGCGCATCGCTCGGATTGCCGGAGGTCGACGTGGGGCTGCTCGGTGGCGCCCGGCGCGACTGGATGGTCGAGCGTTTGCGAGGCGGCCCGGCCGACGGGTGCTTCTTCCGTAACTGAAGTCCGGTGGCCATGGCGTGAACCTCACGGTGGCGTGGCCATCGTGTGCACGGACTGCCCGGCAAGATCAATGACATATTCCGCCCGCGTGGCCTTGCAGCGACGAAGCACATATACTTTTGCGTGCTCGCGTGCTCGCACCGTAGGAACAACAGCTCGACGGCACGCTGGCCAAGTCCTTACGCGGTGCCAGCGCCCGCCAAGGCCCTGCGAGCTCTCACGAGCGCGCGCGATCGCATAGACGCACGCAATCTAGACGCACGCAATCGTGGCGTGTAGGCTCGGCAGATCGCTTGGCGTGTCCTCCATGTCGACCAGGCATCGCGCGCCGAGGTTGCGGTCAATCGAGCAGCACAAAATAGGGATCCGCATGAAAGCTGCCGTGTTATTGGTGAAGTGCCTGGAGAACGAGAACGTCGAGTACATCTTCGGCATTCCGGGCGAAGAGAACCTCGACGTGATGGACGCGCTGCTCGACAGTTCCATCCAGTTCGTCACCGCGCACCACGAGCAGGGTGCAGCGTTCATGGCAGACGTCTATGGTCGGCTCACCGGGCGTGCGGGTGTCTGCATGGCCACGCTCGGCCCCGGCGCCACCAATCTGATCACCGGTGTGGCCGACGCCAACATGGACCGTGCGCCCATCGTGGCCATTGCCGGCCAGGGCGCGACGACGCGGCTGCACAAGGAGAGCCATCAGATCCTCGACTTGGTGACCCTGTTTCGGCCGATCACCAAATACACGACCCAGATTCTCGAGCCCGGGATCGTGCCCGAGATCGTCCGCAAGGCCTTCAAGGTGGCGCAGACGGAAAAGCCGGGCGGCGCCTTCATCGACTTCCCGGAGAACGTCGCCGCGATGACGGTCGACAAGCAGCCGATCCAGGTCCAGACGCCCTACACCTCCAGAGCCCCTGACAGCTTTCTCGAGGCAGCCGCGGCGCTGATCGGCGCAGCCAGAGCACCGGTGATCCTGGCTGGCAACGGCGTCGTCCGCCAGGGTGCGGCGGAGTCGCTCGTCACCTTCGCCGAGGTGCTGCGCATTCCGGTGGCGAACTCCTTCATGGCCAAGGGCGTGATGCCCTTCACCAACGAGTTGTCGCTGGGCACGATCGGACTGAAGGCGCGCGACCTGCCCTGGTTCGCCTTCAAGGAGGCCGACGTGGTGATCTGTGTCGGCTACGACATGGTCGAGTACCACCCCGAAATGTGGAACCCCGCCGGCGACAAGACCATCATCCACATCAATGCGCTCCCCGCCGAAGTGGACGGGCACTACATCGTGTCGGTGGGCGTGCTGGGCGACATCCACACGTCGCTGCGCGCCATCGCGTTGCGCGCCAGGCCGCAGGTGGCCAGCCCGTTCAAGGCCATCCGCAAGGCGATCTTCGCCGACCGGGCCGAGTATTCGAATGACACCGCCTTCCCCATCAAGCCACAGAAGATCGTGTGGGACCTGCGCGAAGTGCTCGGGCCCGAAGACATCGCCATCTCCGACGTCGGCGCCCACAAAATGTGGATGGCACGCATGTACCGGGCGGAACGGCCGAACACCTGCATCATCTCGAACGGTTTTGCGGCGATGGGCATCGCCGTGCCGGGCGCCATCGCGGCCAAGCTGGCCTACCCGGACCGCAAGGTAGTGGCGGTGACCGGCGACGCCGGCTTCATGATGAACTCGCAGGAGATCGAGACCGCGCTGCGCATGAAGACGCCGTTCGTCGTCCTGATCTGGAACGACTCCGAATACGGGCTGATCACCTGGCATCAGTTGCGCCATTTCGGGAGGTCCAGCCACATCGCCTTCAAGAACCCGGATTTCGTCAAGTACGCCGAGAGCTTCGGCGCCAAGGGCTATCGCGTCGAGCGGACGGAAGACCTGCTGCCGACGCTGCAGCAGGCGCTGGCGGACGACACCGTGGTGATAATCGACTGTCCGGTCGACTACCGCGAGAACATGCTGCTCACGGCCAAGCTCAAGAGCCTGGAGTCGCCGCTTTGAGCATCCGGCACGCCACTGCGCCTTGGTCTGCGCCACTCAGACACAGAGGACGATTCAGATGAAGATCAGAGCTGCTGTGCTCGACAGCATGGGCGCATCGCCGCCGTACGCGACGTCCAGGCCGCTGACCATCGTGCCCGTGGACCTGGACCCGCCGGGGCGAGGCGAGTTGCTGATCAAGATCGTCGCGGCCGGCCTGTGCCACTCGGACCTCTCGGTGATCAACGGCGACCGGCCGCGCCCGATGCCGATGGCGCTCGGCCATGAAGCGGCCGGCATCGTCGAGGCGCTGGGCGAGGGGGTGTCCGACCTCCAGGTCGGCGACCACGTAGTCGTGGTCTTCGTTCCGAGCTGTGGCCTTTGTGCGCCATGTGCCGAGGGCCGCCCCGCGCTGTGCGAGCCGGGGGCCGCCGCGAACGGCGCCGGCACGCTGCTCGGCGGCGCACGCCGGCTGACCCGCAACGGCGAGCCGCTGAACCATCACCTGGGTTGCTCCGTGTTTGCCGAGTATGCCACGGTGTCGCGGCGCTCCGTCGTCAGGATCGACCCCGAGGTACCGCTAGACGAGGCAGCGCTCTTCGGCTGCGCGGTGCTCACGGGTGTGGGCGCCGTCGTCAACACGGCGCAGGTGCGGGTGGGTGCGACGGTGGCGGTGATTGGCCTCGGGGGTGTCGGCCTCGCCGCACTGATCGGTGCCCAGGCCGCCGGTGCGCGGCAGATCATCGCCGTCGACCTGTCCGACGACAAGCTGGAAACTGCTCGAACACTGGGCGCAACGCACACCGTGAATGCCGGCCAGGACGATGCACTCGAGCGGATCCGCAACCTGAGCTCGGGCGGTGTCGAGCTCGCATTCGAGTTCGCCGGGTCGATTCGCGCACTCGAACTGGCCTACCGCGCCACCCGTCGTGGCGGATCGACCATCACTGCCGGCCTGCCACCCTCGACGGCAACCCTGCCGCTACCCGCGGTCAGCCTCGTCGCCGAGGAGCGCACCCTCAAGGGCAGCTACATCGGCACCTGTGTGCCTTCGCGCGACCTCCCGCGCTATATCGATCTGTACATGCAGGGTCGCCTGCCGGTGGACAAGCTGCTCAGCGGCCGCCTGACGCTAGACGAGATCAACCACGGCTTCGACCGCTTGCACGAGGGCGTCGCGATTCGGCAGGTGGTGATGTTCGAATGAGCGACCCCGACGGTTGTCGATAAAGCCGGTATTGACGGTATCGAAGCAGGTTGCCCGTGCTGGGCCGCGACGGCTTTCGCCAACTGGCCTACACCGAATGGGGGCCGTCCAACGCGGCGCGAACGGATGTCTGCCTGCACGGCTTGTCCCGCAGCGGGCGAGCCTTCGACACGCTGGCGTCGGCGATGCCAGAGCAGGGGGCGAGGGCCGTGCCGCCCGCTCTGCCGGAGCGCGGCTGCGGCGAATGGCTTGAATCACTGGTGCATTACACGAACTGCGCCTACACCCGCGCGATGTCGGCGCTCATCGCCCGGCTGGACGTCGAACAGGTGGACCGGGTCGGTACATCGCTCGGCAGGCACGTCGGCATGATGCCGGCCGCCCGCGCCGGCGAGGTCACCACCGTCCAGATCGTCGGTTGCGGTCACGCACCGGCGTTGAAGAGCGACGCGCAGGTCGCCGTCGTCCAAGCCTTTGTTTCCTGAGGGCTGTATGTACCAAGACAAGATCGTCACAGCCGACGAGGCCATCGCACTGATACGCGATGGAGACGCCGTGAGCTGCTCCGGGTTCGTCGGCATCGGAACGCCGGAGGAGCTCATCGGCGCATTGGAGCGGCGCTTCGTGGAAAGCGGGGGGCCGGTCGACCTGACGCTCATCTTCGCGGCCGCGCCCGGTGACGGCAAGGACCGCGGACTCAACCGGCTGGCCCACGAAGGCCTGATCAAGCGGGCGATTGGCGGGCACTGGGCCCTGTTGCCGAAGCTGGCGAAGCTGGCGATGGACAACCGGATCGAGGCCTACAACCTGCCGCTCGGGACCATCTCGCACCTGTACCGGGATGTGGCCGCGCACCGCGCGGGCACGCTCAGCAAGGTCGGCCTGGGTACCTTTGTTGATCCACGGCAAGAGGGCGGAAAGATCAACGCCCGCACGACCGAGGATCTGGTGCGTGTCATGCTGATCGATGGCGAGGAGTGGCTCTTCTACAAGGTGTTCCCCGTCGATGTGGCACTCATTCGCGGCACCACGGCCGACGCGGCTGGCAACATCACGATGGAGCGGGAGGCACTGGTGCTGGATGCGCAGGCGGCTGCGATGGCCGCGCGAAACGCCAATGGCCTGGTGATCGCGCAGGTGGAGCGAATCGCCGCCAGCGGCTCGCTCGACGCCCGTAGCGTGGTGGTGCCCGGTGTGCTGGTGGATTGCGTGGTGCTGGCGCTGCCGGCGAATCATCTGCAGACCTATGGCACCGCCTACAACGCGGCGTTCGCGGGGGAGATCCGGGTGCCGATGGAGAGGGTGGTGCCACCACGGCTCGAGGAGCGCAAGCTCATTGCACGACGTTGCGCCTTCGAGTTGCCGCTCGGCGGCGTGATCAACCTGGGCATCGGCGTGCCCGAGGTGCTGGGCGCCGTGGCAGCCGAGGAACGCGTGCTGGAATCCTTGACGCTGACCACCGAGCCCGGCGTGATCGGCGGCATGCCACAAGGCAACCCGGATTTCGGCGCCGCCGTCAACACACAGGCACTGCTGCATCAGAACCAGCAATTTGACTTCTACGACGGCGGCGGGCTCGATCTGGCCTGTCTCGGGATGGCGCAGGTCGACCGTGCCGGCAATGTCAACGTCAGCCGCTTCGGCCCGCGACTCGCCGGCTCCGGCGGATTCATCAATATCAGCCAGCGCGCCCGCCGCATGGTCTTTGCCGGCACCTTCACGGCAGGGGGGCTCAGGGTGGTCATCGAAAACGGCCGGGTGAGCATCGCCGAGGAGGGCCGGACGCGCAAGTTCGTCGACGCGGTGGAGCAGGTCACGTTCAGCGGCCCGATGGCTGTAGCCAAGCAGCAGTCGGTGCACTACGTGACCGAGCGTTGCGTGTTCGCGCTGCGGCCCGAGGGCCTCCAACTAGTGGAGGTGGCGCCCGGCATCGACATCGAACGCGACATCCTGCCCCACATGGGCTTCCGGCCTGTCATCAGCAACGTGAAAACCATGGACGCTCGAATCTATCGCGACAGCCCGATGGGCTTGTTCGCGGTGCTGCTCGACCTGCAGTTGGCCGATCGGTTGAGCTACGACGCCGAACGTAACACGCTATTCGCCAACTTCGAAGGCATGAAGATCCGCAGCGTGGAGGACATCGAGAGGCTGCGCCGGGTTTTCGACGAACTGTGCAGAGAGGTCGGCCGCAAGGTGGCCCTGATCTGCAACTACGACGGCTTCTCGGTCGACGAATCGCTGAGCGACGCCTATTTCGAGATGGTCGGCGAACTTCAGGCGACTCACTACACCACGGCCACGCGCTATACCACCAGCGCCTTCATGCGCGCGAAGCTCGGCTCCGCTCTGGCGTTGCGGAATGTGGAGGCACACGTCTTCGAGACGCACGCCGAGGCCGTCGAGTTTCTGCGTCGGCAGCCCCGCAGCATCGGGCCCAGCGCTTGAGCGCGTGCCGGCACTCCACTCTTCGCGCCAAGTGAGACACCTGCATCCGCGATCGTCCGTGAGTCGTATAGGCAGGATATACGCCCTTTTCCCCGAGTCCATCGAGTGTCCCTGGGGTCATCAGGCCGCCGTCGCCCCCCCTTCATCCGGTGTCGGCCTGAATCCCGCCTCCCGGGCCAGGGGATGGCCCGCACGCCGGCGCGACTTTTCGGTCAGTTCCAGCCGTCAGTCCAACGGCTACCCTGCCGCGCCCCTTGGGGCCGCAGCCGCTGGTCCTGGTCGCATGGGGACCCGTCTATCCGTCGAACGAGCCCGCCTGCGGCGGCGCCCGACCGGACCGCAACCGGCAGGCTTCTGCTGACCTCTTCGAGACCTCAGGCATCCCCTCGTTTTATTACCACATGATTCAGATTACACAGAGCGGTTCTTTGAATTCGCGTTGCTCTTGGAGCATCTCGTCGTATCGTTGCGTTAATGGAAGGAGTCGCTCTTCTGGCATATTTGGTATGAGCTCGTACCACATGCAGCCCTGACGGAATAGAGAATGGACACGTCTTTTGACGGTATTGGATTTGAGCATCCGATCATAGCCGAGACTCTCGCCCGCACCCCCAAGCAATGTCAGCAGGGCCGTGGCAAAGGTGCTGATCAGAAACAATCGGTCCCATCGCTGGGTGGAGCCAATCCGCGTTTGTCTCATCCCCATGCCAAATCGCGGGTCCTAGGAATCCCGAAAACCCGGCTCGATCGTCCAGCGCTTGGCATAGGTGGCCACCACCGCGCGGGCCTTGAGCTGGGGGTCACTGGCGACCAACCACCACGGCTCCTTCATGTCCTTGTCGTGCACACAGACCACGCTCGCTACCTCATAGCCATCGAGCGTCACCCGGGCGTTGCGCAACGGCGTGGCCCGTCCCCCGGGGCCGACCCAGTCCTCGGCTCGTTGCGACTCGCCCTTCGCCGAGGTCACGGTGATGTTGCCGCGGATACGGATGATGAGCTCAAACCCCAGGGTGTGGCGCAGAAGCTCGAACAGCTTCTGATCCCCGAAGCCACGATCGGCCAGCACCGTGACCTTCACCCCGACCGGCATCACCTCCTTCAGACGCCCCAGGAGCAAGTCCTCGTAGTCGTTGCGACGACCCTTCAGGGTCGACTTCAGCACGCTCTTCCACAACAGCGGGGTCGCCCGGCCATGGCGGGTGATCATGCTCAGCACGAGGGTGGCGTGATCGTCGTGGTCAAACTCCGTCCAATCGAGCGCCAGCAGAACCTCCCGCCGCGGGCCGATCACGTAGGGCACCCAGTAGCCAAAGCACTCCCAGACCTTGATGCCCCGATTGCTCAGCAGTCGGTCCACCTGCTTCACCGCGTGTTTAGTGATCAGCCCACGGCTGTGCGCCAGGGCCCCTGCCCAATGAGGTGGACCGCCAACGAGGCACTGCTCAGGACCCCCAGCGTGGCATTCGCCAGCGAGTACACTCTCATGGCATGCAGATCGCCCTCAAACAGCGACTCGATAAACTTGCGGATGCCTTCGAAGCCCATCTGGGTGCGCACGGACTTTCTCGACCCCCCGGGTGCTGGATAGACCATCCCGGCACACCCTAAGTACCCCTGAGTCATAAGTTCGCGCACGTATTCTACGCGGCGGCCGACAGGGCCTGTTCCTGGTGGCGCTCGAATCGATCCAATAGCGAATCGAGGTCCTTGCGGGTGAACTTCCATTCAAATGGGCGAGCAATGGTCTCGTAGTACTGGGCGAAAGCGTGCAAGCGCTCTTCGAGGGCTTCGAGCGAAGGGAAAGCGTTTGGCGTCAATGCCTTTCGCTGGAGGATTGGGAAGTAGATCTCGACCTGGTTAAGCCAACTCGCGTGAACGGGCGTGTGGACAGTGACGACGGTGGGCCATCGTTGCTTCATCCGATCAATGCAGGCTTGGCCACGATGCGAAGATCCATTGTCCATGGTCCAGAAGACCCGGCGAGCCGAACGATAGGGTTCTTGTGTCATGACTTGCTTGACGAGTCGGCCAAACGGCACGATGCCGGTCTTGCGCTCGCAGCGCCCGTAAATCTTGGCGCGACGCACGTCCCATGCGGCCAGGTAGGCCCATGCCCCTTGGCGCTCGTACTCGTGTTCCTTACGCATGGCGCGCCGCGGAGCAGGTGGCAGAGGCGAGTGGGCAGGCCGTCGTGCCTGGATGCTGGTTTTCTCGTCGGTCGAGATGATGAACTCGTCCTCGCGCAGAGGCGTCCCGTCCCAGTGCCCTTCGTAGAGGTCCAAGATGCGGCTGGCTTTGGTCCTGAAATCAGGGTCTCGAGGAAAGTTCCAGCAGCGGTGTTGCCACGGGCGGATAGCGTCCTCGTGAAGCCAGCGCCACACGGTCTTGTCGCTGATGCGTGCGACGATCCCGGAACGGCGAACCTCGCGCCCCACATCGGCGATGCTCATGCGCGACAGAGGCAGCCCGCGGCTGAGCGGCAACTCACACGTCAGAGCCTTGACCTGAACGATCACCTCTGGGAGGGAAAGCCCGGGGGCGGCCGGGCCTGGCGCGCTCCTCCAGCCTGGGTAGGCGTTCGTAGAAGAATCGCTTGCGCCACTGGCTGACCACTTCGCGACGAGTGTTGAGCCGCGCCGCGATCTCATCGTTCTGAAGCCCTTCGGCTGCCAAGAGGATCATCTGTCCCGCAATACCTGAAAGTATGGCAACGTATACCTTCGCGCGCGCTGCTGTAATACCCTCGCTTCCTCGTCGGTCAACTTGATGACGAACGGGCTCTTCCTGGGCACAGCGAACTCTGCCAGCCGTGTTGGAAGAACTGTATCCAAAGGCAATCGGCTCGTCAAAATACGTGCTGTTAGTTATGACGGGCGGTACTAAGGTAGGGCGCGAAAAATGTCCAGCGTGCTGGAACTGGCCGCTATCTGCGCCGATCTTGCTAAGAAGTCGAGGGGATCCTTGAGCTTCGAAACTGCTCTGAAACAAATCCACCATTACATTCTTCTAGGCAGCCCGTTGCTTCAAGGGCTTATGGAAATTGGCCAGGGTGGTGCGCCCATACTTTTCAGGCTCGCGCGTTCCCAACAGATTGAGGCTCCGTCCATTCAAGACCAGAATCGATTTACCGTCGCTTTCGGGTGCCGACATGATGAATTGACCTCCACTAGGAAATATAAGGGGACTCCCATCTGTGAAAGACAAGAGGTGGGTCCGATACCAGGTATGTTCTCACCGCCCTTCAGGAAGTGCGGCCTCCTTATCCCGAATTCAGTTTAGCTTTAG
>CAZLYT010000358.1:0-12962 GCA_964563515.1 uncultured Candidatus Competibacteraceae bacterium | reverse complement strand
GGGTTTAATGTCGTAGAGGAGGCGCAGGCTGGCGGCAAAATCGGTCGGTGCCGTTAGGTAATATAGATTCGATCTGCCGCTGGTACCTTTCTCCAGGGGGATGCCCTGGAGTTCGGGGTCGAGGACAAACGGGGCAAACACGGGTTTGGGGAGGCGCCGCCGCCGGCCGACCTCATGCGAGGCCAGCATGCCCAGGGCCAACACCACATCGACGCGGGGGTCGGCGAGCAATCGATCCATCGCCGCCTTGACACCGCCCGCGGTCCAGTCGGCTTGCAGGACCCTGTCCCTGGGGAACTGTACGGTGCGGTCGCCCTTGAGCACCTCGCGAATTTCACCTTCAAACAGCGTCAGGAGCGGGTCGCGCTGCGGCGACGGCCCATCGAGCACAATACCCACGCGCAGCAGGGGCAAGCGAGTGATGCCTGGAGCAGCGGTCGACACCTGCGCAGAAGGGGGAGCGGCTCCGAGCACCGATTGATGCATCCAGCCGCTTCGGGCATCGGGCAACTGCACCTCGTACCAGTCCTCCGCTTGTCTCAAGACGGTGACTTCCGTGCCGCGCTCGAGGGTGTCGAGGATGTTGCCCGGTTCGATGGCCGGACGGGCGCGGACATGGGCACGCGAGGCCTGGACGTAAAGCACGTCTGTCTGGGCATAGCCGGGTGCGATGGGCAGGGCGAAAGCGCTTAGAAAAACCAGGAATAGGGCGACATACCCTACGGTCTCTCGTCTCATGGCTCCATTCTCTCTTGGGTTGACGATCGAGGCTGCTCTTGCGGATGGTCTACCCCTTTGCCTGCTACGCATTTCAAGGTATGGCTTTCCGATCTCATTCGAGAAAATATGGAAGATGTGCGATATTGGGGCCTTTACTATCGCTAAGCCTAGGTAGCTTGCTGTTGCTGCTGTACTTGCTGCTGCACCGCTGGCGGGGGGATAGTCAGAATGTGTGGACGAGTAGGATACCCCCCCCCCCCGCATGGGGCGAGGACCGATCCATTTTCGCCCTCCTCCATCGGGCGCGAACAGCTATATCCCACATGCATCCCAGTGTCAAGGCCCGGATTAAGGCTCTCCATTGTGGCATCGATCATATTTTCCAGGGCTGTCAACCCTCAATGACAATGGCGTTGACAGCCTAGGTTGTTTCTGGGATACTCGCTCGACCCATCAAACAACCGGCGGCATGACGACGACAACAGTTGTCAGACCCTGTGAGGCGTGGGGGTACCCAAGCAGCGATGGGCGTGTCCTTGGTCTGGACCGGCACGCTGCACAAACCCGTCGCCCGGGGCCCGAGGAAACAGGCTCAATGTGCCTTCAAGCGAGAGGAGAACACGGCATGGCTGATTTTGTCGCGATCGAGTACGATGACATGTACAAGGCGCAGGAGGTACGGCTGACGCTGGCCAAGCTGCAACGCGAGTATCTGATTGATCTGGAAGATGCGGTTGTCGCCGTGAAGGATGAGAGCGGGAAAGTCAAGCTCCATCAAACGTACAATCTCACGGCCTCCGGGGCGATGAGTGGAGGGTTTTGGGGCTCGTTGCTGGGTCTGCTGTTTTTGGGTCCGTTCTTTGGCATTGGCACGTTGGCGGGCGCGGCGGCGGGAACGGTGTCCGGTGCGCTGAGCGACGTGGGGATCAACGACAATTTTATGAAGCAGCTCAGCGAGGGGTTCAAGCCGGGGACCTCGGCTCTTTTCGTGCTGGTGCGCAAGGTCACGCCGGACCGCGTCTTGGAGGCGATCAAGCCCTACGGTGGCACGGTGCTGCAAACCTCGCTCAGCCACGAAAGGGAGGAGAAGCTACGGGCCGCTTTGGAGGAAGTGCAGGCTGCCGAGAAGGTCTGAAGTCGTCTCTCAAAGGCCTGATAGACCTCTGCCGGCTGTTGCTGCATGCCCTTCTTGAACCGGCTGGTCGGCCGGCGTCGCTCCTCTAGCGGCTTGCTTCACACCATGCGGCAAGGAGCTGTCGTAGAGGGTCGAAAACATCTCTGCAACCAAACGCTATGTCGTGGAAACAGTCATGAGAGCCACGCGTTAGGTGGTGCTTCTGAGCATCGTGGGGGTGTTTGGCATCGCACTTGTCCTCTATGTGGATTCCTGTGTGCTGACTTGCCCGTGGGTGCTCCACGTCATTCGCATCGTTGTTAGTCAAGAGGCGTCCCAGGACGTCAGAAGCATCGCGGTCGGCTTGATTAAGCCGATCGATCTGTTATTTATTGCCATGTCGTTGTATGTCATGGCGCTGGGGTTGTAGTTGGAAAAGGCGAAATGGCAAGGGGGATGGGATATTTTAGGCTTTGGCGCAGCCATGGCGCTCGTGATTGCCGCGGGAACATGGAGTACACGCCAGAAGCATTGACGGGAATTTCCCCGAGCAAGCCATCAAGTCGCCATGCGGACGGAAATTTGCCGAGTAAGTCGCGGCATACCGGGTGCTGGATAACGTTGACTCCGCGAAAGAAATGTGCTTTGATTGGCCGCCTTATTCCCAGATCGGCCTCCTAGACAGGTACATTAAACTAGACAGGCACATTAAATCAAGTGGTGTAGTCGAGGGTCTTGACGACGCATGAAACTTACTGCATTTGCGGTCGAGAATAAAACCGTCACCTATTTTGTCGCGTTCTTGCTGCTCGTCGCTGGTATTGCCAGCTTTTTCAACCTCGGCCAACTCGAGGATCCGGATTTTTCGATCAAGACCGCCGTCGTGGTCACCCGCTATCCGGGAGCAAGTCCGGAAGAAGTCGAGCTGGAGGTGACCGACCGCATCGAACGGCGGCTGCAGGAGATGCCGCAGATCGATTACTTGCGGTCTTTCTCCCGCGCCGGACTCTCATGGATCGAAATCCATATCAAGCAGGAGTACTGGTCCGACCGTTTACCGCAGGTCTGGGATGAGCTGCGCCGCAGAATCCGGGACATCGAAAAAGCGCTGCCGCCCGGCGCCGGCCGCCCGATCGTGAATGACGACTTCGGTGACGTGTTTGGTCACCTGCTGGCGTTGGTCGGCGATGGCTTCAGCTATGCCGAACTCGAAAATTATGCGGAGCGCCTCCAGCGAGAGCTCAGCCTCGTCTCGGGTGTGGCCCGCGTCGATTTGTGGGGTGTCCAGCAGCAGGTCATTTATCTCGACACGTCGGAGACCCAGCTCGCGGCACTCGGCTTGAGTGATGCGAGTATCGAGCAGACCCTCCAGCTGCAGAATGCGGTGGTCGATGCCGGCGGCGTTGATGTGCAGAACAAGCGCTTTCGCATCGCCCCCACCGGGGCGTTCCAATCACCCGACGACATTGCGGACCTCACCATCCGGCCCTCGTTCACGGACTCGCTCCAAAATCGGCTGACTGACGATGGAGCCGCACGCGCCAGCGAACTGATCCACATCCGGGACATTGGCACGGTACGCCGTGGTTACCGTGAACCGCCCGCGACGCTCATGCGGTTCAATGGTCGTCCGGCCATTGGGCTGGCCATCAGTAACATGTCTGGGGTAAACATCGTCGACATGGGCCGTGCCGTCGACGCACGGCTGCAGGAACTCATGGCTGAGCTGCCGGTGGGGCTGGAAGCCCTGCGGGTACATTGGCAGTCTGACGTGGTGGCGGAAGCCGTCAATGGCTTCTTGAGCAGTTTTGCGCAAGCGGTCTTGATCGTCTTGGTTGTGCTCACGATCGGCATGGGCTGGCGCCTCGCCGTCATTATCGGGATGGCGCTCATCGGCACCATTCTCGGGACTTTTTTGATCATGGCCATCTTCGACATGGACCTGGAGCGCATGTCTCTCGGGGCGCTGATCATTGCCCTGGGTATGATGGTGGACAACGCCATTGTGGTCGCCGATGGCTTCGTCGTGCGCCTGCAGCGAGGTATGGATCGGACCAGGGCCGCCATCGAAGCCGGCAGCCAACCGGCCATACCCTTACTAGGCGCCACTATCGTGGCGGTGATGGCCTTCTATCCGATCTTTGCTTCGACCCAGAACACCGGTGAGTATTGTGGGAGTCTCTTTACCGTGGCGGCCATCTCCCTACTGGTCAGCTGGCTCATCTCCGTGACCATCACCCCGGTCCAGTGTCTCGATATGTTGCCCACGCCGCCAGGTACAGGCGAGGCGACAGACCCCTATGCCGGTGGACTGTTTCGGCGTTTCAGGGGGCTGCTCGAGTGGGCGATTCGCTTCCGGTTCCTGACGATTGGCACCATGGTCGGACTCCTCGTGTTGTCCGTTATCGGGTTTGGGGCGGTGAAGCAGCTGTTTTTCCCCGACTCGTCGATGGCTAAGTTTATGATCGACTACCGAGGGCCAGAAGGCACGCGCATCCAGCAGATCTCGGCGGATATCAAAGCGATCGAAGCCAAACTCCTGGCTGACGACCGGGTCGAGGCGGTGGCGGCATTCGTGGGTGCCGGGCCACCGCGCTTCTATCTCCCGGTACAACCCGAAAATCCCAATGCCGCCTATGCGCAGTTGATCGTCAATGTACACGATTTCAGGGACATTGATGCACTCGTCAAAGAGTTAAACGTCTGGCTTGCAGAGGCCTATCCGCAAGCTCTGGTCCCCGTCCGCAAGTACGGCGTTGGACCCAGTAACACGTGGCGCTTTGAAGTGCGCCTGAGCGGTCCAGGCACCGCATCCCCAGCGACGTTGCGCGCCCTTGCCGCCCACACCCAGGATGTACTGGCGGCGTCTCCACTGACGGGCGTGTACCAAACCGATTGGCGGCAGCGGGCGCCGAAAATGGTCCCCGAGTTTAACCAGGCGCGCGGTCGCTGGGCCGGGGTGACGCGTGACAGCGTCGCCGAGGCGACCAAACGGGCCTTTGATGGCCGCACGATTGGGCTCTATCGCGAAGGCGAGGACTTGATTCCCATCGTCCTGCGGCACGTGGAAAAGGAGCGGCAACGCGTTGATGGCATTGACGTCTTGCAGGTGCAGCCCGCCGGAGCGACCCACACCGTTCCCCTGGCTCAGGTGACGGACGGCGTCCATGTCGCATGGGAAGATCCGCTCATCTGGCGCCGGGATCGGCGGCGTACGATCACGGTGCAGGGCAACCCCATCTTTGGCGTTACTCTACCCACGCTGCGCGAGCGCGTGGCCGATGCGGTAGAGTCGCTCGAGCTGCCACCCGGTTACACCATGGAATGGGGTGGAGAATATGAGGATACCGTCGACGCGCAGGCAGGTCTCATTCCCGGGGTGATTCCAGCCGTGGCCATCATGGTGCTCATCGTGGTGGCGCTGTTCAATGCCTTACGACCACCCCTCATCATTTTCATGGTCATTCCGTTTATCATCATTGGCATCACGCCCGGCTTGCTCGTGACCGGGGCGGCGTTTGGCTTCGTTGCCCTGCTCGGGGCGATGAGCCTCGCAGGCATGATGATTAAGAACGCCGTGGTGCTACTCGATGAAGTCAACGTGAATCTCGCCGCTGGCATGATCCCGTATGAAGCCGTCGTGCAAGCCGCGCTTTCTCGTCTACGCCCCGTGGGACTCGCCGCCGCGACGACAGTGCTCGGGGTCATCCCCTTGCTCCCGGATCAGTTCTGGGTTGGATTAGCGGTCACCATCATGGCGGGCCTGACCGTCGGAACGATCCTTACCATGGTACTCGTGCCGGTGTTCTATGCCACCCTGTACCGGTTGCGAGCACCGCAAGCGATAGAGTAAATGGAGAAAGCGGGGTTGTGCTCGTGCGCGCCGTGCCGTTTGACAGAGGAAATGACTCGATGATTGCAGACGTACCGCTCCGCCTTGCCTCGTGCAGACTCCGATGGGTTGTTGTGGCGTTCCTGCTGCTGGGGAGCGCCATGGGGTGTGGAAAAGAAGAGCCGGTCAAGGACATCGTGCGTCCGGTGCGCGCGATGAAGGTAGCCGACGTGGCTGGCGTGCGTGAGCGCACGTTTCCTGGACGAGCCCAGGCGACGGAGGAGATCAATCTCGCCTTTCGCGTCGCCGGGCCCCTGGTCGAGCGTCCGGTGAACGTCGGCGTCTCCGTGCAACAGGGCGATCTCATCGCGCGCATCGATCCTCGCGATTTCGAGACTGAGCTGGCCAATATTACCAGTATCCTGACCCGGGCCCAGGCGGAACTGCAGGCCATGCGCGTGGCGCGGCCCGAGGAAGTCAGCCGACTCGAGGCCGCTTTGGCCGCGGCCCGAGCGGAACGGGTCAACGCGGAGGCGAACTTCGACCGGGTGCGGGAACTCTTTGCCAATGATAATGCCTCGCGGGCCGACTTTGACCAAGCGCGGGCGCAGCGGGATGTGGCCCTGCAGGCGGAGCGGAGCGCCGACGAAAATCTCCGCATCGGGCGGCGCGGGGCGCGGGCGGAAGATATTGCAGCCCAGCAAGCCAATATCCGCGCCTTGGAGGCACAGCAGCAACGCGCCCAGGATGCCCTGGAGGATACCTGGCTGCGGGCCCCGTTTGCCGGCTACATCGCCCAGACTTTCGTGGAGAATTTTCAAAATGTCCAGGCGACACAGCCGATCGTGCGCCTGCTCGATGTCTCGCACATCAAGATGGTGGTCGATATTCCCGAGAGTCTGATCTCCCTGGTGCCCTACGTCCAAGGGATGCAGGTGCGTTTCGATGCCTTTCCAGATCTGATGATCCCGGCCAAGGTCAAGGAGGTCGGCACGGAAGCCTCGCAAACGACCCGGACTTTTCCTGTGACCGTGCTCATGGAGCAACCCGAAGGCCGCAGGATTCTGCCGGGCATGGCCGGCAGAGCGAGCGCATCACATGTCGCATTACCCGATACAGCCGCGAGCCAGAGCGTCGACATTCTGGTGTCAGCGCTGTTTTCTGACGAGAGTGACCAGCAGTTCGTGTGGGTGATCGACGATATCACCAAAACGGTCAAACGGCGTCAAGTCACGGTCGGCAACCTCTCCTCGAGCGGTGTCACCGTGACGGAGGGGCTCGCACCTGGTGAATGGATCGCCACGGCTGGTGTCCACTTCCTGCGCGAAGGGCAGAAGGTACGCATTCTACAAGAATGACAGCTCTTTCATCACGCGTCGATATGTCGCAGGGTGGGACTCGTGCCGCGGGGCGAGGGCCGAACGTTCGCGACGCTGCCCGACTGCTGGACGCAGCCCTGAGCGGCTCTCAGCGCAGCGGGCGCGCCTCGAGGCGGCGGTCCCGGATCGCCGCGAGGAGCGCGGCGTGGTCCTCCTCGTTGGTGCGCGCGTAGCGCGCCGAGAACGCCGCGATCGCGCGGTCGAAGCGGTCGGACTTGCCGAGGTAGGCGGCGATGCGCACACCGTCGCCGGTACGCACGTGGGAGCGGGCCAGGATCCACGCGCAGAGCGCGCCGTAGTGGCTCAGGTGGCCGAGGTCCATCACCATCGGGTCGCCTTGCCCCTTGAAGTCCCAGAGCTGACGCACGTAGTATTGGCGTCCGTACTCGGAACCCTGGGCCCAGCCGAGGAACACGTCGCTCGCGGCCTGGATAAGCCGTTGGCCCACCACCACACGCTGGCCGTGTTGGTCGAGCGCCGACGCGCCCACGTACTCCTCGAGCACCGAGGGCTGGGCTTCCTTCACCTGCAACACGATGAGGTCGGAGTCGGGATCGTCGGGGCCTTCGAAGAGCACGACCCAGCAGCGGGTACCCACGCTGCCCACGCCGACCACCTTGCGGGCCACGTCGAGCAGCCGGAACTGGTCAAACAGGTAGCGCCGGTCCTCGGTGAGGGAGGCGCGGTACGCGTCGGCCATCGAGCCGACCTCGTCCAGCTCCTCGTCGAGGTTCTCGATGTGCACGAGGAGCGGCGCGTCCTCCACGAACCGTCGCCGCCCGCGGACGACTTCGGTGAGCTTGGCGATCGCGCGCAGGTGATCCTTGCGTTGGGCGCGATTTGCGTCCTTGGCCACCTTCGACCGGTACCTCGTGGGGAACTGCTTGATGACCGCCTTGATCTCCGCGCGCTCGTACCAGAGGTCGAGCATCCGCCACGTCGCGTACTGGGCCACGCGCGTGCGGTACTCGCGGGCGGCGGCGAGCACGACTTCATCGCACTCGGCGGGGGAGAAGCCGCGTTGGCGCGCCACCACGTGCAGGCTCGCGCAGAGGCGTTTCACGTCCCACTCCCAGGGGCCGGGGACGGTCTCGTCGAAGTCGTTGATGTCGAAGACGAGATTGCGTTCGGGGCTGGCGAACTTGCCGAAGTTGCCGACGTGCGCGTCGCCGGTGGCCTGCACCCGGATGCCCGTGACCGGACTGGCGTTGAGGTCCATGGCCATCACCGCGGCCGCGCCGCGGAAGAACGCGAACGGCGACTCGGCCATGCGTCCGTAGCGGATGGGCAACAGCTCGGCGACCCGCGTGGCGCCCTGGGCCTCCAGCACCGCGACCGGGTCGCGTCCTTCGGGCGGCGCCGTCCATTCGGCGTGCGCGGACCGCGGCACCTCGCCCCGCAGCGCCCGGCCTGCCGCCACTCGCTCGTCTCGTGTGCCTTCCATCGTGCATGCCTCCTGAGCCGCCCCAGATTGTCTCGGCGTCCGTGATCGCGGCGTTCTCAGGGCGGCGCCGCCCCTCCCGGCGTGGTGGCTGCCGCGGGACCGCGCGGGCCACGGACGGATAAGAAATACGAAGCGCATTTTTGCACGTGTCCCCGGATAGTGTCAAGCAGCAGGTCATCGCCTACCTCCTGGAAGAAAACCGCACTCTCCACGCGAAACTCGGTGGTCGACGCATCTGCTTCACCGATGCCGAACGCCGTCGTCTGGCCGCCCTCGTCTTTCCGCTTGACCGCAAACGCCTCAAATCCCTGGCCACTTTGGCCATGCCGGACACCCTGATGCGCTGGTACCAACGGCTCGTCGCCCAGAAGTTTGACGGCAGCCAAAAGCGCAATAAGTTGGGGCGACCCCGTGTCTCAGATGAGCTCGAAGCACTCCACGCGTTGGAGGATAGGGGCTTCTCGATCGAGCGCAGGAGTTGGGCCGCGTGTGATTTAGCCGGGACGACGATCTGCTCAGGGAAGCTACCCGACGTCAACGAGAAGGGATTGCGTTTGGCGGTGTGATCGCAAAGTCGAGCACGCTTGAGATCGGAATGGCATTGAAGCCTGCGAGGTTTGCGAGGGCGGTCCAGGCTGGTTCAGTTTGGCCCGCATTTCGAGATTCTCGGACACGGGAATCCCCCCTCCTCGTGGCATCCTGCCGCTACGAGGAGCGGGCGTTCTGCGACGAAACGTTGCCGGAAGTCTTGCAGAGCCCAACCTAGTCGATGGTACAGGCACCCAGCAAGATGATAGCGCCTTCGTCCCCCGCGATCGCTGCCGACATCTCACCGGTGTCGTGCTGGATGACGAAGCTCCAGCCGCGCCCGTACTCACCGCCCTGCAGCAGAGTTGAGCCTTCGTCGGCCTTGACGTTCCAGATGGGGGTCTTCCTCTCGTCGCCGCTCTTGAGCTTGCCCGAAAGCAGCTTCTTGCCAAAGTCGATCTTGATGAACGGGGGGACCTCGAGATCCTCGGTCGTCCCCCGCTTGCACTCGCCCGCGCCGTCGCAGGATACCGAGTTCGTCGGAGTGCAGAGCAGCGTTTTCGAGCCATCGTAATCTCCGCCCTGGGCGGCGAAGGGCACGCATAGGGCGAGTGCCAGAATGATCAGCGCACGAACAATCATGATTTGTTCCCTCCTCGTACGAGTGCTCAGTTGACCGTGTAGCCCTTGCCTGCGAGGCAGGCGGTGTAGGCGCGAAGCCACGCGTCGCGGTTTGCGTTCTGCTGCTGCTGCCAGGTTTGGGACTCCGCCTCCTGCTGGTTCCGCTGGTCACTGCGGCGCATCCCGCCGATCAGGGCGCCGCCCGCGGCCCCGGCGGCGGCGCCCCTCCCGGTATTACCCGTGATGGCGCCCACGGCCGCGCCAGTGGCCGCACCTAGGGCGCCACCCCGCAATAGCCCGCCCCGGGGCGCCTCGCCGGACGGAGGAGGCGCCGTGCTCGCGTGCATGGGGTTGAAGCCGGTCTGGTTCACTGCCCACGCGTTGCACGTGCCCTCGTCCTGCGCCTGCTGCTGGGGTGTCTGGCCTTGCGCGGGAAAGATGAACACCTGCTGGGCCGCCGCTGCACCCGCCAGGAGGAACGCGACGAGAAAGACTGCAAAGCCGATGGTTGCTTTCATGGAACCCTCCTTGTGAAAGCGAGTCAAGTGAAATGATAAGAATGATAATAGACTTGCAGGAAATGTTTCGTGAATCTTCCATGCCGCTTTGTCCACTTGCCCGAGCTTCTCACAATAGCGCGCCATAAGCACCCTGATTTCGTTGGGGGGGGTGGGCAAAATGCCGCAAGGCCCGGGGTTGTGTCGCAGCATGGATGCAATTGACAACACCGGGGCGATGTCCGACACTGATCTCCACCGCCAAGTCAGCCCGTAACGCAGTAGCAAGGGGTCATTACACCAGCGACGTCCTCGATCATAGGAGGCCGAGATCATGAGCCAAGACGTGGATGATTCTATGGGTGTGGAGGCCGAAAGACTCCAGGCAGCCAGGGAGCGGTCGATCCCCTGGAAATTCTGGGGTCCCTATCTCAGCGAGCGGCTGTTCGGGTTGACCAATAGCGAGGGTAACCATGGCGAGGACGTGAAGGAGTATTATTTCTACCTCGACAATACCCCGACCCACTCCTACATGAAGTATCTCTACAAATACCCCCAGGCGGCTTATCCGTACACCGACCTCGTAGCGACGAATCGTCAGCGGTCGCGGGGCGAGTTGGAGTACGAGCTCCTCGACACTGGTGTCTTCGACAGCAACCGCTACTTCGACGTTGTCGTCGAGTATGCCAAGGCTGCCCCGGAGGACGTACTGATCCGGATCAGCATCCACAATCGCGGGCCTGAAGCCTCTCTGCTGCACGTGCTGCCGACCCTGTGGTTCCGCAATACCTGGTCCTGGCCCGATGGCGGTGCGAAGCCGGTTCTGCAAGCGGTCGAAGGTATGCGACACCGCGTGATTCACGCGCACCATACCGACCCCCTGTTCCAGGAATCGCTCGACGACTATGACCTCTATTGCGAGGGCCAGGTCCCTCTGCTGTTCACTGAGAACGAAACCAATCATGTCAGGCTCTTTGGGACCGCGAATCAGAGCCCCTACGTGAAGGATGGCATCCACGATGCCGTCATCCATGGGCGGCAAGAAGCGGTGAATCCCGCGCAGCAGGGCACGAAGGCCGCTCCCTACTACCAGGTGCGCGTCGAGGCCGGGGCCACAGAGGTCATCCGGCTGCGCTTGACCCAGACAGCGCCTGGGCGGCTGACCGATCCTTTTGGGGCATTCGACACCGTCGTGCACACGCGACAGGCTGAGGCCGATGCGTTTTACCGGGAGCTGACACCCCCCTCGGTGTCGGCGGATGCGGCCAATGTCATGCGCCAGGCTTTCGCCGGCATGCTGTGGACCAAGCAGTACTACTATTTTGACGCCGACGCCTGGCTGGAAGAGCACGGCGCCCACCCCCTCCATCCCCCAAGTCGTGTCTTCAGAAACCGTGACTGGTTCCACATGATCAATGACGATATCATCTCTATGCCCGACAAATGGGAGTATCCCTGGTACGCCGCCTGGGATCTGGCGTTTCATACCATTGCCCTGGCGGCCGTCGACCCCGACTTCGCGAAGCAGCAGCTCGACCTCATGCTCACTGGGCACTACCTCCACCCCAACGGGCAGATGCCGGCTTATGAGTGGAACTTCAGCGACGTGAACCCGCCGGTGCATGCCTGGGCGACGCTGTTTCTCACCCGTACCGAGGAGGCCCTGCATGGCGAGGTCGACCTTGATTTCCTGAAGTCGGCCTTGCATAAGCTCCTTCTCAACTTCACCTGGTGGGTGAACCGCAAGGACCGCTCTGGCAAAAACGTGTTCGAGGGCGGCTTCCTTGGGCTCGACAACATCGGCGTGTTCGACCGCAGCTCGCCACTGCCCACGGGCGGGTACCTGGAGCAGGCCGACGGCACTGCGTGGATGGCTTTATTCTGTCAAAATATGGTCGAACTAGCATTCGAGCTCACCGCCTATGACCCGACTTACGAGACGGTAGTGGAGAAGTTCATCGATCATTTCCTGTGGATCGCCGCCGGCATGAATGGCTCTGGCGAAGATGGCATGTGGGATGAGGAGGACGGCTTTTACTACGACAACTTGATACTTCCTGACGGCCGCGCCATGCGGCTCAAGGTGCGCTCCCTGGTGGGACTCTTGCCGCTCTGTGCCACTACCGTGACCGAGCCCTGGCAGCGGGAACGGGTCCCGCGTGTGCTGTCCTTTTTCCGAGAGCGCCTGCGGCAGATGCCGCAGTTGCAGGGCTTCATCCATCCGATTGGCCCTGGCCACTATGGTGTGGGCGAGCGGGGGCTCCTGGCCCTGCTAACCCCGGAGCGGTTGCGCCGGATGCTCACAATCATGCTCGACGAGGAGGAATTTCTGAGCCCCTACGGCATCCGCTCGCTCTCCAAATTTCACCAACGGCACCCCTACGTGTTCCACGTGGGGGGCCAGGAATACCGCGTCGAGTATTTGCCGGCGGAGTCAGACAGCGGGATGTTCGGCGGCAACTCCAATTGGCGCGGGCCGATCTGGTTTCCGATGACTATCCTCATCATTCAAGCGCTGCTGCAGTTCTATCTCTATTACGGCGACGCGTTTCGGGTGGAATGCCCCACCGGTTCAGGGCAGATGCTGACCCTCTTCGAGGTGGCCCGGGAGATCACAGAGCGGCTCACCCGCATCTTTCTGCGCGATGAATGCGGTCGCCGGCCCGTCTATGGGGGGACCGAGACGTTCCAGTCCGACCCCCATTGGCGCGACCACCTCCTCTTCTACGAGTACTTTCATGGTGACAATGGCGCCGGCCTGGGGGCCAGCCATCAGACCGGTTGGACGGGACTCGTAGCGACGGGCCTCCAGCTCTTCGGCCTCCTC